>DIKL01000088.1:4086-27187 GCA_002424545.1 Syntrophaceae bacterium UBA5619
GCGCGGGAACGATCTTCTTTTCCTCCTGCAACCTGAGGTGCGTCTACTGTCAGAATGCTCAGATCAGCCATTCCCCGGCGGGCAGGCCGGTCACCGCGGAAGAGCTGGCCAGGATTATGCTGGATCTCGAGGCGCGGGGGTGCCATAACGTCGAGCCGGTCACGCCGACGCCTCACGTGGCGGGGATCATGGCGGCGCTGCGGATCGCCCGGGAGCGGGGACTGCGCGTTCCGTTCGTCTTCAACTGCGGCGGGTATGAACGCGAAAAGATCATCCGTTTATTGGACGGGACGGTCGATATCTACCTGCCCGACTTTAAATATGGCCTGGCGGAGGAAGGAACCCGCCTCTCCGGGGTTCCGGACTACCCGCATCATGCGCTGGCCTCTCTGAAGGAGATGGTCCGCCAGGTCGGCGACGGCCTCGAGACCGAAAACGGCATTGCCCGCCGCGGCGTGCTGGTCCGCCACCTCGTGTTGCCGGGAAGGATCGACAACAGTTTGGCGGTCCTCAACATGATTCGGGAGCGTATCTCCCCGGCTGTTCCGCTCAGTCTGATGGCCCAGTACACGCCGATTCCGGCGGTGGCGGGCGATCCGCTTCTCGGACGGCGGGTGACGAAGGAGGAGTACGAACGTGTGGTGAACGCCGCGCTCGATCTGGGCTTCGAGGAGATCCATACGCAGCAGGTCGACGAGCGGGCGCTGAACCCGGATTTCGCGCGGGAAAAGCCCTTCGCCTGGGAATCGATCGGAGGTGGAGACGATGCCTGACTTTTCCGGGATCGGCCGCGTTCTGCTCGTGATCGGCCTTGTGATCGCGGGAATCGGTCTGGTCCTGATTTTCGCCGGGAAAATCCCCTGGTTCGGGAGGCTTCCCGGTGATTTCTTCTGGCGGGGGAAAAACGTCTCCTTCTACTTTCCGCTTGCGACGAGCATCCTGATCAGTGTCGTTCTCACGCTGATCCTCTGGTTCATCCACCGGCGGTAGTGGCACGCCGCCGGGCCGATGCCCGTCTCCTCGGGAATGGGACGGCCTTTGCCGATGTCCGGATCATCCCTCATACAACCCGGGCAGCGGGGAAGAATGGGTCGGCTTACCCCCAATAGATCAGCCCTGTTTCCTGCTTGGTCGCCAGATTCGAATGGAACGGGAGGACCCGTATGCCGTAGGCATAGGCGCCGCTCTGCCGGATCGTGTGGGAGACGGAAAAGGTCAGGACGCCGTCCGCGTCCCGTCCGGCCTGCACGAGCGGAACATACTCCGGCGGTTCAACAAAGCCGCCGCCGTCTTTCCTTCCGATCACGAGCTCGGCAAGGATCTCTTCCGGCTCCAGTTTTCCCGGATCGATCCGGACGCTGACGTCAAAAGGTTGTTCCACAAGGATCGTATCCCCTTGGATTCCCTCGATGATGACCTCGATCAGCCGCAGGGAGGAGAATCTCATGGGGATCTTCCTCTTCCAGTCGGCCAGTTCCCGCGCCATGCGATAGGCGTTCTCATGGAGCTGATGCTCCCGCCGCGACGTCGGGAGATAGAGATCGCGGAAATATTCGATGAGCATCCGATCCGTGTTGAAGCGGGGGATGAGCGTTTGCATCGACCGTTTGATCATGGCGATCCACTTGTCGGGGATTCCCGACATTTCCCGGTCAAAGAAGAGCGGGATCACATTGTTTTCCAGGAGCGAGTAAAGGGACTGGGCATCCTCCTCGTCGGCGTTCGCCGTCTCTTCGCGGAGCCCCTTCACGACGGGTCCGACGGTCCAGCCGTTTGTCCCGTCGTATCCCTCGACCCACCAGCCGTCGGAGACGCTGAGGTTGAGGACGCCGTTGGCCACCACCTTCTCGCCGCTCGTGCCGCTCGCTTCCTGCGGCCGCCGTGGATTGTTCAGCCAGACATCCACCCCCTGGACAAGATGGCGGGCGATGCGGATGTCGTATCCCTCGACAAAGAAGATCTTTCCCCGGAACCGGTCGTTCCGGCAGGCATCGGTCACCTTTTTGAGCAGATCTTTCCCCATCTCGTCGTTCGGATGGGCCTTGCCAGCAAAGACGATGTGGACGGGACGCGTGGGGTGATTCAGGATCCGGTCCAGTCGGTCGAGATCGGAGAGGATCATGTCCGCTCGCTTGTAGGGAGCAAAACGGCGGGCAAAGCCGATGATCAGCCCTGCAGGATTGAAGCTGGAGAAGAGCTCCTCCTGCCAGGTTTTCGAGTAGCCGTATTTGCCCCAGTTCCGGGAGAGGTCTTCCCGCAGGAAGTCGATCAGCTTCTGCTTGAGTTCGTACCGGGTCCGCCAGAGGGCGGTGTCGGGGATGTCCTGGACGCGCTTCCAGCGTTCGGGATCGGTGATGTGCCGGTCCCAGTCCAATCCGAGGTAGATGTCCAGCAATGTTTTCATCCGGGGGGCGATGTAGGAGAGCACATGGGCGCCGTTGGTGATATGGCCGATCGGGATGTCCGATTCGTCGAACCCTTTCCAGACCTCCCGCCAGATCCGCCGGGAAACCTGCCCGTGAATGCGGCTGACGGCGTTGCTTTTGTGGGACATCTTCAATGCGAGGATCGTCATGAAAAAGGACTTCCCCTCGTCGCTCTCCTTTCTCCCCAGCTCCCAGAACTGGGACCAGGAGATCCCCGTCCACTTCACGAAATTCGAGAAGTAGTATTCCATCAGCTCCCGGCTGAACCGCTCGTTTCCGGCCTCCACCGGGGTGTGGGTCGTAAAGACGGTGCTTCCGCGAACGATTTCCGCGGCCTCGTCGAGGGAGAGCCCCTCCTCCTTCATCAGCGAACCGATCCGCTCGAAGAGCATGAAGGCGGAGTGCCCCTCGTTGATGTGATAGACATGGGGGCGGATTCCCAGTTTCTTGAGAAGCCGGACGCCTCCCATCCCGAGCAGAATCTCCTGCTCGATCCTCGTCCGCGGCTCGGCGCAGTAGAGGCGTTCGGTGATCCGCCGGTCCTGAGGCGTGTTCCGCGAGGTGTCGGTGTCCAGCAGGTAGAGGGAGACGCGCCCCACGTGGACCTCCCAGATGTTCGCAAAGAGCGTCCTTCCGGGTAGGTCCAGAGAGATCTGTACGGCGTTTCCGCGGTCGTCCCGGACGATTTCCAACGGCATGCTGGAGAAATCGTTTTCCGCATATTCCGCGATTTGCCGTCCGTTTCGGTCGATCGTCTGTTTGAAAAAACCGTTCCTGTAGAGAAGCCCGATGCCGACGAGGGGGATGTTCAGGTCGCTCGCCGTTTTCAGGTGATCGCCCGAGAGGGTGCCGAGACCGCCGGAGTATATGGGGAGACAATCGTGAAGGCCGTATTCGGTGGAGAAGTAGGCGACCGGCTGCGGCCATTTCAGGCCGTTGATGGGTCCGATCAGCGGTGACGGATTCCGGTCCCCCATGTAGCGGTCGAACTGGTCCAGAGTCTGACGGTACAGGTTCATGTAGCTGGCGTTCTCGGAGGCCTCCAGAAGGCGCTTGCGGGAGACGGTTTCCAGCATCCGGACGGGATTGTTGCCGATCCCCGCCCACAATTTGGGGTCCAATGCGGAAAAGAGTTCCCGCGCAAGCGGATTCCACGCCCACCAGAGGTTATGGGCCAGCTCGCGGAGACGTTCGATTTGCGGGGGAAGGTTGGCGACCGCCGTAAAGGTCCGGAAATGGGGGGAGACGGAAACCGCCCCGGCAAAGGTGTGCTTCAGCTCGGCCTTCAGGTCCTCCCCGGCGAACTTCTCCGCGCGGGCTTTGGAGGCCGACAGCGCGTGGCCGTAGGCTTCCCGGTAGCTCTGAAAGAAATCCTTCCAGTTGGCCCGGCCGGCGACGGCGCGGGCGTTGACGCGCATGCACTGCAGTTCGTCCTGGCTCAGGCCGAGGAAATCCGTAAAGATGCCGCGCATGTTTTCCGTGATCACCGCCGGGGGCTGTCCCCTGCGCCTGAGCATGATGATCCCGTTGCACTCGCCCGCCACCTTCTGCGCCCAGAGACCGAAACCGGCCTGATCCGTCGTGAGCGTCGGGACGGCGTAGGCCGCGCTTTCCAGGGGGGTGTACCCCCAGGGTTCGTAATAGGAGGGGAAAACCCCCAGATCGCAGCCGGCGAGGGCCTCATAGTAGGGGATGTTCAGCAGGCCGTCGTATCCGTTCAGGTAGGCCGGAATGAAGATGACTTGGACCCGGTTTTGGGGAAGGTTCCGGAGGCCCAGGCGCTCGCAGGTCTGCAGGATGGGGTCAAACGCCTCGTTCTGCAACCGGTGCGTGGAGATGGGCGGATTCGCCGGGTCGGGCGGGACGGTGTCGCTCTTGAGGGAGGGGATCAGATCCGTGTATCCGCTCAGGACAAACAGATAGGCGAGGATGGTCTGATCCGGCCGCATTTCTTCGTTCAGGCGGCCGAGGGCTTCCAGAAAAAGGTCGATACCCTTGTTGTGGAATTCGCCGCGCCCGGAGATCGTCATGATCGTGGTGTCGGCGGGAACCTCCCTGCCCAGGAATCGGGCCGCCGCGGCGAGCAGTTTTTCCCGGGACTTCAGGGCCCCGGCGCGGTCGGCCGCGAGGTCGGGGATGTTTTCCATGTCGAGGCCGTTCGGGGTGATCAGGTCCGGCGCGCGTCCGAGGAAGCTTTTGGCCTCGGTGGCGGTGATCTCGCTGACCGTGGTGAAACAGTCCGCTTCGCGGGCCGCCGCCGTTTCCATCGAACATTTTGCCGTGATGTTGTGGGCGCCGGCCTCCCGCTGCGGCGAGATGTGATCCATCGCCGTGTAGATGTCCATCCCCGAGGATGCCAGCGTTCTGCCGAGCATCGTGGCATGCGTGGTGAAGACGGTGCCGATCTCGGGGACCCGCTTCTTGAGGCCCAGCAGGCCCGCCCCCGACATCCACTCATGGAACTGGGCGACGGCATGCCGCCCCCGGGGGCGGACAACGATATTGTAGATCGTCTCGATCACCTCGCCAGCCGCATAGCTGAACATGACCGGCTCCACGTAATCCCACCCTCCGGCGACGGAATCGACGCCGTAGTCTTCCCAGATCCGGAAAAGGAGCTGGTCCTGGTTGTACTTCTTGCCGAAGCCGACGAGAATCGCCTTGGGCCGGCCGGGGACCTTCCAGCGGCCGAACCGGCAGGGGATCTCCTTGATGGCCACCCCTTCGCGAACATCGTTCCAGCATTCCTCGTCCGTTTCCTCGAAATCGGGATTGGTCTTCAGGTCCGGGCCGAGGACGAAGTACCGCTCGCCGAAGGCCTTAGTCGCCTCGGGCAGTTTGCTGGTGATGACGGTGTAGATCCCCCCCACCTTGTTGCAGACCTCCCAGCTCACCTCAAACAGGTAGTGTTCCTTTGCTTCAGTCATAATTGCGCTCCTTCGCATGTTTCACGGATTGGGAAAAATCGTCGAGAATATTCATGTAATTGATGTAGGCCTCGTAGGGGGATTCGTACGGGCTGAAATAGCGGTGCACATCCCCGTCGGAAAACCACTTCGTGCAGATGTAGTAGAAATGGTCGGATGTCTGCAGCATCCGCCAGTTCCGGAGAGTCCTTTTGTCCTTCCGCCCGCGGACCGCCGGCTCCAGATCGTAGAGCTTGCGGGCGGCGTCCCGCTGCATGGCGTTGCCGAGCCAGGCCGTTGTGTCCCGCTCGTCATCCGCCCAGGATATGAAGGTGGGAGCGTGGATTTCGCCCGCGGCGTCATGGGTTGCCGCCGCTTCCGCGGGGGTCTGGAAACGAAAATCCCCATGGCGGAGGATTTCGCCGGGCAACGCCCGAAAAAAGTCGAAGATTCCCGTCTCCCGCCACTGGTGTTCGCCGATGGTTTCGTAGTCCATGAACAGGTTGACGACCGCCTCTTCCCGGCGGATCCGGTGGATCCAGTGGGCGTATTTGGCCGCGGTGAGCGGATATTCGGGCCAGTTGCGGTCGGCGAAACGGAAGGCCACATCGTCCGACAGACGGTAGTTCCTCAACAGAAGCTTCAACTTCGCGCAGCCGGCCGGACGGTAGACCCGGTTGGGGCTTCGCCGACCGAGGATTTTCTCGGTTCCCTCGGCGAGCATCGCCCGGTAGCCCATCCGCTCCACCGCCGCCGCGAGGGCGTCGCTGTAGATCAGTTCCGTATGGCGGAAGGTGAACCCTTCCTGTCCGAAGAGGGAGCGGATCCGCTCCCGGTGGCGGATGACCTGTGCCTTGAACTCTCGCGGCGAAAAGAGAAAGGCGAGCGAGTGGCTGTCGGTCTCATTGAGGAACTCGACGCATCCCGTCGCGGCCAGTCGCTGAAATCCCTCCAACACATCCGGCCGATGCCGCTCGATCTGGTCGAGGAGCAGTCCGGAAATGGAAAAGGCAAACCGGAAGGATCCTCCATATTCTTCGATCCGTTGCAGCAGCAGGGCGCCGGCGGGGAGATAACATTTTTCCGCGACGCGATCCAGAATCCGCCGGTTTTCCGCCTCGTCCTCGTAGTCATGGAGACGACCGATGTCGAAGAAGGAGTATCTCCGCAGACGAAGGGGTTGATGAACCTGAAAATAGAGACAAACGCTCGGCATGGATTCTTTTCGCTCTCTTCTGCAACGGGGACGGATTTTGAATCCGTTCCTGAATTCATTCGGGGGCCAGTTCCCGGTACGCCGACACGATCCTCTCCGCGGCGTTTTCCCAGCGGATCTTCCGGATCTCGTCGAGGGCCTGTGTCGTCATCGCGCGAGCCAGGACCGGGTGTTTCAGCACGGCGATGATCTTGGCGGCCATCTCGCGGACGTCCCAGAAGTCGACCTTCAATGCATGCCTGAGAATCTCGGAAACGCCGGATTGCCGGGAGATGATCACCGGAACGTCATACAGCATCGCTTCGAGCGGAGAGATGCCGAACGGTTCGGAGACGCTCGGCATGACGTAGAGATCGCTCAGCGAGAATATCCGTTCGATCTCCTCGCCCTGGAGGAAGCCGGCGAAATGGAAGCGGTCTCCGATTCCCAGCTCCGCCACCCGCTCGATCATCGGTCCCAGCATGTCCCCCTCGCCGGCCATGACGAAGGTCACGTCGGGAAGGTCCTTGAGGACCAGGGACGCGGCCTCGACGAAGTAGTCCGGTCCCTTTTGGAAGGTGACCCTGCCGAGGAAGAGGACCATTTTCCGCTTCCCGGATTCCTTGCCGCGACCGGTTCGTCTCGCCTCCGCCTGTGAGACGGCGTTGTGGACGACGAGAATCTTTTGCGGGTCAATGGCGTAGCGCTCCACGATCATCCGCTTCGTCCGATGGCTTACGGCGATAATCCGGTCGGCCCTCTCCAGCCCTGCCTGTTCGACTGCGCAGATCTGTTCGTCGATCGCCTCGCCGCTTCGATCGTATTCGAGGGAGTGGATGTGGAGTACGAGCGGTCGGCCGCTGATCCGGCGGGCCAGCAGGGCGGCGGGAACGGTCATCCAGTCATGGGCGTGGATCATGTCGAAAGAAAGGGTGCGGGCGAGGATGCCCCCGGCCCGGCTGTATCGAAGCACCTCCGCGATCAGGTCCGGGCCGTACACGGTTGCCGTTTCCGGGGATCTCCTTCGTTCCGAAAGGTAGAGGGTATGATAATGACTCGGATGCAGATAGGGGCGAAGCAGCGAAGGAAAGGAGCGAAACGTCAGATGATGAAGGAGCGTCTCCGTGCCGAAGTCCCGGTCGGCGTCGGACACCGGAATGTCGGAGGCGGAGCGGAGGTCCAAAAACGGGGCGGCGTTCGCCTCCCCATCACGCGGCAGAACAAATGTAATCCGATGACCGAGGCCGGTCAGCGCCTCCGTCAGCCCGTAACAGGCCGTACCCAGACCGCCGCTCATCCGGGGAGGAAATTCCCAGCCGAACATCAGGATGTGCAGGGTCACAGTTTTCCTCCTATTTTCCGAGAAGCGAATAGAGGCGAATCAGTTCGGCGACGCTCCAGGCCTGGGCATAGCATCCGCCGGGCCGGTGGGGGGCGTCTCCGTCGAATACCTCGGAGACGTTGCCGATCCCCGCCTCGGCCAGATGGGGACGGAGAAAATTCCGGAGGTACTGCCGGAGGTTTTCCTTTTCGCGTTCCCGATCGTCGGCGACACGGAGGGCCGCTTCGCCGAAAGCGCCCAGAAGCCAGGGCCAGACGGTCCCCTGGTGGTAGGCGCCGTCCCGTTCCGCCGGATTTCCCCGGTAACGGCCTCGGTAGGCCGGATCATTGGGAGAGAGCGTTCGGAGCCCAAAGGGCGTGAGAAGCTTCTTCCGCACCGTCTGGACGACGGCGGCCTGTTCCGCGGCGTCGAGCGGCGAGAAGGGAAGGGAAACGGCGAAAATCTGGTTCGGCCGCACCGCCGTATCCAACAGCCCGTCCTGGAAGAGGTCGCCGAGACAGCTTTTCCGTGGGTTCCAGAAGGCTTCCCGGAAGGAATGGCGCAGACGGAACAGCAGATCGCCTTCGAAGAACGAAGGTTCGCCGAATTCCGCCGATCGATCGCGGGCAAAGCAAAGGGCATTGTACCAAAGCGCATTGATTTCAACCGGTGAACCGTTCCGCGGCGTGACGGGGACGTCCGCCACCCTGGCGTCCATCCAGGTCAGGGCGGTCTGACCGTTTCCGGCGTGGAGGAGCCCCCGGACGTCCATGCCGATCCCGAATTTCGTTCCCTTCATGAACGCGCGGATGATCCGCTGCATGATGGGCCAGAAACGTTCATGGATCAGGGACTTGTCCCCCGTGCTCCGCAGGAGTTCCTGAACGGTCCAGAAATACCACAGCGAGCTGTCCACGGTGTTGTAGGCCTCGGGAGCGCCGTCCGCGGAAAAGGTATTGGGCAGCAGGCCGTCCCGCTCATGCCGGCCGATCTCCGTCAGGATCTCGATTCCCTCCGCGATGCGGCCCGTGCAGAAGCAGAGGCCGGGCAGCGAGATCAGCGTGTCCCGCCCCCAGATTCCGAACCAGGGGTATCCGGCGATGATGGCCGGCCTTCCGGTGGGAGTCGAGATGAGAAACGACCGGGCGGCGCTAAGCAGGGCGAGAAAATGCTCCTGATCCTCGCCCGTGAATCCGCCGGTCCGTCGTTTGTCGGCCGCCTGGTCGCGACCCCGCCGGACAACCTCGGTCTTCCAGGTCGCGGCCGGATTTTTGAGGACATGACGCCGGATCGCGTCTCCTTCGCAGCAGACGGAGAAGATGATGGTGCATTTTCTCTCGAGAGGAACCTCCAGAACACCGGGAAGAAACAGGTCCTCCTCCCACGGAAAGCCGCGTTTCTGCTCCTGCGTGTATTGGAAACGGCCGTACCACACGGGCGACGGGATAAAGCGCGCAGACCGGGAGGCCTGAATGAAGAGTGGCGGCATTCCCTCATAGGGTTCGATCCGGAAACCGTTTTCAATTCCCTCCACCCGATCGCGCAGGAAGGGGTTTTCGTGGGCAAGGTCATGATAGCCTCGGAAGGCCAGGAAGGGTTTCAGTCGAAGGATGCTGTCCTTCGGGAATCGTTCGAGGTCATAACGGATGAGCAAGACCCCTTTCCCGCGGGGCATCAGGATCGACTTTTTCACGGTCATCCCGGCTGCCCGATAGACAAAGCGAGGATAGAGGTCGAGGGAAAAATGATCGAGCCGCGGCGGACCGGTCGGAAAGAGAACGCCGGGATAAAGATGAGAGCTAAGGAAAAACTCCTCCCCTTCCGCAACGAGGGAATCTTCCAATTTCGATAAGAGGACGTGTCTGCCTTCCGGCTGTTTGAGATTGGCCACGAACAGGCCGTGGTAACGCCGCGTGTGGCGATTTTCCAGGGTGCTCGAGGCGTATCCGCCCCCTCCGTCCGTTTCCAGCCATTCCCGTCCGTCATCCGGGGGCTCGTTTTTTCCAAAGTCGATTCGGATCATGAAGGTGTCTCCATTTTGCCTTCCAACCATGATTATTGGGGCATCTTGACCACTTCGACGCCGTCGGGCGGTTTGAAGGTGAAGAACCTGTCGGAAATGCCCGTGTTTGTGCGGATATCGCTGAAGCGGAGGCGCGTGATGTTATCGTACTCGTCGCTGAAACGGCATTGGAGGATCTGGAAAGTTTTTCCGTCGATGGTAAGGTGCAGCCGGTCGATGCCGTTTCCCTTCTCCTTTGCGGTCAGTTCGAGAAGATAGTTTCCCTCTGCATCTTGCTGATTTTCTTTCGCAAAACGGAGCTGGAAGTCTTCGGAGAGCTTGCCGATGCCGGAGAGGAATTTGACGGCCATTCGCGACCGGTAAATGTCGTCGGCTTTCTGGACGTAGACCATCCGGTCGTCGGCGACATACAGCCAGGCCGTTTTGGCGTTGATGACCAGCTTCTTCTCTTTCGGTTTTGTATAATCCCAAAACATCATTTTCGGGTTCTTGATCCAGACCGTTCCCTCTTCCCGATCGGTCTTTTTCATCGACTTGATCGTGATCTCCTGGATGAAACGGGCCTTCAGATCCGCCGTCTTTTCGTAGACCTCCTGGATTTTGGCCGCCAACTGTTCCAGGGAGAGGGGATCGGCGAGGACTTCCGATGCCGGGAACACCAAAAACGCGGCCCAGAGCAGGATCGCCAACCCGATGATCCGGATGCCGGGGACACCGCTTTTGAGGCCCGAAAAAAGGGTTTTTCGGAAGTGCGATAACGGCACATTTTTTTCCGGCGGTTCATAACCCCGTAATAAACAGTCGTAAATGGCCGGGATGGCATTGTGTTTTTGTAAGTATTTGAAATCTATTGACATAATTACTGCCTACCCCTTGTGCAATTCGGTAGAAAATCGAGACATTTGAAGAGTTACAAAAGCTATCAACAGCTTTGTGAACAGCCCTTTCCACACCTCTGTGGATTCCCTTTCCAAGTTCCCGGATCAAGAGAAATATCGGATAATGTATCCGCTCAATCCGACACCTTCATCCTCCATCCGAACGGGTCATCCTTCATCCCGTACTGGATCTGGAGGATCTCGTTGTAAAGCCGATCCGTCAGGGGACCCGTCTTGCCGCCCGCGATGGCGTGTTCCTCCCCGCGGAAGTAGATATGGCCGACTGGGGAGACGATCGCGGCCGTTCCCGAGGCGAAGGCCTCACGCAGCGTTCCGGCGGCCATCGCTTTCATGACCTCGTCCATGGACAGGCGTCTCTCCGCCACCTTCACGCCCCAGTTTTTGGCCAGCCGGATGACGGAGTCGCGCGTAATCCCGGGGAGAATCGTTCCCGTCAGCGGGGCGGTGATCAGCTCGTCGCCGATCAGGAAGAACATGTTGCTCGTTCCCACCTCTTCCACATATTTCTTCTCGATGGAGTCGAGCCACAGGACCTGGGTGTAACCCATTTTTTTGGCGATTTCGCCGGCATAGAGGCTGGAGGTGTAATTGCTGCCGGCCTTGCAGTAGCCGGTTCCGCCGGGAACGGAGCGGAAATATTCCTCGGTGACGTAGATCTTGGTCGGGCTGAATCCTTCGGGATAATAGGCCCCCACCGGTCCCGTAATGATGAAGAAAAGATATTCATGGGCGGGATGGACTCCCAGCGCCGGTTCCGAGGCGATCATCGTCGGCCGGATGTAAAGAGAGGTCCCGCTGCCGTGGGGAATCCAGTCCTTTTCCAGTAGGATGAGTTTCTTCAGGGCCTCCAGGAAAAGGTTCTCGTCGATCTGCGGCATGCAGAGCCTCTCCGCCGAGACGTTCATCCGCCGGATGTTCTCCATCGGCCGGAAGAGGAAAATGGCGCCGCCCTTCCCTCGGTAGGCCTTCAACCCCTCGAAGATCTCCTGGGCGTAATGGAGGCACATCGCCGTCGGATCGAGTTGAAGCGCCCGATAGGGTTCGATCTGCGGGTCATGCCATCCCCTGCCTTCGTGCCAAGGCATGGTGAAGAAATGATCGGTGAATATCCTCCCGAAGCCCAGCTTTGATTCATCGGTGGGTTTCGCCTTCCTTTTTTCCGGTGGTGCCTGAATGATTTTGATTTCCATAAGTCGTCTCCTTCTACACAAACATCCTTCGAACATGAGCCATGCTTCTTTCCTTACCACTAAATGGCCGGTCTATCAAGGCTTCTGTACTGGATGGCCTCGGCGACGTGCGAGGGATGGAGGGGACCGCCGCCGTCCAGATCGGCGATGGTGCGGGCGACCTTCAGGATCCGGGTGTAGGCGCGAGCGCTTAGCCCCAGCCGGTCGACGGCCATCTCGATGAGCTGACGCGACTCCTCGCCGAGTGTGCAGGCGACCCGGATCTGACGGTCGGTCATGCGGGCGTTGAACAGGGTTCCGTCTCCGGCGAAGCGGCTTTTCTGGATGGTTCGGGCCTGTTCGATCCGTTCCTTGATCGCGGCGGAAGATTCTCCCATCTCTTTTGCCGTCAGGTCCCGGTAGCGGACGGAGGGAACCTCGATATGGATGTCGATCCGATCCATCAGCGGGCCGGATATCCTTCCCTGATACTGGCGGATCTGTTGGGGCGTGCAACGGCAGGGGCGGTTCCGATCGCCAAAATATCCGCAGGGACAGGGATTCATCGCGGCGACCAGCATGAAGCGGGCGGGATAGGTTGCCGTAACGGAAGAACGGGTGATCGTAACCCGGCCGTCTTCCAGCGGCTGCCGCAGCGCTTCGAGCGCGTTTTTCCGGAACTCCGGCAGCTCGTCGAGAAAAAGGACCCCGTGATGGGCCAGGCTGATCTCTCCCGGCTTCGGGGTGTGGCCTCCGCCGACGAGACCGGCATCGGAGATCGTATGGTGCGGGGCGCGGAAGGGTCGGGTCCCCAGAAGCGCCTCTTTCCGGTCCAGCAGGCCTGCGACCGAGAATATCTTCGTTGTCTCAATCGCTTCCGGAAGAGAGAGATCGGGAATGACTGTCACGAGCCGCTGGGCAAGCATGGTCTTTCCGGATCCCGGGGGACCGATCATGATGAGGTTGTGTCCCCCCGCGGCGGCAACCTCCAGCGCGCGTTTCGCCTGTTCCTGGCCGCGAATCTCCTGGAAATCGAAGGGATAATTCCGACTCCGGCAAAAAAGATTTTCGAGATCGACATGAACGGGCAAGATCTCCGTCCGGCCGCCGAGAAATTCCACCACCTCGGAGAGCCGATCCACCGGGATCACCTCGATCCCCTCCACCAAGGCCGCTTCGGCGGCGTTTTCCCTCGGAACGATCATCCCCCGGATGCCGAGGGCTTTCGCCTCGAAGGCGGCGGGCAGTGCGCCGCGGATCCCCTTCACGCCGCCGTCCAGGGATAGTTCGCCGAGGAGGAGATAATCGGTGAGCGACGAGGCGGGAAGCAGACCCTGGGCGGCCAGCAGCGCCACGGCGATCGGCAGATCGAAGGCGGTTCCCTCCTTCTTGATGTCTGCGGGGGCCAGGTTCACGGTGACGCGATGGCCGGGGAAGGGATATCCGGAGTTCTTGATGGCGGCCTTGATCCGGTCCTTGCTCTCGCGCACCGCCACATCGGGAAGGCCGACCGTTGAAAACAGCGGGAGACCGGCTGCAAGATCGACCTCGACATTGACGGGATAGGACTCGATGCCGATGACGGTACTGCTGATGGCCTTGACGATCAAGCGGATATCCCCCTTTGCAGTCTGACCGACTTTTGATGCTTGCGCCTTCCGTATGATCCCGACGGGCGATCGAATGCGAGAAATTGGAAATGTGCCCCAATCATGTCGGATGATCCTAAACGAGATGAGACTTTCCGACAAGCGGTTTTTCTCCCCCGTTTCCCGCTTTTCGCTGAACAGGACCATCCTCACGGACAAAGATCCTATACGGACCAGACTCTTTTCGATACAAGACCATCCCGTTGAATCATGATAAAATGCAACCGAAGAGAGGCGGGGTCGGAATATCCTTGACAGGCGAGACGGCCTTGCCTATACGTGCCCCACGAATAGATAAGAAATGTTCTTGCCATGGATCGTGAGGGAAAAATGAAAAAATTAGCGGTGGCTTCAAGCGCTTTGTTCATTCACCACCGCCGCACAAACGGTTACCGGACTTCAGTGCCTTACGGCCAGCTGTACGGACGCCTACAAGCACCCGACCGACGATAAGCAATGCGCTTGTCCGTCCAGTGCGACGCGTGGTTATCGCGTCGAGTTTTGTCCCGCGGGATCACCCCTGCCGGCAACACCGGGATGACGGAGGCTGCGGCAGAGCTCCTGATCGCTCGTCAGAGTAGAAGAACCATATGATTGATTTTTTTCAACAATACAGTCCCATCACGCAGACGCTAATCGCCACGTTTTTTACGTGGGGCGTGACCGCGGCGGGAGCGGCGCTCGTCTTTTTCACGAAGACGGTCAAAGCGAAGCTCATGGATTCCATGCTCGGTTTCGCCGCCGGCGTCATGATCGCCGCAAGCTTTTGGTCGCTGCTCGCGCCGGGCATTGAAATGGCAGAAACGATGGGACAAATTCCCTGGCTTACGGCCCTGATCGGATTCGCGGGGGGCGGGATTTTCATGAGACTGACGGACCGTTTCCTGCCGCATCTTCATCCGGGCCTGTCGATGGAGAACAGCGAGGGGATCAAGACAACCTGGCAGCGAAGCACGCTGCTGGTTCTTGCGATCACGCTGCACAACATCCCCGAGGGCCTGGCCGTCGGCGTTGCTTTCGGGGCGGTGGCGGCTGATCTTCCCTCCGCAACGCTGGGGGGCGCCATGGCTTTGGCCATCGGAATCGGCCTCCAGAATTTCCCCGAAGGATCGGCGGTGTCGTTGCCGTTGCGAAGGGAAGGGATGGGGAGGACGAAGAGCTTCCTGATGGGGCAGGCGTCCGGCATCGTCGAACCCGTGGCCGGGATTCTCGGGGCGGCATTCGTGCTGAACATCCGGAATATCCTGCCCTATGCGCTCTGCTTTGCGGCCGGCGCCATGATTTTCGTCGTGGTGGAGGAACTGATCCCGGAATCTCAGCGGAGCGAGGCCAACATCGATCTGGTCACCATGGCAACCATGGCCGGATTTGCGATCATGATGATCCTCGACGTGGCGTTGGGTTGACAGGAGCGGGTGTCTCAGAGGGGAGCATCTTCCTTGACTGAGGCAATGGGCTGTGCTAAGTTCCCTTCAAATTCGGCGGTCAATGTGATTCCGACACGGCAGGTCATGAAGGAACTATCCCATCTCGATGAAAAAGGCCGGGCGCGCATGGTGGATGTCACGGCCAAGTCGCCCACCCTCCGCAGGGCTGTCGCCCGGGGGAAGGTCCGGATGCGTCCGGAGACCGCCGCCCTGATCCAGGAAGGCGGGATTCCGAAGGGGGATGTCTTCTCTACGGCCCGGATCGCGGGGATCATGGCGGCGAAGAAAACCGGAGAGCTGATCCCCATGTGCCATCCTCTCGAACTCACGGGAATCGAGGTTCTCTTTTCGTGCGATGCGGCGGCGGGCGAGGTCGCCGTCGAAGCGAAGGTCCAGACGGTCGGCAGAACGGGCGTCGAGATGGAGGCCATGACGGCCGTCGGTGTGGCCGCGCTTACGATTTATGACATGTGCAAGGCGGTCGACCGCGAGATCGTCATCACGGATATTCGACTGATGAGCAAGGAAGGCGGCAAGAGCGGCGCCTTCGTCAGGCCGAAACCATAAACGAGCATTATTGATTTGAACGCGGGCTTGTCCGCCGGGGGAAGAGATGTCGAAGAGCGTCTACACCATCAGAAGGGCCTTTCTCATCCCCCTCGGCGTCGATACCGTTCTTCTTTTTGGGCTCTTGGTCCTGTCCCTGCTGTCGGGTTCAAAAACGGAGACGCTCGTTTTTTTGGTTTTTTTCTTTCCCTCGCTGTATCTCTTTCTCGAATGTTTTTTACGACGGGTCACGGCGGATGAAACGGGGATTGTCATCCGGAGACTGTGGAGAGAAAAGAGGGTGCCGTGGGAGGGCATTACCCATGTCGGAGGTCTCAGCCTCCACAAAAAGGTCTATATTCTGCTGACGACCGTCAAGGGATTTCTCATCGTCTCCAATGCGTATGGCGATTTCTCCGGGCTGGCGGCAGGGATCGTTTCTCATGTCGATCCCGAAAACGTGGAAGAGGAGGTCCGCCAGTCGGTGGGGCGCTCCCCGTCGGGAATGGCGCATATCGCAATGGCCTGGATTGCGGCCTTGTTCATGGTCGGCATCCTGACGATCAAGATCATGTCGCTCATGGTGTGATAACAGTCTTTCTGAAAAAAAAGAAAGGAGACCGCTGATTCATGGCGCCGAGAAAGCATCCACCCATCCCGGATCCGGCTGCAAAGGAGGGTCGGTCGACTCCGTCCGCGGTCGCGGAGGAGGTTCTCGAAAAAAAACTGGAGGACATTACCACCATCCTCTGCAAGGTGGGAACGGATAAAAACCGGATTTACGAGGAAGTGATGTCCATGGTGGAGAGGTGTCTCGTTCGGATTGCCCTTCGTCGTTCCAACCACGTGAAGAGCGCTGCGGCGGTCTATCTGGGAATCAACCGGAACACCTTTCAGAAAAAAGCGGCCGCCTGCTTCCGCGAGTCCGATCCGGAGTAGATGACCATGGCGAGAAGCGGCGCGGAGAAGAAAAGAGTGTCGATGAAGCTTCCGGGAACGGTGGAAAGGCTTCTGGCCGGGGGCGTAGCGATGCCCAATCCCTTTTCCGTCCACATCGGCGAGGAGGTCGACCCCGAACGCATTTCAACGGACGGGGTCGTTTTGCACGCGGGGACGAAGATCTCCGGTTCAAAAACTTTGATCTCTTCGGGGGTGAAACTGGGCGGCGAAGCGCCGGTGACGGTCGCCGACTGCCGGCTCGGCCGCGGTGTGGAGCTCAAGGGGGGTTTTTTCAAATCCTCCGTTTTCCTGGATCAGGCGAATATGGGATCGGGCGCGCAGGTTCGGGAGGGATGCCTTCTCGAGGAGGAGGCGAACGGGAGCCATACCGTGGGTCTGAAGCAGACCATCCTCTTTCCGTTTGTCACGCTGGGCAGTCTGATCAACTTCTGCGATGCCTTTCTCTCCGGGGGGACCAGCCGCAGGGACCACAGCGAGGTGGGAAGCTCCTACATCCATTTCAACTACACCCCCAACCAGGACAAGGCGACGGCGTCGCTTCTGGGGGATGTTCCCCGCGGCGTGATGCTCCGGGAAGCCCCGATTTTTCTCGGGGGGCAGGGCGGTCTGGTGGGGCCGGCCCGGATCGGTTTCGGGACGGTGATCGCGGCGGGGGAGGTTTGGCGGGAGGATTGTCCCGGGGGAGGCAAATTGCTCCGGGGGGCGAAAAAACATTCTTCCGTGAAGGATTTTCATCCCGGGCTGTACGGCGATATCCGGCGGCGGGTGACCAACAACGTCCTCTATCTGGCGAATCTGTCGGCGCTGAGGCAGTGGTATCTCAACGTTCGCCTTTCCTTCCCCGGCGATCCCGAGATGGGGGAGGCGCTTTGGAGGGGGGCGATGGAGATCGTGGATGCGGCGCTGGCGGAGCGCGTGACGCGGTTCAAGGCGCTGGCGGACAAGATGGAAAAATCGATCGAGCTCGGCGAGAGGTTTCTGCCGAAGGAGCGTCGGGCGGAAATTCTCCGGGGGCAGAGGGAATTCCGGGAGCGGTGGCCGGACCTGGAAGCCTGCCTGACGGACCGCCGGGAGGAAACGGCCGGCCGGAAGGAACGGGACGGATTTCTCGCGAAGCTGGCCGCCGTTCGGGAGGCGCAGGGGAACGATTATATCCGCGTGATCCGTTCGCTGGACCCGGATGTCTCCGCCCTCGGGACGCGGTGGCTCCAACAGGCGGTCGATTCCGTCGCGGCACCGGCGCTGTCGAGTGTTTCCTGCCGTCGCCCGTGAGGTCGGGACGGCCGGCCGGTTTGAAAATCCGTTCGCATGTTCCGCCGGGGGACGGTGGACGAAGGCGCGGCAAAAGACGTTACAGATTTGTCTCTTTTATGGCTGTAAAGCAGAAAAATGTTCCATTGCGCCGCCGTCCGGGCGGCGTGTCATCTTTTCTTCCTGAATCATTCCGGAGAATTGGGATGGACTTCTTCCACGGCACGATACTTGCTTTTTTTCAAGGGGAGGCCCTGATGCCGGATATGCCATGTTGAGACGTTGCCGGAAGATCGTCCATCTGCTGATGCGATGCAAGATGTATGTCGGCCGCGACCCGCAAGGGATTGCGGCGCCAGCGCTGATCCTCTTTCCCCATCGTCCTTCGGTTCTTTGCTGCGGCCTCGCCGGCATTCTGGCCCTCCGCGTTGCCGGCCGCGCGACCCCCCGGAACAATCTGGCGGATCTTTTTTCCCGGGCTGCGGAACGGAACCTGTCGGCGCTTCTGCGCGGCACGATGGGGGCGAATTTGAAACCTTGCCCCGTCATGGCTTATCTGGACGGGATGCCGACCCAGCAGGCGATGGAACGGGAACTTCTCCGCATGAAGGGGGAAGAGGCCTTCGCGAAGATCTTCTACGATCGGGGAGAGGTTCGTCGTCTGACCCTCCTTTCGGAAACAATGAACCGCTTTCTGGCGGAAGAGGAGAGGCTGTTGGAGACGCAGGCGGGCAGGATCGCGACGGCCGATCTGGAGACCGTCAACCATGGTCTGGAGTTGATCCGGGATCTCGTCTGGGGACTCGATCGGGACATCCTGGGGAATATCGGTAAAATCCGCCGCCTGGCCGGCGCGGCCGATGTTGCGGATGTGGCAAGAGAGGCCCTTCCGAAGTACCGGAAACTGAACTTTCTGTTGAACGGTCTGGACCGCCTGGAGGTCCGGGGTCGGGATTCGGCGGGCATACAAATCTCGTTTGTCGCGGCGGATATGAGCGCCCTCGGCCGGATCATGACCGACCTGCGGAAAAACGGATTCGGCGATGAGCTGGACCGGCGGATGGCGCCGGGCGATCTTGCCGACGGCTCGATCACCGTTTCTCCCCCCACAGCCTTCTCTTTTACCTACAAAACCGCGGAGATCATCGGCGAACTGGGCCGGAATGTCCGCGAACTGAGAAAGCGGATCGCCGAAGATCGCGTCTTCCACGCGCTGGCCCGCCTCCCGGCGACCTTCGAGACGGCGCTGACCCACACCCGCTGGGCGTCCGTCGGCTCGATCACGGAGGAAAACTGCCATCCCGTCGGCAACTTCACATTGTCATCCGGCAGGGTCGCGGCGGGGACGCCGGAGAAACGCTATCCCGCGTATGGAGAAGGTCCCTGGAACATCCATGTGGTTCTAAACGGGGATATCGACAACTACCGGACGCTTCGGGAAGACCTTGAAACGGACGGGATGTCGATTGCGCCGGAAGTTACGACGGATACGAAGATCATTCCGCTCCGGATTGAAAAATACCTGCTGGCGGGCCGGGAACTGACGGAAGCCTTCCGGCTCGCCGTGAGCGATTTCGAAGGCTCCCATGCCATCGCCATGACCAGCAATGTCGAGCCGGGAAAGGTATTCCTGGCGCTGAGGGGGAGCGGCCAGGCGATCTATATCGGGATCACCCCCGACCGGTATCTCTTCTCCTCGGAGCTTTACGGCCTGGTGGAGGAGACCCCCTTCTTTATCAAAATGAACGGCGAGAAGCCTTCCTCTCCGGAGAAAACGGGGGCCGGACAGATCGCCGTTCTGGATCAGGACGCCCCGGGCGGAGCGGCCGGCATTCGGGGGCTCTTCTATGACGGGACGCCGCTTCCCTTCGATCAGGACGAGGTCCGGCGGGCGGAGATGACGACGCGGGACATCGACCGCGGCGATTATCCCCACTATTTTCTCAAAGAGATCACCGAGTCGGCCCTTTCCGTCCGGAAGACCCTCCGCGGCAAATACCGGATCGAGACGGCAGGGGGCGTGGAGCGGGCCGTGTTCAACCTCGGCCCGGACATCGTTCCGGAACGCATTCGCGAAGCCGTTCGCGGCAGTAAGATCCGGCGGATCTTCGTGATCGGCCACGGGACCGCGGCCGTGGCCGGATGCGCCGTGGCCGACGCGATGGAACGCTGCCTCCGGGGAAGCGGAATCCGGGTGGAGGCCCGGATCGCCTCGGAGCTGAGCGGCTTTTTTCTGGAAGACGATCTGAGCGATGCCTTGATCATCCCGATCACCCAGTCGGGAACCACGACGGACACCAACCGTGCCGTGGCCATGGCCGCGGAACGGGGCGCAAAGGTGATTGCGATCGTCAACCGTCGTCAGTCCGACATCACGGCAAAGGCGGACGGCGTTTTTTACACCTCCGACGGGAGGGATATCGAGATGTCCGTCGCCTCCACCAAGGCCTTCTATTCCCAGATCGTGGCCGGACACATCCTCGCCCTTGATCTGGCCGCGCTTCTGTCGACCCTCTCTAATGAACGGATTGCGGCGGAACTCCGCTTGCTGGAGCAGGCGCCGGAGATGATGGGAAAGGTCCTCGCGCGGAAGGAGGAGATTCACGGCGCCGTGGAACGGCTGGTGAAGGGGAAGCGGTACTGGGCGGTCGTGGGAAGCGGACCGAACAAAGCGGCGGCCGATGAGATCCGGATCAAACTGAGCGAGCTCTGCTACCAGACGATCTCCTCCGACGTGGTGGAGAACAAGAAACACATCGATCTTTCCGCCGAACCGCTGATCCTGGTTTGCGCGGCGGGAAGCCCGGAAACCGTCATGGGGGATATCGTGAAGGATGTGGCGATCTTCAAGGCCCACAAATCCAGCGTGGTCGTTTTTGCCGACGAAGCGGAAAAACGGTTCGATGCGGTTGCCGATGCGGTGATTTCGCTCCCCCGCGCCGCGCTGCCGCTTCCGGTGATTCTGAACACGGTCGCGGGCCACCTCTTCGGCTATTACGCGGCGTGCAGCATCGATGCCGACGCGCTGTTCCTGCGGGCGTTCAAGAGCCGCCTCGATCTGCTGATGGTGGAGCATGCGCGAAAGAATCTCTCCGTCGACGAATGTATCGCCGACGCTCGACTGCGCCGCCTGGTGAACGATTTCGCGGATCGGTTCCGACGGCGGAAGAAGGAGGGCGCCTTCGCCCAGAACAACGTGGGAACGATTTCCGATCTGCCGCTGTTGTTGAAGTACGCGGCCGGGAAACTGCCGATCGATGACTTCCGGCGCGATTTCCCTGGAGAAGCGGCAACCTCGCCGATCGATCTGCTCGACGCCACGCTGGGACACGCCGTGGACGAGCTTTCCCGTCCGATCGACGCCATCCGTCACCAGGCGAAGACGGTGACGGTGGGAACCTCGCGGAAAGAGGCGCCGCCCACCGGACTCCTCTTCGATCTGCTGGCGGAGACCGCTTTCACGGTGAAGTCCCTCCTCGGCACGAATGCGCTTGCCCTTCGCCGGTTGCAGAAGGCGGTGTCGGCGGTGAGCGGATACACCCTCTATGCGGTGAATCATCTGGATGCCGAAGGAAAACCGGGAGACGACGCGACGATTGCGATCCGCAAACGGAGCGGCGTTTCCCTCGGGATGCCATCCCGGGTCGAAAAATCCAGTCTGCTGATGGGGACCAAGAAGGGGATCGTGGCCTCCGGTCGGATCTACGTGGGTCAGGGAAAGTCGGACGGCGCTCCCGTCGTGATCCTCCCCATTCTCGGGGCGGGGGAGCGGGTGGAACATCTGCTGCTGATCCACGTGGCATTCAACGAGGCGCTTTCCGTCCCGGAACGGAAGGGGCTCCTGGGCGACCGGGTGGATGATATCCGGAACCTCATCCAGGAATACAACCTGGCGTGGGACGACGACTCTCTCGGGGAAATTCCGCTGGCCGTTCTTCTCGGAGAACCGGTGGAGGTGATCGCGGGACGGATTCGCCGGAACCGCGACCTGCGGGCGCCCCGCGAGGCGGATTGACGAACCGCGGGATCATTGGTCAAAAGCGTTCGGGGATTTTTTGAGGCGGCGTTTGAGTGAAAGAAGCGAGTTTTCCGGACCATTTTCGGATTCCACGCCGCGGCAGGATCTTTTCGGATAGCTGCGAGGAGTGACGATGAAGACGAAATTCATTTTTGTGACGGGGGGAGTGCTCTCCTCGCTCGGGAAGGGGCTCGCGGCGGCATCCATCGCTGCGGTCCTTGAATGCCGCGGCCTCCGGGTGACCAACCAGAAGCTGGACCCGTACATCAACGTCGATCCGGGGACCATGAGCCCCTTTCAGCACGGCGAGGTTTTCGTAACCGACGACGGGGCGGAGACGGACCTCGATCTCGGCCATTACGAGCGGTTCACCGGCACCCGGATGGGGAAGGGAAACAACCTCACGACGGGACAGGTCTACTTCTCGGTGATCTCCAGGGAGCGGCGGGGAGACTACCTGGGCAAGACCGTCCAGGTGATTCCCCACATCACGGACGAGATCAAGGATTACATCAAGAAAACCGCCGAAGGGTTCGACGTGGCGATCGTGGAGATCGGCGGCACCGTGGGCGACATCGAGAGCCTTCCGTTTCTCGAGGCGATTCGCCAGTTCCGCAACGAGGTGGGACGGGAAAACGCCATCTTCGTCCACCTGACCTGGGTCCCCTTTATCAAGACGGCGGGCGAGGTGAAGACGAAGCCGACGCAGCACAGCGTCAAGGCGCTCCGGGAGATCGGCATCCAGCCGGACATTCTTCTCTGCCGGACGGAGAATTTTCTCTCCGACGCGATCAAGGGAAAGATTTCCCTCTTCTGCAACGTGGAAGTGGCGGCGGTTTTTACGGCGAAGGATGTCGCCTGCATCTACGAGGTTCCGCTGATCTACCACCGCGAGGGGGTGGACGAGAAGATCGTCGAGCTCCTGAACATCTGGACCGGTCGCCCCCATCTCGGGGCCTGGGAAGAGGTGGTGGACAAATTCCTTCACCCCGCGCACGAGGTGACGATCGTGATCGTCGGGAAATACGTCAACCTGACCGATTCGTACAAGAGCCTAAACGAGGCCCTCTACCACGGCGGAATCGCCAATGACTGCCGCGTGAATCTCCGCTATGTCGATTCCGAGAAGATCGAGAAAGAGGGACTGGGAACCCTGCTGGAAGGCGCCGATGGGGTTCTCGTCCCCGGCGGCTTCGGCAACCGGGGGATCGAAGGGATGATCACCGCCATCCGGTGGGCGCGGACGCGGGGGATACCGTTCTTCGGCATCTGCCTCGGAATGCAGATGGCCGTCGTGGAATACGCGAGGAA
>DIKL01000069.1 GCA_002424545.1 Syntrophaceae bacterium UBA5619
CCAAAAGTTGGTGGTGGATTATGGTGTTTCTCCATTCTTTCATTTTATGTTAGGTTTCAACTGGTAATCCGAAATGGTTGGACAAGGCCATTCCGTGTGTTGGGAAAAGAGATGATCCGAGTCGTATTGATTGCACTGATCCTCAGCGTTTCCGCAACGGTTGGCGCGCAGTTGCCGTCGCCCATTCTCGGTGTTGCCGACGGACCCGGTGGCCGCATCCTGGCGCCGAAGACGGCCGAATGGGAAGGGGAGTGGGTGTCCGTCTCCTCACGGATCGATGATCTGGAGCGGCGGGGGATCTTCCAGCGGGCAGCGGCCGCGGCGCACGGACCCGCCGCTGATGATATTCGACGGGCCTTTCTGAAGAGATTCAACTCGGATATCGGAAGAGTCAGGATCGTTGCGGGACGTTTCACCTTTCTGTCGCCCGACGGTTCGACGGTCATCGGCACTGCGCCATACGCCTATGCCGGATTTGCAGAACAGATGAGCGAAGGGCGGGAAGTTCAGTGGCACAGGTTTTCCCTCACCAGCGGTTTCGGCAAGTATCCGATACTGGTCTGTTCAGAACCGTATGGCGTTCTGGGTCAATGGATGATTGTTCACGGCGATTTCGTTGCCGGGATGACAACCCCGCGCCATGATTCGGGGGGAAAGCAGGCCATGATGGTCCCCGCCGATCTTTCCGCCGAGGCCCTGAGCGATGCCCTGGACACGCCCGAGTTTGCGTCCTTCCTTCTGTCGCTGCCGATTCCGGAAAAGAAAGAAGAGAGGGCGAAACCGTGAGGGTCGCAATCCATGTGATCCAATTCCTTCTAACGGTCGTGTGCTGTTTCGGACTGTTGGGCTGTTCGATCATTCGTCCCGCTTTGACGACGGATGCGAAGGACCGTATCTGCAACCGAAGCGGCGATCTCAAAGAGGTAGAGGCCTCGGAAGCCATCCATCCCGGAAATCACGGCATCATCGAGGCCGGCAACTGGGAGTTCGATCGCACGGGACAAGCCTTTCTGGAGGCGCAGGTGCGAACGGCCGCCCCCGGCAACTATGAACTGGCGCTGGATTTTCACGAACCGTTCGCGCACCTCCGTTTGCATTCTTCTCTGGGGCGCGTCACCGCGGGCCGAAAAGAGATATTCCGCATCGGTCCCCTGCCGCAGGTATTCCCCCGGCCGAGTTTTGCGGAAGTCTCGCTGCATCTCCTCAAGAAAGACGGCCACGGCAAGACGCTTCTCGTTGACGAAGCCGATACCTATTTCCTTCTCGATACCGATCTGGTCAACGATGCCGCCCTGAAGGGACTCGATACGGGCGGCCTTACAGCCCAGGCGCTTCTGGATCAGTATGCCCCCGTCCTTAAAACGGATATCATCGCCAATCCGGGCACGGGCATCGTCTTTTTCGATCTGCCGCCCAAGAATATCGCCGCCATCCTTGCCGGGCCGCCGGAAGAGGACGGCAAAGACCAGGCGATGATCAAATGCGATCTCTGGAAAGATCAAGTGTCGGCGGAATTGCCGACATCCGCCAAACGGCGGGAATTGAACGGCCGCAAGGACGACTACTTTATCGATCTTCCGCAGCCCTTCGACAGCATCGTTCACCCCTGGCGTGACATCGTCAACCGTTATCCCAACGCGATTTATGGACGGATCGTCAGGACCCGCCTGACCTGGGAAGGCAGAGAGCATCGGGATGCCCTTGTCCTGCAGTACTGGATGCCCTATTACGTCAACCACCTGTCCATCTTGAAAACCGACCCGGTGGGCAGGAGCTGGGTATGGAACGCGGGCAACTATCATGAGGGCGAGGTGGAAAACATCGCCGTCGTCCTGATCCAGGGGCCTCGCGGGCTGGAGCCGCTCTGCGCGGCTTACGCCAAGCACTTCAAGGGGACGGCCGAACCCTGGAAAAATGTGAGAAAACACGCGCCGGACGGGATTCCCACGACGCACCCCGTCGTTTATGTGGCCAACGGTTCCCATGCCTCTTTCTTTTCTCCCGATCCCGGTGAGGCGACCTGCGGAAGCGGTATCGATGCCGCGATGCATGGCGGCCGAGGATTCTGGTACGGTGATGGAGACTTCGGGCAGGTCAGGATGATGCCGCGTTTCAACGAGATAAAATTCGGGGATGAGTATGATTTCCTGCTGTTCACGGGGCGTTTCGGCGGGTCGTACATTAAGGGTGCGGCAAACCAGTTTAACCGCAGTCCCTACATGTTTCCCTATACGTTCTATCCGAAGTTTTCGATTACCGGGAGCTGGATCGCGGGTTCCGGTTTCAACCGGTGGACAGACCCTGCCTCGGAAATCCAGTATCAGGCGAAGATTCCCTCAAAACTTCAATACGACCACCGCAAAGTGCGGTTCCACTTTGACGCCGCCCCTGTCCGCGTCACAAAAGAGCCGGGGCGGATCAGAATCGAGAAACTGGGATTTGTGTTCGACAGGCAGGGCCCGTCTCCCGCGGATGCGGTAGCGGTTTTTTTCCGGGATCGAACAGGGCGGCTCCGGAAGTTGGCTGCCTTTGCAGCCGGCGGCCAACCGCCCTCGCCGATGTATCTTCCCGCGGATGCGGTTTCGAAAGAAACGGTTGAACTTGTTGCCTGCGACCTTGTGGTCCCTCCATCGCCCGAACCGCCTCTCGCGCGGGAGAGCCACCAGGGAATATTCGAATCCTTTCTGACCGCGACGGTGACTCTGGCGATCCCATAGTATTCGTAGCATTGGGATCATTGCACATCCAACAACGCGAATCCAAACTTCGGCGGTACCTGTACGAGAGATTGATTTTGGCGGAACCCACATTTGACACAGCCGCCCGCGGAGAATGACCGGTTGCAATATCGGGGTGGTTGCGGTATGGATCGTCTAAATCAGGATGACGATTCGTTTTTCAAACACCCATCATGAGGTGACTATGAAAGTAAAGTTTTTCGGTGCGGCAAGGACGGTGACCGGTTCCTGTTACATCATCGAAGCTGCGGGACGGCGTTTTGCCATCGATTGCGGAATGCATCAGGGCAATGAAGAGATCGAAAAGCGCAACTGGGACGTCGACATTTATGATCCCCGGAACATCGAATTCATCCTGATGACGCATGCCCACATGGACCATTCCGGACTCCTCCCGCGCCTGGTGCAGCAGGGATTTCACGGCAAGGTCTACGTGACCCCGCCGACCCGGGATCTGCTCGGGATCATGCTGCTGGACAGCGCGCACATCCAGGAGGTCGAGGCGCAGTGGAAAGGCCGCAAGCGTCTCCGCAACGGGGAAGAGGGCATTGTACCGCTTTATACCGAACAGGACGCCCGGGCCTCCTTTCCATTATTCTCGACCGTACATTACGACAAGCCCTTTACCCCCGCTCCCGGGATCACGGCGACCTTCCGCGATGCGGGCCATATCCTCGGCGCGGCGATGATCGAGCTCGTCGTTCCGGAGGACGGCAAGACCAACCGGGTCGTCTTCTCCGGCGACATCGGCCGTCCCGCCCAGCTCATCATCCGGGATCCTTCGGTGATCCAGGAGGCAGACTACCTCTTTATGGAGTCGACCTACGGAAACCGCAACCATAAGAACGAGAAGGATAGTCTAGATGAACTCGCCGAGGCGATCGCGTACAGCCATCATCGGGGCGAAAAGGTGATCATCCCGTCCTTTGCCGTGGGGAGGACGCAGGAGATGATCTACTCTCTGCACCTGCTCGCGAAGGAAGGCCGCCTGCCTTCCGACATGCCCGTTTTCGTGGACAGCCCGCTGGCGATCCAGGCGACGGAGATTTTTCGCAAATCCCGGGAATACATGGACAAAGAGACGAAAGCCCTCCTTGCGGACGGAGAGGACCCCCTGAAACTGCCGGGACTTCGTTACACGCTCAAGACCCAGGAATCGATGGAAATCAACGAGACCCGGGGACCGGCCGTGGTGATCTCCGCGAGCGGAATGGCGAATGCCGGCCGGATCAAACACCATCTCCGCCACAACCTCTGGCGAAACGGGGCGAGCATCGTTTTTGTCGGCTTCCAGGCACAGGGAACGACGGGACGGAAGATCGTCGACGGCGCCAAAAAGGTGAGGATCTTCAACGAAGATATCGCCGTCCGCGCAAAGATCTTCACGATCAACGGCTTTTCCGCCCATGCGGGGCAGAGCCAGCTTCTCGACTGGCTCGGACACTTCCAAACGAAATCGTTACATCTTTTCCTGATCCATGGCGAATATACCGCCCAGCAGGAATTGGCCCGGCTCATTCAAGCCCGCTTTGGGATCGAGGCCGAAATTCCCGACTACCTCGAGGAGGTCACGCTGGAGCCGGGACGAGAGCCCGCGCGCGTAGAATACCCCGAGAAGGCATCGCCTCGGATCGATTGGGATTTCCTGATCGCGGATATGGAGACAAGATTCGCGCAGCTCCGGGAACGCCGGCAAGCGGTCGAGGGCAAGGCATGGGTCGAGCAAACCGAATTTCGCGACCGGCTGCTCGAGGTCAACCGGAGTCTCGCCGGGATCATCTCCGAAATCTGAAGGCTTGCCTGTTCCCCTCTGCTCGGACTTCGCGTGGAGACGATCTTCCTGTCTTCAGGGGTTCATCCGATCGCGGAACGTCGCGCTTACATGGAGGCGAGAGATATGGAAACCGTGCCGGAAACGGATGACCAATGGATGCGGATCGCGTTGGCGGAGGCCGGAACGGCCCGGGAGGCCGGCGAGGTGCCGGTCGGGGCGGCAATCGTCCGGGACGGCGTTTTGCTGGCCAGAGCGGGCAACGGTTCGGTTTCGCTGAAGGACCCTTCGGCCCATGCCGAAATCCTGGCCATCCGCGCTGCGACCGTCGCCGTCGGGAATTACCGCCTTCCGGAAACGACGCTCTACGTGACGCTCGAACCGTGTCTCATGTGCGCGGGGGCGATCCTCCACGCCCGGATCGGACGCCTCGTCTTCGGCGCCGACGATCCCAAGGGAGGCGCCGCGGTCTCTCTCTACCGGATCTTCGCGGATCGGCGCCTGAACCACGCCGTCGCCGTCACGGGGGGGGTTCTCCGGGAGGAGTGCGCCGAAATTTTGAGTAGATTTTTTCAAGAAAAGAGGCTAAGGGGGATGCCGTAAAAGAGTGCCCTACTCGGAGAGATACCGAAGTGGTCGTAACGGGATCGACTCGAAATCGATTTGGGGG
>DIKL01000096.1 GCA_002424545.1 Syntrophaceae bacterium UBA5619
GCCCGTCTTCGGGTTGCTTGGGTTCAGGATATGGGGGATGGGGGTGACGTCGAGACGAGCAGTGACAATTTACGGTTGATGGGTCTGGACACGGTTGATGGGAGAGGAGAGCGGGAGATTCTGGGAAAGGGGAATTACACGAAACCGTTGATCACGCCTCGAGGAGACCGTGTGGTTTATACCAGCCGTGCGCAGAGGAAGATTTACATTGTGAACTGGGATGGTTCTGGGATGCGGGAACTGTCCGGTGGCTTCGGGTTGGCGGTATGGCGTGATCCCCGGGATGGCCGGGAGTGGCTTTATTATGGACTCGAAGAGATGCGGGAGGGGGGGTGGACCTGTCCGGCGGTTTACCGGACCTTGTTAGACCGTCCCGGTGCGGGGGAGCTGGTCTGGAACAAAGCTCCGGTGAATGTGGACAGTTTTCAGTTGTCGGAGGACGGGCGGATGGCGGGGGGCAATTTCCCCTGGCCCGAGGGCGGCATCGCCGAATTGCCGAACCAGTCGATCAAGATCTTTACGAAGGGATGCTGGCCGGCGTTCGCGACTGTGATGGGGAAACCGTTTTACTGGATTTTCGACGGCTCCCACCGGAATCTGACGATATTCGATCTGCAGAACAATTACAAACGATGGCAGGTGAACATCAACGACGCCCCGGGGATAGACGGTCATGAGGTTTACCACCCCCGCTGGAGCAATCATCCCCGTATCATGGCGATGACCGGACCGTACAAGGTGGGTTCGGGAGAGAACCGCATTATGGGGGGAGGTCGGGAGGTGGAGATCTATATCGGCCGCTTCAATGCCGATCTGACGAAAATCGAATCCTGGCGGCAGGCGACCCGCAACGAAAAAGCGGACTTCTTCCCGGATGTCTGGGTGGCGCCTGTGGAAAGCGCAAAAAAAACCCGGTTAAAAAATACCGACACGAAAAAGGTGATGATGGATAAGCCTAAGGAAAACGGCGTATTGAACGATGCGAAGAGCGGGCCGGCCGCTTCTGTTCTAGGCAAACCCGCTCCGGGGAAAATCATTGAACAAGTTGTGGTCGAGGCCCGCCTGACGGATCCTTCCGTCATCCCCACACCTCAGGACATCGCTCCCTACAGGCGCGCGCTTCTGGTCAACGGTTATGAAGTCCTTCAGGTGCTTTCCGGTTCTTATCAGCGGAAGAAGATCATGGTTGCCCATTGGGTGATCGAAGACGGCCGGGTTCTCAAGGATGCAAAACGGGAGAAGGGCAAGTCCTACCGGATGGTCCTCGATCCCTACGATGACCATCCCGAACTGGAAGGAGAGCGCCTGATCATGGACAGTGATGAATTCAAACTGCCGCTTTACCTGGAACGGCGCAACTGATTCATGGTATTCAGCTCTCTAATATTCATTTTCTATTTTCTGCCCTTGACGCTGGCCGTTTACTATGGACTCCCCTACCGGGGCCGGCATCTCGCCTTGACGCTTCTGAGCTATCTCTTCTACGGCTGGGCGAATCCACTGTTTGTCGTCCTGTTGCTGACCTCTACATCAATCAGCTATGTCTGCGGCCTGAAAATAGCGGGAGAGCGGCTCATTCCCGGGTTGGCCTCTTCAGAGGTTCAGAACTCGGATAGCGTCCATCCGCGTCATCGAAAAGTCTGGCTCGCAATCTCCGTCTGCGCGAGCCTTTCCATACTTGGATTTTTCAAGTACTTCAATTTCGCGCTGGAGAATTACAACGCGCTGTTCGGCTTGCTGGGTCTATCCGAAATGCGACTGGATACTGTCCTGAGGGTGACATTACCCTTGGGCATCAGTTTCTACACTTTCCAATTGCTGAGCTATACTATCGATGTGTACCGCGGCCAGGCAAAGGCGCTGCACAATTTCATCGATTTCGCCTGCTATATTTCCCTCTTTACCCAACTCGTGGCCGGTCCCATCATCCGCTTTCGGGAGATTGCCGACCAGATGGCCCACCGGACCCACACGGCGGAGAAATTCGCCCGGGGCATTGCCTTCGTCAGTCTCGGCCTGGCAAAGAAAGTACTGCTGGCCAATCCCTGCGGGAAGATCGCCGACGTGGTTTTCGATGCGGGTTCCCGCGGCATCCTGGATGCCTGGTACGGCCTTGTTGCCTACGCCTTCCAGATCTATTTCGATTTCAGCGCCTATTCCGATATGGCCATCGGCCTGGGTCTGATGCTCGGATTTGTCTTTCCGAAGAACTTCGATTCCCCTTACCTGTCGCAATCGATCACCGAGTTCTGGCGCCGCTGGCACATCTCCCTTTCCGCGTGGTTGCGGGATTACCTCTATCTCCCCCTCGGGGGCAACCGTAAGGGGGTATGGCGCACCTATATCAATTTGACCATCGTGATGCTGCTGGGGGGGCTCTGGCACGGGGCCTCCTGGAATTTCATCATCTGGGGAGGGATCCACGGCGGCATGCTGGTTTGGGAGCGCGCGCAGGGAAAGAACGCCTTCTATCGCCGGATGCCCAAACCCTGCCGGGTGGCCATGACCTTTTTGATCGCGCTGATCGCCTGGGTATTCTTCCGGGCGGCCGATCTGACGGCGGCGCTGACCTATCTCGGCAGTCTCTTCGGGTTGGCGACCCTTCAGGAGGGATCCGGTCTGCTGGGCGGCATTCTCTACCAGCCTTACTACTGGGGAACGTTCAGTCTGGCGGCCATCATTGTTTGGGGGTTTCCGCAAACCTGGGACTGGACCAGGACGATCCCCTTATGGAAGACGGTGCCGATCGTGATTGTACTGCTGGTTTCTCTGGCAGTTCTGATGACGCAGGCGTACAACCCCTTCATCTATTTTATTTTCTGAGCGGACAGCGATGGGCGATTGGGATTTTCAGGACCGGCGGGAAGAAATGGCGAGACGAGAGGTGGGGCATACCCAAATCCGTCCGGCTCTTTCCAGGAGCCTTGTCCTCCTATTCCTGCTGATCGTTTTATCCGTTCCTCTGGTCGAGCATATCTCGGCGCTCCGGGAGTATGCGGCCGGGGAAAGGCGTACCCCTCTGCCGCACGCCTATGAAATTTTCTCCCTGCTGCCGACGGCCCTGAAAGCCTCCGCCGATGCCGGATCGTCCGGCATCATTTCCCGCGTTTTTACGGTGAACCGCTATCTGTTGAAAGAGATGAAGGGATATGAAGAGTCCCTGGACGACCAGTCCGTTATCGCAAAGCGGTTGCGTCCGAAGATTCAGAATTTCCTGACGGGCCGGCTCGGTGCGGGGAACGAGAAGGCCTACTGCGGCGAGCCGCCCTGGCTCTTTTACCGGCCCGGTGTGGATTACCTGACCGGTTCGCCTTTTCTGCTGTCCGCACAGTTGCGGAAACGAAGCACGGGGGGAAGTGAATGGGTTGCGCCGGTTGAACCCGACCCGCGGATCGCGATTCTCGATCTGAAGCGGCAGCTGGACCGGTGGGGGATCTCGCTCATCGTCATGCCGACACCGACCAAGCCGATGATCCATCCGGAGAAACTGGACCGCCGTTACGATCGGCGGCGGACGGAGCTGCAGAACCCCTCTTATGAAGATTTCAAGGCGGAAATGGAACGGAACGGTGTTCTCGTCTTCGATGCAGGGTCTATGCTCATGGGGGTGAAATTGCAAACCGGTCAGGATCAGTATCTGATGACCGACACCCATTGGCGCCCCGAGGCGATGGCGCTGGCGGCGGAAAAACTGAAAGATTTCATAAAGGAGAAGATTCCTCTCCCCGCGCTGCCGGATCCGCAATACGATGCCGAAAGTTCGGAACAGACGCAATTGGGCGATCTGGCAGTCATGCTCGATCTGCCCGTCCATCAGCGGATCTTCCCGCGGGAGAAGGTTTCCCTCCGAAAAATTTTTGAGCGGGGCGGTCAGGAACCATGGAAACCTCGGAAAACGGCGGATGTGCTTGTGCTTGGCGACAGTTTCAGCAACATCTATTCTCTGGAGGCCATGGGGTGGGGTGACGGCGCCGGCTTTGTCGAGCAGCTCAGCTATCTGCTGCAACGGCCTCTGGATCGCATCACCCGCAATGACAACGGCTCCTACGCTACCCGCGAAATCCTGGCCGGCGAGCTGGCCAGGGGACGGGATCGTCTGGCCGGAAAACATCTGGTGATCTATCAGTTCGCGATCCGGGAACTGGCCGTCGGGAACTGGAAGCGGATCGACCTGAAACTGGGGGCGCCTCCGGAGTCGAAATATCTGGTCATTCCACAGGGAGGCGAAAGGATTGTCCGGGGGAGGATCGAGGCGGTTTCCGCCGTGCCGAGGCCGGGGACGGTGGCCTACAAGGATCATGTGATGGCCATCCATCTGACGGATCTGGAGGCGGACGGCCGCCCTCTTGCCGAAACCGACGCGATGGTCTATATGAGAAGCATGACGGATCACATTTGGACGGAGGCCGCCCGGTACCGTGCCGGCGATACCGTCCGGCTCCGCCTGACGGCCTGGGCCGATGTGGCGGCCCGGTATGAGGGGATCAACCGCAGCGAGCTGGATGATGTGGCGCTGCAGCTGGCGGAGCCCTGCTGGGGCGAGGCCGTGAAACCGTGAAATCCGGATCCACCGAAAAGAGGTGTCAAAGAGGATGAGCAGAAAAGGCGTTTTTGTATTTCTGGCGTTGATCGGCCTGTTGGGGATGGTGATGACCACTTTCGCGGCGGAGATGGATGCCGTCCGCAAGGTCATCGATCAGTATGCCTCGCTGGCCAAATCGGCGGAACAGCGGGGAAACATGACCGTTCCAGGCAAAGAAGGGTGGCTCTTCTTCGGCCCGGAGCTCCGTTTCGTGTCGGGAGGGCCCTTCTGGGGGAAGGCGGCTGCGAAGGTCAGCAAGGCGACCAAACCCGAATTCGCCGACCCCCTGCCGGCCATTGTCGATTTTCACGGGCAATTGAAGAAGATGGGCGTCGAGTTGCTGATGGTGCCCGTCCCGCCGAAAAGTGTCATCTATCCAGACTTCCTGTCCGAAGCATTGACGATTTCCCGGGAAAAACAACCGATGAGGATCGACGCCGCAACGCAGGACTTTTACCGGCTTCTGCGGAAGGAGGGCATCGCGGTTCTCGATCTGACGGTTTTGTTTCTGGAGAATCGCTTTCACCGGGACGGGGCGCTTTTCTGCAGGCAGGATACCCACTGGTCGGGAAACGGCGCTGTTCTGGCGGCCCGGAAGATCCTTGAGGAAATCCAGAGGCGGCCCTGGTTGAAGGCGATTCCGAAGACCGCCTACCCGTCGGCCTGGAATCCCGTGACCATTGAAGGGGATCTATGGAAGGCGCTGGGAGACAAGAACCTTTCGCGTGAGGTTCTGCCGGTCCGTCGGGTGGGAACGGGGAGCGCGGCATCCTTGAAATCAATCGCTCCCGATCCCAAGAGCCCGGTTCTGCTCGTTGGAGACAGCCACAATCTTGTTTTTCATGCCGGAGAGGACATGCAGACCCGGGATGCGGGCCTGCCCGATCAACTCGCGCTGGAGCTGGGTTTCCCGGTGGATCTGGCCGGCGTGCGCGGCTCCGGCGCCACACCGGCCCGCGTGAACCTGTTGCGGCGGGCCCAGCGCGATCCGAACTACTGGAAGACAAAGAAGCTGGTCATCTGGTGCTTTTCCGCCCGGGAGTTCACGCAGAGCGACGGCTGGAAGAAGGTTCCGCTGTTGCCCTGACCGGGGATGATCCTTCCGTTCCCTTGGCGGCCTCAAACCTCGTGCAGAAAAATAAAGAGACACTCACATTTTCCGTCATTCTGAGGAAATTCCGGACCCTGTCCCGCATCCTGCTTGCTTCTGCGCTGCGTCTGATCGATTTCCTGCGGGCGCTGCCGCGTCGCAGCCGGAAAGCTCTGAGCATCATCGGCCGGGAAGGATGGCGGGGTCTCTGGTATTTCGTCGAGGAGCGCTTTGGCCCCAAGGACCGGGAACGCTACGAGCTATGGCAACGGCGACATCGCCTGACGGCCAGGGACCGGGACCGGATCCGCAAAGAGATCGAAACGCTTTCCCATCGGCCGCTCATTTCCATTTTGCTGCCGGTGTACAATACGGAAGAGATTTGGTTGCGGAAATGCCTGGATTCGGTTTTGGGCCAGCTCTATCCCCACTGGGAGCTCTGTATCGCCGATGATGCCTCCACGATGCCGCATATCCGGTCCGTTCTGGAGGAGTACCGGAACCGCGACGGGCGGATCAAGGTGGTTTTCCGGGAGAGCAACGGCCATATTTCGGCGGCGTCCAATTCGGCCCTCTCCCTGGCGACGGGGGATTGCGTCGCGCTGCTGGACCACGACGATGAACTGACCCCCGATGCCCTCTACGAAATCGCCTCCCTCATCTGCCGCAAACCGGATACCGATATGATCTACACGGATGAGGACAAGATCGACACGCAAGGCAGGCGGCATTCCCCTTTTTTCAAACCGGACTGGTCGCCCGATACCTTCCTGTCTCTCATGTATACCTGTCATCTGGGTGTGTTCAGGACGGAGCTTGTGCGCCAGATCGGGGGATTCCGGGAGGGTTTTGAAGGAAGTCAGGACTATGACCTGGTTCTGCGACTGACCGAACGGACGGAGAAGATCGCCCACATTCCCCGGATCCTCTATCATTGGCGTTCCATCCCCGAGTCGAGCGCCGCCCGTTTTCAGACGAAGGATTACGCCCAGGATGCCGGGCTTCGGGCCATCCGGGAAGCTTTGCAGAGGCGGGGGGAAGATGCGCTGGTTGAGCCGGTCCCCGGATTGTCGGGACGCTATCTTGTTCGGTACCGCCTTCAGGGCCGGCCGCTGGTTTCGATCATTATTCCCACCCGGGATCTGCCCGAATTACTGGAAACCTGCCTGCAATCCATCTTTCAAAAGACCGCCTATCGTTGTTTCGAGGTGATCATCGTCGATAACGACAGCCATGAACCCGGCACCCGGGATCTTTTTCAACGCTGGCGGGATATGGAACCCGACCGTTTCCGCGTGGTGCCGTTGCCGATCCCCTTCAATTTTCCGGCCCTGATCAACGAAGGGGTGCGTCACGCCCGTGGCGATCTGGTCCTATTGTTGAACAACGACATCGAGGTGGTTTCGGAAGATTGGCTGGAAGAGATGGCAGCCCAGGCGATGCGACCCCGGGTGGGCGCCGTGGGCACGAAGCTGCTTTACCCCGATGACACGGTTCAGCATGCCGGTGTTGTTCTCGGCGTGGGCGGTATTGCCGGCCACAGCCACAAGTATTTCGCGAATGATCGACCCAGCTATTTCGACCGGCTGCGGATCACGGCCAACTGCGCCGCCGTAACCGGTGCCTGCCTCATGGTCAAAAAAGAACGTTTTCTCGAGGTGGGCGGATTCGACGAAGCCTTGCCGGTGGCCTTCAATGACGTCGATTTCGGCATCAAGCTTTTGAAGTCGGGGTATTACAACATTTGCCTTTCCCATCTGACGCTGTACCATCATGAATCGCAGACGCGGGGGCCGGAGGATACGGTGGAAAAACAGATCCGTTTCCGGGGCGAAATCGATCTGATGGCGGCGCGCTGGGGGGAAATTTTGAAAAACGATCCCTTCTACAGCCCTCACCTGACCCGGGAGCGGGAAGACTCCTCCATTTCCGCGGTATCATGGAGGGTTGGGAGATGAAAAATCCGAAAGCCTCTTCACGGGGAGAACAGGGATTCAATCAATCCGCATGAAAGGACACTGAAGCTTAAACATCCCTTGAATATGAACCTGACCTGGAAAAATAAGCTCTTGATCGCTAGCGTCGTGCTGCTGTTGTGTTTGAACTTGGTTTACGGAATAAATTTGACTCCCAATGCGCTATCGATAGAAGTGGAAAGAATGCAGCCGGAAGAAGAGGACCTCTATCAGGTCTATTATAACCGTGGAGGTGGTTTTAACGAGACAGACTCCATCATCGCAACGACTCGACCGGATGAAAGGCAGGCGACGATCCATTTCTCCGGGTTCCCGGCCCTGCAAGTCAAATCGCTCCGTATTGACCCCGGCAAGCGAGAAGCGGCAATCCGGATAGCCTCCATCACACTCCAGCACGAGTATCGTGGCCTGAAAATGCGTGTTCCTCTTTATCAATGGACAGGAGAAAAGCTGATCACGGATTTTACACCCCTTCATCATATCCGCGATTGGGCGTTGACTGAACAGGGGCTTTCTTTGATGTCAACAGGGGATGACCCCTATTTTGTGTATCGCAACAATTGGCAGACCATTTTGGATTCAGCCGCGATCATCGCTTCCCGCGTCTCGTGGCTTCTGTATGGCTGCTGCCTGCTGTTCGCGGCGGCGATCTACGGAATATTGTCGTCTCGTCGAGTTTGTCGGCTGATTGTGACGTTCGTCAAAGCGTATGAGCGGATTTTCATCAACCTGCTCATTATGTTTGCGATGCTATTGTCCTACCTGCTGTTCGCATCGCGTTTCTTGCCGGAAGGGATCAATTCTGTATTTGTGTCATCCATATGGATGTGGGTACTGGTGTTGCTGACGGTTGTTTTTTTGATGTTGTTAATCTTTGTAAGTGCTCTGAAAGAAAAACCATTCAAAAAATTGAAAAGCTTAGAGAGGTTCCAGGCTCAAGATGCTATTTTGCTGATGTTGCCGATCACCCCCATTGTTCAATATCTCATTTTGAATCAGAATACTCTGAAAGTTACGGATTTCATCATCATCCTGATATTTTTTATCGGGTTGGCTTTTATAGTGTCGTTGGTTGTACCATGGCTGCTGAGCATTGCGGGATCAAGAACCGTACTCATGTCCGTAGGATTAAGCTTGACCTATGTTCTCTTGAATATGAGTGCGCTGGCGTCGAATTTCAACTGGCATTTGGCTGGAGACCTGCCGATTCAGTCGAGCATTTTTATCGTCATCACAGCTTTTCTACTCTTCCTCTATAAGCTGGATCGAAAAAAAACATATTGGGTAGTCGCTTGTTTCTTCCTGTTTAATACCGCAATGACGATCGTCAAGATCATGAATGATCAGCCGAAAATCGCCGGTGCGAATGCAACAATTCCAACCATCTATTCATCGGTTGATGGGAAGCGAATCAAATCGACTCCGGATATCTTTCTGCTGGTATATGAATCCTATTCCAATCAGGAAACAATGCTTCATTACGGGTTCGATAACAGCGCACAAATACAGTTTTTGAAAGAACAAGGATTTACCATTTACCCCGGGACCTATTCAACGGGTAGTATGTCTTTGCATTCCATGGCTCGTGTACTGCATGTGACCAATCAGATCCGAGAGGATTTGCTGGGCAGGCATACCGCCGGCTCCAATGCCGTGTGCGACATTTTGAAATCCGCCGGGTACAAGACCATGGGTATTTTTGCCGTTGACTATTTTCTTGGAGGTCTCAAGATTTCTTATGATGACTGGTATCCTCCTGTAAAAAAAATGTATCCGATATTCATCAAAGCAATCCTTGAGGGAGAGTTTAGATACAATGCCGGTTTTGATGCGATTCCATACTCATCCTATCTGCTTAAAAAAAGAGAGGTATTCACTCAAGAAGCGGAAGGGCCGGTTTTTTTATATACGCATAATCTATTGCCTGGACACACTCAGGAATCCGGTCGATGCATGCCTGATGATAAGGCAAAACATGTGGAAGGAATCAAGGACGCGAATCAGGAAATGAAAACCGACCTGGCCTTGCTGAGGAAGTCTCGACCGAACGCCATCGTGATTGTAGCCGGGGATCATGGACCGTTCTTGACAAAAAACTGTTTCCGTCTGGAAGATTATAGTATCGATGATATTGACCGGCTCGATATCCAGGATCGATACGGAACTTTCCTGGCTATTAAATGGCCGGAGAAGGGATGCGCCGCCAGATATGATATTCGAATTCTGCAGGATATATTCCCGGCTGTATTTGCGTGTCTGTTTAAGGATGACGCGATCTTCGAAGCGACGAGAATAGAAAGAGAAACGTTGTATGGATCGCCGCTTCATAGAATGAAGGTTGAATATGGCGTCATACAAGTGGACAATAGAATTAGAATTGAAGATGGCCTCATACGGGGGGGCAAAGATGACGGGAAGCCTTTGTTCGAAGGGATAAGGTGACCGACATGGCGGCCGCACATTTACGTTAAAAAAAGAGGAGATAACAGATGAAACGCATCACAGGGATAGCAGGGATTACTTTGATCATCGTAATGATTATCAGTCGTCCGGCACATGCCTATCTTGATCCGGGCACAGGCAGCATGCTGATCCAGGCAGCTATTGCGATCATTGCGGCCGGCAGTTTGTTTCTAAGCATGTTCTGGAAGCGGGTAAAAGCCTTCTTGAATAAAATTTTTGGCAGTAAAGAAGCAACGGGGGATCAGCACAACGATGAGCATGAATAACGGATCATTCCGAGATCCTTCAGGTAAGGTGTTCAGCATCGATGGCGAGATTTACCGGAGCATATTCGCGCCCGGGGTCAAGGATTTTGAGGCCGCAAGGGATGCCGGCATGTACCGGCGCCTGATATCGGCAGGCTTGTTGACGCCGTATGAAGAGATTGCTGAGAGAGATTTTACACCAGAAGGCACGGTCCATTGTTTACATCATCCGCGCCTGCCGTTCGTCAGTTATCCCTGGGAATGGTCGTTTTCAATGCTGAAAGATGCGGCCCTGCTGCACCTGGACATCATGGAGCAGCTTGTTCCCCAGGGTTTTTGGCTGCGGGATGCCAGCGCCTTTAATGTGCAATACGATGGAGACCGTTTGCGTCTGATTGATACCCTATCGATTGGTCAGCGCATTCCGAATAGTCCCTGGGTGGCCTATCGTCAATTCTGTGCGCATTTTTTGGCGCCCCTGGCGATGGCCGCGTATGGCGATGTTCGCACCCTCGGCCTTTGGCGCAATTATATCGATGGGTACCCATTGGATTTGGCAGTGAATATGCTGCCGGCCTGGCGACGGTACCTGCCGGGATTGTTAATGCACCTTACCCTTCATGCACGCTTTCAGAACCGGGCGGATCGAAAAGAAGATCTCGGTAAACAGGTCACGGCCCGAACGCCAAAAGTATCTGATACGGGGTTGATAGGGATTATCCGTTCGCTACGGCACGTGCTCACGGGCATCAGATGGAAACGTTCTTCCAAAATATGGGAATCCTATAAGGATATCCGAACATATCAGGCGGAAGATGTTGCGGCGAAATCCGAATACGTTGAGAAGATTGTTCGACGATTGAGACCGGGGATCGTCTGGGATTTAGGGGCGAATGTAGGCGAATTTTCAATGATTGCGGCTGCCGGTGGGGCTTTTGTGGTGAGTGTCGAAGGGGACCCGGCCTGTGTAGAGCATCTTTACCAACGTGTGTTTCATACCAAAGAAACGAAGCATGTCCTGCCCCTGACGATGGATCTCGCCAATCCCTCGCCCGGCTTGGGGTGGGATAGTTGTGAGCGATTCAGTTTAAAGGAACGCGGCCCTGCCGATCTGCTGCTGGCACTGGCACTGATCCACCATCTGGTCTTTTCCAGTTGTGTGCCTTTGGAGAGCATTGCGAAATGGGTTTCCAGTCTTACAAAATATGCGCTCATAGAATTTGTGCCCCCGACGGATCCGATGGTTCAGAAACTTTTACAAAACAGAGGTGCAAACCATCTTCCGTATGATTTGAATGTATTTCTGTCCAGCTTCAATGCCTATTTCCATATCGAAGATCAGATGACCCTCAATAATGGGCGAATCGTATATCTGTATGTCCGTAAAACCGATGCCTAAACTGAGTCCGCCCCTTGCTGCGCAAACCTCCGATAAGGTTTGTGCCGTTGTGATCACGTACTTTCCCGATGCCGATTTTCCGGAACGGCTGGCGAAAATCGCCGCACAGGTTTCCCGCGTGATCGTCGTGGACAACGGCACAACCGGGGAGTCCGGGTTGCATCTGGAGACGGCCCTGGGCGTTGGAGGAACCGTAACCTGTATCCGCAATGGTGAGAATCTCGGCATTGCGGCTGCCCTCAATCGGGGAATCCGACGGGGGATTTCCGAAGACAGGGATTGCTCCTGGGCCGTCACCTTCGATCAGGACAGTCTGCCGGCCGCGGGAATGGTCGAGAAGATGCTGCGGATCTGGAGATCCTATCCGGACCAGGACAAACTCATGCTCGCAGGTCCCCGAACGGTTTTCGTCGACGACACCTCCCGGCCGGATCCGACCCCGGATCGATCCTGGCGGGAGGTGACCCATGTGATCACATCCGGAAGCCTCATTCCCCGGCGGGCTTTCGAGTTGGCCGGATACTACAATGAGGATCTCTTTATTGATTATGTTGATATCGAATATTGCCTGCGTCTGAGAACTCTCGGCTATCGGGTCATCGAGGTCCTTGATACCGAGATTCTGCATCACATGGGACGACTGGAGGAGCGCCTCTTTTGCGGAGAGAAAGTCCATCCCACCCATCACCCCCCGCAGAGGCGATATTACCAGTTTCGGAACCTTATTCTTCTCCATCGTCAATACCGGAAAGCCCAGCCCTCTTCGTGCCGAAAGAACAACTTCATTCTGTTCAAAATCCTGATCCTGATCCTGCTCTATGAACGTCAGCGGTTGCGGAGCATAGCCCAGATCGTGAGGGGGATCCTCCACGGTCTGTTGGGAAGGGCCGGCCGTCAGGGTGAAAAATCTTACGTTCCGCTTCCGATGAAACCTTTCTGACGGGACTCATTGATGACTGAACAGGTTCGCATCATCGTCGTGAACTGGAATGGAAGGTCGTTTCTGGAAGAGTGTCTGCAAGGCCTCCGGAGGCAGACCTATCGGTCCTTCTCGGTCGTTTTGGTCGACAATGGATCTACGGACGGTTCCCCGGCGATGGTCCGTGAACGCTTTCCGGAGGTTCAGTTGATTGCGCTGCCGGTAAACCGGGGTTTTGCCGGAGGCAACAATTGCGCGTTGCGAGATTTGTCGACTCCTTATGTCGCCCTTCTCAATAACGATGCCGTCGCAGCGCCTGATTGGCTGGGGTATCTCGTCGAGGCGCTGGAACAGACGAAAGAGGCCGGCTTTGCGGCCTCCAAGATGCTCTATTACGATCGGTCGGAGGTGATCGACCGCTGTGGCGACGGCTATACGAGGGCCGGCGTCGGGCTCTTGCGCGGCCGCGGCGAGCCGGCTGGGCATTACAGCCGACGGGAATGGATCTTCGGCGCCTGCGCGGGAGCAGCCCTGTACCGAACGGATATGCTGAAGGATATCGGACTGTTCGATGAAGATTTCTTCCTGATTTATGAGGATATGGATCTGAGCTTCCGCGCCCAACTGCGGGGGTACCGGTGCCTGTACGTTCCCGAGGCCAAGGTCCTGCACCGGACCAGCAGCAGTCTCGTGTACGATTCTCCGGTTTCCGTGTACTACGGTCACCGGAACCTGGAGTGGAACTATCTTCAAAACATGCCGGGCCGTCTGATCCTCCGGACGATCCTGCCCCATCTTTTCTATGATCTGGCCGCTTTTTGCTATTTTACCGTTCACGGGCGCGGTTGGGATTATCTCCGGGCCAAGGGAGATGCTTTGAAGGGTTTTCGAAGGGCCTGGGGAAAGCGGAAACATGCGCAGGAAGGCCGACGTGTAAGTAATGAATATATCTGGAGCCTTTTTGCCAGGGAGAGGGTTTTCCCCAGGCTCATGAAAAGGTTGCGGGAAAAATGAGAGAAAAATCGTTCCATGGTAAAAGATAATTTGAATGGTCGTATTTTATGGGACTGCACGGCGTCGATGGTCCTCTATCGAAACCCGCCGGCGATGATCAGGAAGGCAGCGGCGGGTTTTTTGGACAGCGAATGTTCCGTGCAACTCACGGTTGTCGATAACTCGCCCACACCCGATTTGCGTTCCGCATTCGACGGTCTTCCCGTATCGTATCATTTTTCCGGCGAAAACGTCGGCTACGGCAAGGCGCACAACTGGGCGATCGCCCATGCCGAGCCGTCCAGGTACCATCTGGTGCTCAATCCCGATATCGTCATCCCCCCCGGCACGATCCGGTCGCTGAGTACATTCATGGACGGTCATCCGGATGTGGGAATGGTTTGCCCGCGGATCTTGAACGAGAACGGAACGGATCAATATCTGAACAAACGCTACCCCAGCGTCATGGATTTCTTCATCCGGCGATTTGTGCCGAATCTCTTCCGGTCTCTGTTCCGGCGCCGTTTGGATCGCTATGAGATGCGGGATGTCGGGTACGACAAGATATGTGATGTGGAGGTGATGAGCGGAGCGTTCATGCTTTGCCGTACCCCGGTATTGAAGGCGGTGGGCGGATTTGATCCGCGTTATTTCCTGTACCTCGAAGACTTTGATCTGAGCCGCAAGTTCCAACGAAACGGATTTAGGACCGTTTATTGTCCCGATGTCGCCGTGATCCATTACTGGAGGCGAGATTCTCATAAGAATGTCAAAATGACCTGGATGTTTATGGTCAGCATGTACCGTTATTTCAGCAAATGGGGGTGGAAATGGCTATAGCAAAGCGTCGCCCCCTGGTTGTGATTACCGGCGCCACCGGCGCGGTCGGGCCCCTGGTCGTTCAAGCTTTTCGCGCGGAGGGTTATTCCATTCGCACCCTCTCCCTCGATCCTCCGCTCGCGGGCGCCTGGCCCGATGATGTCGAAACCATCCTGGGCGATGTCACCGATCGCGCGGTTGTAAACGCCGCGTTGCAGGGCGCCGAATCGGTGGTTCACCTGGCGGCCCTGCTGCATATCATCGATCCCTCCCCGGCCTTGCGGGAGCGATACGAACGAATCAATGTGGGGGGAACTTCGAACGTGGTTGCGGCGGCGATTCAGGCCGGCGTCCGGCGGCTTGTGTTCTTCAGCACGATCGCCGTTTATGGTCGGTCGGGAGGGCGGGTATTGACGGAGGATGCCCCGCCATGCCCCGACACATTCTACGCCCGGACCAAACTGGCGGCGGAAAAAATCGTGTTGGAAGCCAAGGGTAGGGACGGCGAACGGATTGGGGTTGTCTTGCGCCTGGGTACGGTGTATGGAAGCAGGGTGAAAGGTAATTTTCAGCGCCTTGTGCATTCCCTGGCGAGAGGCTGTTTCATCCCGGTCGGAGCGGGTTCCAACCGGCGGACGCTGATTTATGACCGGGATGCGGCGCGTGCGGCCGTGTTGGCGGCCGAGCAGCCGGAGGCCGCGGGCCGGATTTTCAACGTGACGGACGGGGAGTTTCATGCCATGAACGCCATCATTGTAGCCATCTGCGAAGCCCTCGGGCGCAGGCCGCCGCGTTGGATGTTGCCGGCGGGTCCCGTTCGCTGCCTGGCAGGTTTGCTGGAGGATTGCGGCCGGTTTTTCGGTTTCCGATCGCCCGTGGTTCGGGCGACAATCGATAAGTACACGGAGGATATGGCCGTGGATGGAAGTTGTTTTCACGCCGGGATCGGTTTCGTGCCTCAGTACGATCTGGCGATGGGATGGCGGGAGACCGTGGCTGAAATGCGGCGTTCCGGAGAGATATGATTCAGGACCTGACGACATTTTTCGTTCGACCGGTGGAACTGGTCGCCCAGTACCGGACGATCCTGCTTTTTCTGGCGTGCGCGGGTCTGGGAGCGGTAGGCGCCTGGCTTACCGCCGGCACGGCTTTTCGGGAGCGCCTGCTGGATGTTCCCAACGAACGCAGTTCCCATACCGTTCCGACGCCCCGCGGCGCCGGCGTCGGCATCCTGGCGGCCTTTGTCTTCGCGGGTCTGACTTTGAGAATACCGACCACCTTTCTGTTTGCCGCGATTCTCATCTCCGCCATCAGCTTCTATGCCGATTATTTCCGGATCTCCATCAAATTCCGTCTGGTCGTCCAGGTCCTCTCGACCCTCATTCTGCTCTTCCCGCTGCTGCCCCGCCTGAGCGCCAATTTTGCGTTCTCCACGCTGGGAGTTTACCCGTTTCTGTTCCTGCTGGTGCTGTCGGTGATCTTCCTCTTCATCGTGGGTACGGCCAATTTCTACAATTTCATGGACGGGATCGACGGCATCGCCGGTCTCAGCGGCGTGATCGGCTTCGGTCTGCTGGGCGTCTATTCCCTGTATCGTCCGGAACCCGATGCCTTTCAGACCTCCCTGTCGCTGCTGTCGATCTGCATTTCCCTGGCATGCCTCGGCTATCTTCCCTTCAACCTGCCCCGGGCCAGGGTCTTCATGGGGGATGTGGGCAGCATTCTGCTGGGATTCGTCTTTGCCTGTCTGGTGGTGACGCTTTCCCGGAATTATCTGGAGATGGTCTGCTTTGCCGCGCTGCTTTTCCCTTTTTATGCGGATGAATTGACGACCATGACAATCCGCTTGAGAGATCATGAGGACTTGACGCAGTCTCACCGCCGTCATCTGTACCAGTTGCTGGCCAACGAGCTCGGCGTCGTCCACTGGAAGATCTCTGCGGCTTACGCAACTGCGCAATTGGCCGTCGGGGTTGGCGTTCTGATCGCGCGTTTCTTCGGGCTACCGACCGTCCTGATTTTCTTGACGGTTTGTTTCATCGGCTTTGCGATGCTGACGGTCCATGTCCGAAAGATTGCAGACCAACAGCGCCGATGAGACGCATTTCCGGACCGGACACCTGTGCTGAACTCCCCGATTACGATTCTTGGCGGTTTCGGAACGGCTGATTTTGAAAGGGCTCAATGAAGATCGCTGAACATTTCGATAAACCCTTACGGGTCGAACGGATCCTGATCATTCAACTGGGGGACATCGGCGATGTCGTCTGGTCGCTTCCCTCCCTCCGGGCCATCCGGAAAGCCTATCCGGATGCGGCCGTCGCCCTGCTGCTCCGTGAGGGAAACGGGGAACTTCTTGCTGCGGACATCTCGCCACCGGAGATCTTGGAGGTCGGAAATGGGAGGAAAGGAAGCTTCAGAGATCTTTCGGTTTCGCTGGGCCTCATTTGGGAACTCCGTCGCAAACGGTTCGATCTCGTCTTCGATCTGAGGGGAGACGAACGGGGCGGATACACGGCCCGTCTGACCGGGGCGCCGATCCGGGTCGCCCAATATTATCCCGGCCTTTCCTGGATACGGAACCGCATGTTCACGCACCTGACGCCTTTGTCCGACGGTGAGCCCGGGGAGCGGGCTGCCGGTCCCTCTATGTCCATGCTGAGGGCCTTCGCGATCGAAACCGGATCGACCGTGCCGGAGCTTCATTTATCGGAACCGGTGCGTTTGCGTGCCGCGAAGATTTTACGCGAGGCTGGTGTCCATCAGGCAGTGGAGACGGCGGTCGGGGGGGGAGATGCGTCTTTTCCGGCCAGATCTCCATCCCGCTGGGTTACGGTGAACCCATTCTCCCGCTGGTCCTACAAGGAGTGGAGTCCGGAGAAGTGGGTTCGGGTCATCGATTGGCTTTGGCGAGAACTCGGGATTGCATCCGTCATCGTCGGCTCCCCGTCGGAAAGGGCCAGGACCGGTGAATTGACGAGGGGCTGCGGCGGAACGGTTTTCAATCTGGCGGGCAGGACCACCCTTGCGGAGCTCGCCGGGGTTCTGGAGAATAGTCGCCTTCACATCGGCGTCGATAGCGCTGCGCCTCACATTGCCGCCGCCGTCGGAACGCCGACCGTCACCCTCTACGGCCCCTCCAACTGGCGATACTGGGCGCCCCCCGGGAAGGATCATCGTGTGGCCGTTTGCGGCATGGCTTGCGCACCCTGCGGTTTAAAAGGATGTGACGGAAGCGGGGTGAGCCGTTGCATGAATGATCTGACTGCCGAAAAAGTGCAGGAGGTCCTGCGGGAAACTCTTGCCGATTGAATACCGGCCTTCTCACCCCTCGAGCGGCTTTGCCTCATCGATCAGCATGATCGGGATTTCGTCGCGAATTTCATAAAGCAGACGACACTTATCACAGATCAGGCCGTCTTCCGTCGGGGTGAGTCTCAGTTCCCCCTTGCACTTCGGGCAGACCAATATCTCCAGTAGTTCCTTACGTATTCCCATGGGTTGCTCCTTTTGGATTTCCGGCAGGGCTCAACAGTTCCCTGACATATGCAAAAACCTCATCCACGCTGATTTCCCTCATGCACCTTTTGGTTTCACATCGTTTCCGGAAACAGGGCATGCAGGACAGATCTTTCCGGATAACCCGGTGACCGGGCCCGTAAGGTCCCGTTCGAAGGGGATCGGTCGGCCCGAACAGCGAAACAACCGGTGTGTTCACCGCAGCCGCAAGGTGCATCGGGCCGGAATCTGTCGTAACCAGCAATGCCGCATGCCGGTAAAGGCAGGCAAGCTCCCGGAGCGTTGTCCGGCCGCCGAGATTGACGGCCCGGGTTTTCATCTTGCTGCAAATCCGTTCGAGCGGAGCGGATTCCTTCCCGGTGAAAACCACGCCGATCCGCAGTTCCTCCCGTATCCGGTCGCAGAGTTCCGCAATCTTTTCGTCTTCCCAAAGCTTGGTCTCCCAAAGGGCGACCGGATTGACGGCCACAAAACGCCCGCCCCCCTTTTTCATCCCGCCTGAATCTATCATCCAATCATCCTTCGTGGAAGTTGTCAGAATCGCAGAGGCCTCTTTCAGCAGTTCTGCTACATGCAGTTCTTCCCGTTCCCCGATCGCGACTGTGAATGTCGGTATTTTGGGAATGCAGGCCTGCCCCTTTCCCTTGGCTACATGGCGTACAAAATCGAGGTAGCGTTCCACGGCATGCTTTCCCATCTCTTCGGGGATTTTTTCGTTGTAGAAAAGGCCGCTGAGTTCCTGGAGGCTTTCGTAGCCGAGTTTACGCTTTCCGCCGCTGATCAGCACGATCAGCGCGCTTTTCAGCAGGCCGTGAAAATCGATGACGAGGTCGTACCTCCGGTCCCGGAGATCGCCGAAGAAGGATCGCATCTCCCGAAAGGGAGTGCAGATCCTTCCGTGCCTGAATTCCTTAAGCCAGCGCTTCCGTCCGGAAACGATGATTCGGTTCAGATCCGGATGATCCAACAGAATGTCGGAGGCCGCCTCCTCAACGACCCAGGTGATGTTCGCCCCGGGAAAGCAGCTCCGGAGGGCGGAGAGAGAGGGCAGGGTATGGATGACGTCGCCGATCGCGCTCAGTTTGACGATCAGAATGTTCACCGTTCCTTTTCCTCCCGGCGGTCCATGATCCAAGCCACGGCTTCCCGCAGGTCTGCCGCGATGTAAAGGGGCCGGGAGATTGCGCCGACTCCCGATTCCGGATCGGCGGCAAGCGCCGCAACGGATTCTTCCCCGCAGCCCGTCCGGACGAGAATCCCCTTGACCCCCACGCTGTTGCCCGCTTCAATATCCGTCAGCGCATCCCCGATCAAATAGGAGCGTCGAAGATCGATCCTGAGTTCCTCCGCTGCCCTGAGGAGCATTCCCGGCGCGGGTTTGCGGCACCGGCAGGTTTGCAGATATATGCCCCTCCCCTCCGTCGGGTGGTGGGGGCAAAAATAGAAGGCGTCGATCGACGCCCCTTCCGCCCGGAGAATATCCTGGAGATAGGCGTTGGTTTTTTTGACGAAGGCTTCGTCGAAAAGACCGCGGGCGACCCCCGACTGGTTGGTGACGACGACAGCCATCAGCCCGCTTTCGTTGATCCGGCGAATCGCTTCGGCGGCGCCGGGGATCAGACGGAGCTTTTCCAACCGGTTGAGATACGCCGCCTCTTCATTGATCGTCCCGTCGCGGTCCAGAAAAACCGCCATTCGCATTTCCCGCATATTCTACCTTTCCTGTAAAAGCTTTCTCCCGGCCGCGAATACCTCCTCCACGCCGATGAGATCCATGCAGCGAAAATTGGTCGGACAGACCGGTTTGAGGCAGGGGGCGCAGGGAACCGGATGGCGGATCACGATGCTCTTTTCGCCCACGGGCGATGTCGTCACGGGATTGGTCGACCCGAAGACGGCGATCGTCGGAACCCCCAGCGCCCCGGCAATATGCATCAGGCCGGAATCGTTCGAAAGAAAGAGCGAACAGCGGGAGATCAGCGCGATCGCCTCCGTCAGGTCCGTCTTCCCGGCGACATCGATCAGCGGTTGGCGGGCGTTTTTTTGCACTTCGGCCGTGCTCTGCCGGTCGCCGTCGCTCCCGAACAGTATCACCTGCGCTCCGAATTCGATCTTCAGTCGGTCGGCGACGGCGGCGAACCGCTCCGGGAACCATTTCTTCGCCGGTCCATAAGCGGCGCCGGGGGCAATGCCGATCAACGGGAGGTTTTCCGCGATGCCGAAACCGGCGAAGAGCCTCTCCGCCAGATCGTTGTACGCCGTTCCGGGGCGGAGGCGAACTTCGCGCCCGGCGGACATGCAGCCCAGAGCCCGGACCATTTCCAGGTAATAGTCGATCTGGTGGATCCGGCGGATCTCTTTCGTCCGGCGGACCGAATGGGTGAGGATCCATCCCCTGCCGTCGGAGTTGTACCCGGCGCGGAGGGGAATTCCGGCCATTCTCGCAAGGATCGCCGCTTCGATTGCGTTCTGAAGGAGAATGGCGCAGTCGAAGCCGCCTCCCCGAAGTTCTCCGGCCAACCCGATCTTTCCTCTGATTCCGGCATGACGCCCAGGTTCCTGAAAGAGGATGACGTCGTCCACGTCCGGTGACAGTCGGTAGACCTCCGCCACCCAGGGTTTCGCAAGAACGGAGATCCGCGCCCGGGGCCAGGTCTTCCGGATCGCGGCGACGGCGGGCAGCGTCATGACGACGTCTCCGATCCAGTTCGTCCCCCGGATCAGCACCCGCTCGATCCCCTTCCCGGGGAGTCTTTTCCCGCCTCTCACGTTCAGTCGCATGTTCTTTCGTCCTTCGAAGCCTCTCTCCGCTGTTCCCGGCTATTCCATGAACCGATCCTCGAAAAAATCAACCCTGTGAACAAATTGGCCGGCGTAATTTCCATCTCGATCCGCAACAAGAAAATCATCGCCCGAAACTCGGGAAAGCCGTCGAGACGGACGCCGTCTTTCTCGGTGGTGACGATCAGGGAGGCGCCGTCGCTCTGCGCGACACGTCGGAGGGTTTCTATGTCCGAGGAGTTGTAAGGATAATGGTCGGGGAAGGCCCGGAACGAGACGACCTCGGCGCCGAGCGCCGTCAGATCTTGCCGGAAGGCCTCCGGAGAACCGATGCCGGCGAAGGCGCATATTTTCCGGCCCCGGAGAGTCGCGAGGGGTAAAATCCGTCCGGTTCCGGCCTCGACGAGCTCCCGTGGCCGGCGGACTCCGCGGAAGACGGGGATGGAAGCGGCTTCCGGAAGCGGCTTCATATCGGCCGCATCTCCGGTCCGCAGCAGAATATGGGCGCGGCGCAGTTCCTGCGGCGGTTCGCGAAGGGGCCCCGCGGGCAGGAGGCATCCATTCCCGAGTGGGCGGGCCGCATCCATCAGCAGAATATCGAGATTTCGGAAGAGCGATCGGTGCTGAAAGCCGTCGTCGAGGATCAGGATATTTACGGCGAAACGCTCCATGGCGGCCTTGCCCGCGAGAAACCGCTTCGCTCCCGTCAGAACGGGTATCCCCCGGAGGGCATTGGCGATCAGGACCGGTTCATCACCCGCCTCGCGCCATCCCAGCAGCAGCCTGTTCCCGTCGGAAACGACATTGGCCGGTGCCTTTGCGCGGCCGCCGTAACCACGGCTCAGGACCGCCGGTCGAAGTCCCTGTTCCTTCAGCAGAGAGGCGAGCAGAATGACCGTGGGAGTCTTCCCGGTTCCGCCCACGGTGAGATTGCCGACGCTGACGACGGGGCAGGAGAGCTTCGCCTGCCGGAGGATCCCCCGGTCATAGAGACGGTTCCGCAGCGCAACGGCGGCGCCGTAGGGGCGCGAGAGGGTGCGCAGCAGGACGCGCACGGCGATGGTCCGACCTTCCGGTCGTCTCTCGTTCCAGATCTTCTGCAACTCCTTCGCCATGGATCTCAAAGGATTCCACCCGTCACCCGTTATGGATTGGAAACGGCCTTTCCCATATCGCGGATCTTAGGCGTTGCCGCTCCCGTCCTTATCGCCGATCCGGCCGTTTTCCTTGAACTGCATGCTATAGAGGCGGCAATACTCCCCCTGGCGGGAAAGCAGCGTTTCATGCGTCCCTTCCTCCCGAATCTCCCCGTTGACCAGGACAATGATTCGGTCGGCGTTTCGGATGGTCGAGAGGCGGTGGGCGATGACCAGCGTGGTCCGGCCCTTCATGAGATTCTCCAGCGCATCCTGAACTTCGATTTCCGCCTCCGAGTCGAGAGAGGAGGTCGCCTCGTCGAGGATCAGGATCGGCGCGTCCTTGAGCAGGGCGCGGGCGATGGAGATTCGCTGGCGCTCGCCGCCCGAGAGCTTCGTTCCCTGTTCGCCGATGAGGGTGTCGTACCCTTTCGGCAGCCGCAGGATGAAGTCGTGGGCGTGGGCGGCCTTTGCGGCCGCGACGATCTGAGACTCCGTTTTCACGATATCGCCGTAGGCGATGTTGTTGCGAACCGTGTCGTTGAAGAGGATGGTTTGCTGGGTCACGATCGCGATCTGTCCGCGGAGCGACTCAATGGTGACGTTGCGGATGTCGTGGCCGTCGATCAAGATCATTCCCGCCGTCACGTCGTAGAAACGAGGGATCAGGTTCACAAGCGTTGTTTTCCCGCCGCCGCTCATCCCGACGAACGCAACCACCTCGCCGGTCCGGATCCGGAGGTTGATATTCTTCAGGACGGGCGTCTCCTCGTAGCGGAAGGTCACGTTCCGGATTTCGATCTCGCGGGAGATCCGGGGAAGGGTAACGGCATCGGTTCGATTCCGGATCTCCGGCACCAGGTCGATGATCCCGAAGACCCGCTGGGCGCCGGCGATTCCCTGCTGGATGGTGTTGTTCACGTTCGTCAGGCGTTTCACCGGTTCATAGAGCATGATCAGCGCCGTCAGAAACGAGAAAAAGGTTCCCGGCGTCGATTGGCCGTGGATGACCTGATAGCCTCCATAGAAGATGATCGCCGAGATGCCGAGACCGCCGAGAAATTCCATGAAGGGGCTCGAGATGGCGTTGATCGAGATCGATTTCAGGGAAAG
>DIKL01000044.1 GCA_002424545.1 Syntrophaceae bacterium UBA5619
GTTCGCGCTGATGACGCGGTGATGAGTTGCGGCACACGACGGCTTGTCAACGGCTTTGCCAGCGCCTGAAGTCATGGCACCGCCATCCCGACTCAGCCGATGGGCGTACAGGAATGCATGCGCTGCCTGCGGGGATGCACCCCGTTCGTCGATCAAGGTGACATCGATTCCTGCGCGTGGCTTTAATCCTTGACGGCCATGCCGGCCGCATACTCGGTCATCAAAATCTCTGTCATAAAATCTCTTGACAGATCAGGCCGCCTCTCCTAACCTTGCTCCGCAAAAAGCGGGACCTCCCCGGCATTGCCGCCTTCCGCGGGTCCATTGCCGGAGTCATCCGAAACCATTCGCGAGGTTTGATCGTGCCATTTGATCTGTGCAGGAAAATCATCGAAAACGTCTCCCATGTGATTGTCGGAAAGGAGCATTCCATCGAACTTCTTCTGGTCGCGCTGCTGGCCGAAGGCCATGTGTTGATCGAGGACATTCCCGGTCTGGGAAAGACCCTGATCGCCAAGTCCCTGGCCAGGAGCATCGGCGCTTCCTTCAAAAGGGTGCAGTTCACCCCCGACCTGCTGCCGGGTGATATCACCGGTTTCAACATCTACGATCAGCATGCCGGTCACTTCACCTTCCAGCCGGGCCCGGTCATGACCCACGTGCTGCTGGCCGACGAGATCAACCGGACCATTCCCAGGACCCAGTCGAGCCTTCTGGAGAGCATGGAGGAGCGGCAGGTCACGGTGGACGGGAAGACATACGGCCTGCCCCATCCTTTTTTCGTCATGGCTACCCAGAATCCGATCGAGCTTGAGGGAACCTTTCCGCTGCCCGAGGCACAGCTCGACCGGTTCCTGCTGCGCATCCGGCTGGGTTATCCGGATCAGCAGGAGGAGATCGCGATCCTGGAGCGCTTTCGTGAGAAAGATCCGCTGCGCGAACTGGAACCCGTGGCGACTCCCGAACAGATTGCCGGGCTGCAGGAGGCCCGCAAAAGGATCCGCATATCCCTGCCCATAAAGGAGTACATTACGGGCATCGTGAGCGCGACCCGCCGCAACCCTTCCCTGCGGCTCGGCGCGAGCCCGCGGGGCTCCCTGAGTCTCATGCGGGCCGGTCAGTCCCTCGCGGCGCTCCGCGACCGGGACTACGTGCTTCCCGATGACATCAAGACCCTGGCCTTGCCCGTCCTTGCCCACCGCCTGATTCTCAAGGAAGAGGAGCGGCTGCGGGGGGAGAACCAGGAGCCGATTCTCGAAGAGATCGTCCGCCAGATTCCCGTACCCGCCCCCGGCACGTGAGAGAGACGATGAACGATCTCGATCGCACCCTGTCCAGTATTTTTTTTGTCCCGCTGGTGCTGGCCGTTGTCGGCCTCTTTCTCTTCATGGCCCTGCTCAACGGCCAGCGGGACCTCACGGTGTTCTGCCTCGCCCTTCTCGGGATCGCCGCCGGGGCGAAGCTCTGGAGCCGGTGGAGCCTGACCGGCATCGAGTGCAGCGTCGGCCTCGACAGGCGCAGGGTGTTTCCCGGCGAAAAGCTCGTTCTGAAGGCGACGGCGGAAAACAGAAAATTCCTCCCCGTGCGGCTGGGGATCCGGACGCACGTCGGCAACCTCCTCCATCATGATGATGGCGCCGGAACCACGATCAAGGCTGAAACCGGCCTGCTGTGGTATCAGAAGGCGAGCTTCCGCTGGGAGCTCACCGCACTGCGCAGGGGAGTCCACAGAATCGGGCCTGTCGGCCTTGTTTCAGGCGATCTGTTCGGTTTCTTCCCGAAGGAGAAGGAGATGATGGAAACGATCGAGGTGGTTGTCTATCCCTACCTCACGCCGCTCAAGACATTTTCGCTGCCGAGGCGCGATTTCTTCGGCATTCCCGGAGCCGAAAGCCCCGTCGACGACCCTGTCTACATTCTCGGCACCCGGGACTACCAACCGGGGCGAGCCGCGAAGTACATCCACTGGAAGGCAACCGCCCGTCACCACAAGCTGCAGGAGAAGATTTTCGAGCCGTCGGCGCAGGAGAAGATTCTGCTCGTCGTCGATGTCGGCGCCTTCGCGCGAAACGGGGCGGAAGAGGCGTTCGAGCGCATGCTGGAAACGGCGGCGGCGGTGGCCGTGCGGCTCGCCGAACGCGGCTGTGCCGTGGGGCTGGCCACGAACGCCCGGATGACGGGCGAGGCTTCGTCCATCGTGCCGGTGACGAGAAACCCGCGCCATCTCGCCATCCTGCTTGAAGCGCTCGCCAGGATGCGGTTGGAGCCTTCCCGAAGTCTCATTGAGATGTTCTGTCTTCACCTGCGGATACCTTGGGGGGTCAGTTGCCTCTATTTTGCCCTCGACAAGGACGAGACGGCACGAGCGGCCCGGGACTATTTTGCACAGCGGCGGGTTCCCTTCCGGTTTTACAGCCGCGACTATCGTGCCGATTCCGCGAAAGCCGGCGCCGCGAGCGTTCCGGCCATCGGGGGGGCCGGTGAACACCGTGACGGGGAGGGCCCGGGCTGATGGATGCGCGCAAGGGGATGCTCTGGTATCTCGTGAACGGGGCCATGGAGTTGAGCTGGTTTCTCGGCTGGGCCATGTTCCTGTCGCTCGTCACCATGCATCGCCCTTTCCCCTTTTTCGAGACCATCGCCGCTTTTGCCCTCGCCGGTTTCATCGGCCGCTTTTCGACAGGAAAAGGATGGCGGATCCTGAGCGTCTTGCTGATCTGGATGTTTGGCTTGATCTGCGCCGCTTTGCTGCTGATCCACGGGATCTATTACGATGCCTATCCGCTTATTCAGGGCGGCTGGCTCCAAGTGTTTTGGGATGGTCCGCGGAATCTATCGGAAGGGCTTATCCTTTCGATGAATCTCCTGCTGATCCTGATCCTGTGCGCATCGGGACTGGCCTTTGCCCGCAGGCCGATGGGATATGTCCACACCTGCAACCGCTTCGATCTCGGCCTCGGCGCCTTTTTTGCCCTCTTCATCATCAAACTCGTTGCCCTGACCAAAGGGGAAGCGATGGCGGAGGATTCCCTCTCCCTGCTCTTCGTTTTCCCCTTCATCCTGTTCGGCCTCCTGTCGGTCGGCATGGCCCGCATGCGGGGCCGCAACGCGACGAAAACCTTTCTCCCCGGGTTCCGGGGGATCGGCGTCATCCTGAGCTTTTTCGCGGCGGTGCTTCTCGGGACCGGAGGGCTTCTGCTCTTTTTCCTGCCCGGCCTGACCGCGGCCGCACAGATGGGATACCATGCACTCGCGGCGGCCGGAAGGCCGCTCGTCCCGGTATTGATCGCCATCCTGCGTTTTATCTTCGGACCGCATGGCAATCGTCCCGTAGAGGTGGCGAGGAACTCCCCATCCCCGCTGGCAGATCTGGACAAGATCGTGCAGCAGACCCCCAGTTGGTGGATGGCTTGGCTGGAAAAGATCTTGAGCTGGGGGTTCTTGGGGCTGATGCTGCTCGTGCTGGTCATCGGCTCCACCGTCGTTCTCTATTTTATTGTGAAATGGCTTCTCTCGCGGACCGAGGAGAGTGGGCGCCAGGCGACGCCGATTTCGGCGCGGTTCGCGGCGTGGAGGAATTATTGGGCCGAATTCTCGAGAAAGATTATTCGTGGCGTCATGGGATATCCGAGAGTGGCCGAACTTTACGGCGCCCTCCTGGCATGGGCAGGCCGCAGCGGCATTCCTCATGATCGCGGTGAGACGCCCCTCGAATTCGGGATGCGCCTGAACAGCCGTTTCCCCGCCTGTAAACCGCCGGTGGATTTCATCATCGGCGCCTACAACCGGGAGGTTTACGGAGAGACGGTCCTGGATGGCGCGACCGTTGCCGGGGCAAACTCCGCCTGGCAATTCCTTCGGAGCCCTCGACGCTGGCCATCGCGTCTCAAGAGCTGGTTTGCCGGCTCCTCTTAAAATTCAAGCACGATAACACGATAAGAAGTTCGACGATCTTTGCCGATTCTTCAATGACTGGCATCATCTGGTTCCCATCAACATCAGCCCGATCTTCGCCGAATTCGAATACATCAAAAAGCTCACATGGTTCTATTACAATGTGAGTACTGCATCCTCGGACATGAATCTGCGGCGGCGTCAAAGGCTTGCGGTTTGCTCCGGAATGCCGACTTGAAAACCCATTGCAATTTACCGGATAATCTGTAGGAATGGCTGCGGTTGATCATGAGTAATGACGGCACGAAAATCAACGGAGCGGACGGATGAAGAAGATGGTCGTGATGATGGCCACGGGATTCGGGCTGGGATTCGCGCCGATCGCCTCAGGAACGGCCGGGGCGCTCCCGGGCGTCATCCTGGCGTGGGTGCTGCACCCGCTGGCGGCGGTTTGGCAGGCGGCGGCCGCCCTGGCGCTGTGCGCGCTCTCCATCCCGATATGCGAAGTGGCGGAACGGCACTTCGTCGCGAAAGACGACCGGCGAATCGTGGCGGATGAGTATCTGACGTTTCCCGTGTGCCTGATCGGGATCCCCTGGACCGAACACGCCTGGTTCCTGGGCATTGCGTTTGTGGTCAGCCGCATCATGGATATCATCAAGCCGCCTCCGGCCCGGGGACTTCAGGATTTGCACGGCGGCCTGGGGATCACGGTAGATGACGTCATTGCCAATGTCTACGCGCTGGCCGTGAACTGGGGGCTGTGGCTCGCGGCGGCGAAGGTGTTCGGTCTTGCCTGATCGATGAAGCGCCGCAGACAGCATTACGGCTCGATCCTGAGTTTGAAATCGTCCCGTTCTTTTTCCAGCTCTCGTAACAACTTTACGGTTCGATTGAAATCCTTGCGCATCGACTTCCTTGAATCATCGGCATGCTTCCAGACGATTTCAAACGGACCCCCAACATCCACGGAAAGGACATCCCAGAGCGCGTCAAGGTTGTTCCCGAAGTGCACCGGCAAATCCATGAGGATCGAGAGCCGATCATAGAGATCAGCGAGCGAATGGATGTCCTTCCCATCGAGCGTATATCGTTTTATCGGCATGCCGGCACCTCCAGAAAGGTCTTGTAGTGGTCCACCGTCACAAATCGATACCCGTCCCGGGAAAAGACGAGGCGTTTACCGCCCCGGCGCCCACCCTTGTAGTCGAGGTCGGCCTCGCGCCATTTTTTATCCGGCAGCCTGCCCTCCCGATTCCGGAAAGCATCGCCGCCCATGCTCGATCCTCTGAGCGCGCTCACCGACCACAGGTCTTTCCCCGGGCTCCATCCCTTTGTGCGGGCCGTATGCTTGTTCACGAACTTCCGCGGAAGCTTCTTGCTGTTTGTACTGTTCAGGCTGCGGATGATTTCGACCAGTTCCTGCTCGTCGATTACCGACGAAAGCTGCAAATTGACCGCATGGATCACCTTCTCGCAGGATTCGGCATACGCCTGGGATGCGAGGAAAAGGACAACGCCCAAACTGAAAAGAATCGCCGAGCGTGTCCGTATCCGCTGTTTCATGATCGTCACTCCGTTCAATTCTATACAACAAAGCATGGTGACACTGAATTGCGCTCTATTGCTTCGGTCCGGCGCATTGGGCCACAAGCCGGGGAATCATCTGTGGATCGCGGCACGGTTTGAAATCCCACGCGCCCAGTCTGCCCCAATGGTTCACCGCCGTGACCCAGCGGCGGGCGGCCTGGTATTTCTGGCGATCCTGGTCGTCCTCTTCGCCCTTCATCTCCAGAATGAGCGTTTGGCCGTTCCGGAGGCGAACGACATAGTCCGGCTCAAAATGATGCTGGGCGCCTTCGTATTCGTAGGGAATCAGCAGGAATGGCCTGTCATTTCTCACGTAACTGAAAACATGGTCCGTCTGCATCTCCAGGTAGAAGGCGGCGGTCTGCTCCCAGGAACTGTCTAGAACGACGGCGTTGACATGGGAGCGCTGCGTGCTGTGGACGTTCCGCTTCGTCGTGAAGTCTACATCGGCCGTTGATCCGATCGGCTTGTACCGGTTCAGGATGGGCAGGAGAGGCGCTTCGCCCTCCTGTTCGTTGGGGATGATGGCATCCAGCAGCAATTCCTTGATCCGACGGACATATTTTTCCAGCCCGAGCTCACAGGGGTGCTGCTCCCGGAAGTTCACCTTTTCAGCGACGTACCGGCGGACGATTTTGAGGACCTGGGGGAATAGCTCATGCCGGGCAAGGCCCCGCATTCGAGCGCTTCCGCGCACGGGCGCCTGCTCCCCCTCGCCCACCAGCGTTGCAACGATCTGCCGGGCGATTTCAAACTCGATCTGCTGGAGGTGGTTCCGGGCGTAGAACTCTCCCCGGTTATGCACCTCATATCCTCCGATCCCGCCGCCATGCGCCCCGCCTTCCAGATGGTCCGCCACGATCCGGACGAACGTGGCCGTGGGTGTCTTCTCCGGCTCGACAATCAGACGCTCCAGTTTGCAGAAATCGGCCGTAATCGACGGTTTTCGGAGGGCATAGACATAACCTTCGACGTTTGGAAACCGGATCTCGCAAACCGCCCGTTCCTGGAGCGCATAAACGTGGTTGACCGGCCGGTCAGGAGGGGTCCGGGAGGGCTTCCCCTTGTAAGGAATAACCGAGAAGGGTATGCCATAGACATCCACGTACTCCTCCGGCAGGAGTTCCGTCTGCGGATCGGGTGTGTAGTTCATCCGCCTGAGCCCCCGGCCCACCACCTGCTCGCAGAGGAGCTGGCTTCCGAAGGCGCGGATTCCCAGGATATGGGTCACGTTGTTTGCGTCCCATCCTTCCGTCAGCATGGCCACGGACACGACGCAGCGCACATCCTGACCCGGTTTCCCGGGCTTGCCCACGGTGTTGACGATTTCGCGGAGTTCCTTGGCCGCCTCATCGCGGGTGGCATCCGGATCTTCGCTTTCCACCTTCTCCAGCCGCCGGCTGTCGATACGGATCGTCCAGAGCCGCCCCGGACCGTTCTGGAACAGTTCCGGAAAAGCGGTCTTGTTCACCCCGTAAGTCACTCGCGTTTTGGCATTCTTCCGTCTGGCCTTCGGTTCCTCTTCCCCGTCTTCGGTCTCCTCCGGAATCTCCTCCACGTCCGCTTGACCGGAAATATTCTCGAAAAAGAGCTGGGCAATGTCCGTGTTGTCGCAAACGACGATCATGACCGGCGGCGCCTTCAATGCCGTGTCGCTCGCCTCCTCGATGGCATCAAAGGCCTTCTTGTATTCCCCGGCCAACTGGACGAAGGCATCCTGAGCCCGCTCCCAGACGATCTCCGGTTTCGGCCGCTTGTTTGACAACCGCTGCCCCGCAACCAGGTCTTTGGTAATATTCCGCCAGAGACGGAAATACTTGGGATCGGGCTGGCCCGTCGTGTCGCTGACCGGCAGGCGGGGTATCTTCGTGATCCCGCTTTCGATGGCGTCCACCAGGCCGAAATCGCTTACGATCCACGGAAACGGCTCCCCTTCCGGATAGCCGCTGCCCTTGATATAAAACGGCGTCGCGGAAAGATCCATGCAGAAGCGGATGCCGCAGGCCTTTGCGATCCGGTCGAGCCCCTGCACCCAAATCGTGGCGGCCTCACGCTCCCTCTTTACGTCGGCGGTCGTCGTCTTCGCCTCCGTCTCGGGGATGGGGGCCGGCCGGTAGGCGTGATGTCCCTCGTCGTTCAAAACCATGATCGGCCCGCGGTCGAAAAGCTCGCCCAGTCGGTTCCGGGCGAAGGCCTCGTCGGTCTCATCGCCCTTCTTCACGACGGCGTAACTTTTTCCGCCTTCGCTGTGTTCGGATTCCGGAGCGAAGAAATGCCAGTTCGTGACCAGGACCTTGCCGGTTCGCAGAAGGTCGCGGTAGGGAGGCGCCACGAGATCGAACTGGGTGTAGTAATCATCGCCTCGGACGTCTGTCCGGAGGACCTGGAGGCGCTCCTTGATCGTCAGATTCGGGCAGCAGACGAGCACGGCGTTGGGAAAGCGGTCGTCGCTCGGCACCCGGGCGCGGTTGCAAAAGGCCCAGGTGATGATCATCGCCATCACGAGGGTCTTGCCGCTCCCGGTGGCCATCTTGCAGGCAAATCTTGTCAGGGGTTCCCTCGACCCATCCGCCATCTTCCAGAGGAGATCGAAATCGATATCGGTAAATTCGGGATTCCAGCGCGGCTTGCCCCGCTGGCCATCGCGACGATATCCTCTGATTTCATTCAGAAAGATCATCGTCTCCGCCGCTTCAAGCTGACAGAAGAAAAAGCGCCGTGGCCGGTCCTTCCGCATCCAGTGCCGGAGGAGATCCTTGGTGACGTTTGTCGCCCCCTCCCAGCCGGCATTCCGCCACCGCTTCACATCGGCGCGCAGCTTGTTCACCAGGATCAGGTCCCGCCGGTCCTCCTCCAATTCCAGCGAAAGCTGGCCCCGTCGGCTGTCCGCGTCGGCAAACTTGTACCAGTATGCGGCAGGCCGACGGCCTTCCCGAAGCGCGGCGCGGCCCGTCTGCCGGTCGTATTCCCAGTACCGGTTCGGCTCGTAGTACGGCTTGCAGATGACCGGGCTCTCGACAGGTTGAATGAGGACTGGGTCATCCAAGGGGGCTGCTTTCATAATTTCCGCACCCTGATTTTCTGATTATCGATGATGATAAGGCTTTCAACCCATTCTTCCGATGGGAGTTGACGCAACAAGCGGTCCAATGCTTCCGTTGTTTGTTCGATTGTCATCGGCCATATGCGGAGCCGGATGACACCATGATGTTGACCCAATGGATACAGGCGAGAGTCAGCAAAATCCTCATCGAAAGTGATTACAATGGCTTTTTCCTGCTGCGCCCAGCGGTAAAGGAAATCGTCGGATTGCCCCTCGAACCCGAGATCCTTGACGTGCCGAACCGTCCAGGAAGAACGTTGGGCCTGAAGCCACGTCTTCACCGCATATGGCACATTCTGATCCAGCAGAATATTCGGCGAGTTTTCTTCAGGCATGGACGAGAACCTTTTCTTCATCAATAACGGTTACTGCGTATTGGAGTGCCGCTTCAACCATTTCGCGCGTCAGTTCAGGATAGGCATTAAGTACCTGATCCAATGCATAACCTCCTGCAATCATGCCCAGAATATTCTTCACCATAATACGGGTACCGCGAATTGTCGGCTTTCCAGCACAAATCTTCGAATCTACTGTAATCCATTCATTCATCGTCCACCTCCGCTTCCATCATACACCCCCAGCTTGTGCACCCGCAAGACCTCGTTGCCGCGGGGGTCGATCACCTTGACGGCGATCCGACTGTGGTCGCCCACCGCAAAGGGCAGGGAGACCGTACCGGAGAGTTTCGCGAAGGCCTTCTCGTCCAGCGCCCCACCCAGGGCCTTGCCCAACTTTTCCCAGGCGTTCCGGTCCGGGAAAAAGGCCTGACAGACACAGAAGCAGCGGCCGTCGTAGTCGCTGTCGAGAAACCACGCGGAAACCTTCTCCGCCCCCGACGAGCGGACCGCGTTGGTCACCGGGTCGTAGATGTCCACGCCCTCCATGTGGACGACATACTGCCCGTCCTCTTCCCGCTCCAGGCGCGTCCGCGGTGAGCCGGAGACCGTGAAGAGCTGGCTGGAGACGGTGGTCTTGAGGAGGTCGCCCATGTTCACATCCGGGCGGATCTGGGCCATGTGCAGCTTGATCGCCGGGTCCTCTACCTCCTGGATCGTCACCTGTGCCTGGGCGTCGAAGCTGAAGGCGGCAAAGACCAGATCGTCGAAGCCGCGCCGGGCGGCGATCCGGATCCCCTCCTCGACGATCCGCGTGGTCAGCGGGCCGTACTGTGGCCCGAAGATCACGGCAACCTGCCGCTCCTCTTCACCCTCGCCCCAGGCCCCCTTCGCATGGATCGTCGAGCCGTCGGCCAGGGCCTCCAGCGTCCGAAATTTCAGAATTTTGTTATCAGGAAAACGGACACCGTCCCCGCGCAGCAGGCGGGTCATGCGGTCGAGATAGGCCTCGGTGTTCTGCGCCTCCGACCGGAGGCCGTCCGCGCCCCCGTCGAAGGTCTCCAGTTCCACAGGGGCGCCACCGATGGGTGACGTCTCGGGCTCCCCGGCGTCGATACTCTCCTCCGCCGGGATGACCCCCTCCATCGTGAACGGCCCGGAAACGCGGACCCGGTTTCGCTCCAGGACGGGCTGATCCACCAGTTCCTCCTGGTCGGCCCGGGCGGCGATGCAGGCGTTGACCTCGTCCATCTTCTGACGCCAAGCGCTGCGGTAATCCGTCAGGGCCTCTTGCAACGCCTGCGGCCAGTCAGGATCGGTATCGAAGGGAACCTCCCACTCCTGCCAGCCTTTCTCCGGCAGCCGCCAGCGCCGCTCGTCGGCGTCGGTGACGGCCCGTTTGCCTTCCCGCTTCCGTTTGTCTTCGATCTTCGCGAGAAGCCTTTGCCGGAGGGCTTTCGTGACGCCCTGCCCGAGGGCCTCGTTGAGCGCCGCCAGCTTCTCGGTGAGGATCGGCGCCCATTTGTCGAAGATCGGGTCGAGGGCCTGGTTCTGGGCGATGCTCTTCAGGGTAACGTGAGGGACGGTTTTGCAGTCGAAAGTGCAAGAGCCGGGAATCCGCCCTTCCGGATCGGTCAGCCACGTGCCGACGGGGTTCCGTTGAACATCCCCGGCGCTCGTCGGCCGGAGACGGTAGTAATCGAACTTCGCCGTCAAGAGCCGCTGACGGGCGATCGCCAGGGCCACGCGGCTCACGTCCAGCGTGATCCAACGCCGTCCCCACTGCTCGGCCACATAGGCCGTCGTCCCCGACCCGCACGTCGGATCCAGGACCAGATCGCCGGGGTCGGTCGTCATCAGGAGACAGCGAGACAATAATTTTACATTTGTTTGAACGACATATACCTTCGCTTCTGTAAAGCTGCCCGTGCTAGTGTCTGTCCACAAACTGCTAATTGGCGTAACAGGGAAATCGTCAGGAAAACGAACAAACCTCAGTGTGTCTCCGGAGATACCTAATCGGCTTGAATCTGCAAGCCGTTGCATTCCTTCAGTGTTAGTCTTCCAAAACCCTGGGCCTGGCAAAAAATTACGTCCGCTGTAATTAACAGCAACCTTGGTGGTTACTCCACCGCTCTGAGAAGTTAAGTTATCCAGAATGAACAAATGTCCTTCTGTTTGTTCAGCATTATAGAGTTCCCGTTCCTCTGAATTAAGAGTATGGCGATAGCCAGAAGGGTACTCCACATATTTCAATACGGAAGTTGGTTCATAGATGTTTTTATCAGCATAAAGTTGACGATATTTTACCTTCGAACGGTCCTTCGAGTACCATAGCAAATAATCGCCAACAGATGATAGGAGTTCACTTGTCTGGCTCGTAGTGCTCTTGAAGTGAATTAGTCCACACAAATTCTCATATCCGAAGACCTCATCCATCACCGCTCGTACCCGATGCAAATTTTCATCGCTGATCTGCACGAAGATGCTTCCCGTATCCGCTAGGAGTTCCTTGCAGAGCAGCAGCCGATCGCGGAGATAGGAGAGATAGGAATGGACGCCGAGGGTCCAGGTGTCGCGGTAGGCCTTGACCATCTCCGGTTCGCGCGTGAGGTCTTCGTCCCTGTCCTTCACGTCGCGGCGGCCGACCTCGGGCTGGAAGTTGCTGGCGTACTTGATGCCGTAGGGCGGGTCCATGTAGATCATCTGCACCTTGCCGGCCAGGGCCTCGCGCCGGGCCAGCGACGCCATGACGGCCAGCGAATCGCCCAGGATCATCCGGTTCGTCCAGTCCATCGGGTGCTTGTAGAACTGCACCGCCTCGCGGTATTCGTGCTCTGGATCGGCGAAAAGGTCGCGCTGGATATCCTCCCGCCGGGCAACCTTCAGGATCGCCTGCGTGGAGATGCGCTCGTGGATGTGCAGGGCCACGGGATCGGCGACGCACCACTGCTGCTCCCGCTTTCCCGCCCACTCCAGCCGCGGCTCGTGATTGCGGAAGGCCTCCTGGAGGCGCTTCATCTCCTCCGGTTCCAGTTTCCGTTTCCCCGCGGCCATGATGATTTCGGCAATGTCGTCGGCTTGGCCGGTCGCATCGAACCGCAGCGCCGGCGCCAGATGCGGATTGTAGGCCCATTTGATCCGTTTTTCCCTGGCGATCTCGCCCCGCGCCTCCAGCCCCGCCGGCGGGATATTCAGTCGCTTGCTCGTCTTGTGCCGGTAATCCACCACCTTCTCTTCGGCCTGCCCCACATCCGCTTTGCGTTTCTTCATGAGTTTCCCTCAGTGTTGAATGCCATGGAATGTAAAAGTCAGGATATTCCCGGACCGTCAGCTCCTTTCCGAGATTGTGCGCCACCAGCTTTGCCTCTTCATCCCTTCCATTGTCCGAATGACCTCCGTGTCCATCAAACGGCGAACCGTATCGGTTGTCACCCGGCATTGTGGCTCCCAGATGGGCTTAACATTTTTCATGCGCCCATTATCCCGCGGCACTTTTCATTAATGATTTACATGCGTAGATGCCAGATATTTATTTGATAATATTATACATTACTTTGAATTAAAAACAAGCATGACCTAACGGAAAAGCAACCATTTCCTGCTAACAAGAGCCTTCGGAAACGGGCGGCGTGTCGATCACATCCAGTCTGTGAACCAGCCGCCTGTATTCTTCCGATGAGATCCAGGATACGCGGAGATAACCGGCGATGGCTTCGTCGTTCAAACCGATTCGGCGGGCCTCCTGAACGGTGACCCGGTAGGCCTCGATTTCGGTCTCTCGGTCCACATAAGCCTTGCTCCTCTCGTAAAGATTCCGTCCCTGCATTTGCTGTTTGACGTGGCAAAGCTCGTGGATGATGTCCAGATACAGGAACTCGTCCGACGCTTGACGCAGATGCGTCAGGCCGATTGTGATGGAGCCGTCCTCATTGTTCACGAACATCTCGTGGGGCATATCCGCCACAAAGACTTTGATGTTGGCCAGAACCCATTCGATTTCTTTCCCGTCGGCAAAGATGGCGGACAGAATGGCGTATGTCCGGATATCCTCGAACAGGTCCTCCAGACGGTACTGTCCGGGTTCGACCCGGCGGTGGATACGAAAAATATTTTTCATCCGGATGCCCTTGCCTCTTTGACGTGACATGGTATTTTCGCGCGGGAAAGCATAAACAGAACGGATTCATAAGTCAATCAAAAGCGGGCATAAAAGCGTGCACATCAAACCCGCGGCCATGTCGGGCCCGCAACCGGGAACATTTTCCGATCCTTGCGGTAAAGGCGCATCGGGATGTTCACAAAAACGTTGCGAATTCGGCATCGGCAAGATATTAATCTCTGCCGGCGTCCGTGACCGCTTCCGGGTGAACCGGTCAAAGTCTCCTTTTGAAGAGGCAGGAAAGCATGCTGAAACCATACCCCGGGACGATCCGGAACATCGCATGTCTCTTCGCCCACAGAGGTCTCGCGGAGGACGACGGCAACCGGATCTACGAAATCGCCGCAACGGTCATCGCTCCGGATCGTCCTGAGGAAACCTTCACATCTCCGGTCCGTTACGGGAAGAGCACGGAGCGGGACCGGCACGCGTCGGGGATTTCCCGGGAGAAGTTGCGGGCCGCCCCGTCTCTGCCGGACGTAACGGCTTTCCTTTCCTCGCTGGTTCGGGAAACGGACATTCTGTTTACGCTCAATCCCCGCGAAGAGATCGAAACCCTGATTGCCGGCTGCGGAAACCCGCGTCTGGTCGATCTCCGGTTCGCCGCCGAGTTCTTCCTCCCACAGGCGGACAGCGCCGCGCTCAAACCGCTCTGGGAACATCTCCATGGGAAGCCGCGGGAGAAATATTCCTTCACCGCCCGGGAGGCGGTCGACCTCTCCCTCGATCTCATTCGTCACATCGCCGGCCGGGTCCTGAATCCCGCCGAATTCCCCCCTGCGGCGGCCCTCCGCTTCCACCTGGACCGGAGCGAAACCCTCTTCGGCCATCTCTTTCTCCACCTGAACCGCCGTTACCGGGATTATTTCGGCGGCCTGTTCGATCCGTCGACCGGTGGAGAAACACCCGACTGGAAAGGGTTTCTGGAGATGGCGCCGCCGCTGAATCCTCTTCCGGACAGAGGGAAGGCGCGGAAGAAAATTCCCCTCGCCCGGATCGGGGATCTCTACCAGGCTCTCGCCGCCACGGCCAAGGGGTATGCGTTCCGGCCTTCACAGATCGCCTACGCGGGACACGTGGCCTCAGCGCTCAACGACGGCGCCGTTCTGACAATCGAGGCGGGAACCGGCACCGGAAAGACCCAGGGGTACCTGATCCCGGTCATGGAGTTTCTGCGGCGGAATCCCCACGCCCGCGTCGCGGTTTCGACCTACACCAAAAACCTCCAGGAGCAGATCGTCCGGCGGGAGATCCCTCTCACCTTCTCTCTCAACCGCGCGTATCGAAAAATCCCGACCGCGCTGCTGAAGGGGAAATCGAACTACCTCTGCGCGGAAAAACTGGACCACCTGAGCGATGAGACCCTCTCCGGCGGCCGGCTGCTCGCCTGGCTCTACTTCGTCCACCGGGTTTTTCATTTCCGCGGCGTGGACGGGGACGCCGTCGGCGAGAGGATCCGTTTTCACCTGAACGACGGCCTTTTCTTTCGCCGCTTGCTGCATGAAATCTCGGCCCGCACCGGCTGCACCCGGAGACACCTCCGTTGTCCGGCGCAGGTAGTCGCCGCCGAGGCTCAAAATGCACGGCTGATCGTCACCAACCACCACAAACTGGCTCTGCTCGATCGGGACGAAACCCTCGGGCGGCTGTTTGAAAACTGCATCATCGACGAGGCCAACCATTTCGAACAGGCCGTCCGCGGCGCATTCGGGATCGAAATCGCCTCACGCGAGATGCTGGACGCCGTCGCCTATCTCGAATCGGTCCTCCACCGCCTCGCGCCCTCTCCCGAAGATTTCCCCGCAAAATGGATCGACACCGCAGCGATTGCCGTGAACGACTTCCGCGAGCAATGGAAAGGGTTCACCGCCGCACTTGCCGTCGTCCGCGGCGCCTCCCCCCCGGGGGAAACGACGGTTCTGCCCGTGGAACATCCGGCTTTCAAGGAAGGCCGGCTGAAAGGAGAGTTGGCGGGACTGCGGAAGACCCTGAAGGGGATCGCCGAACATGGGTCGTTCGTGAAGAACCCGGAGGCCTGCCGAAAACTGGGGATCCGGACCCGGACCGTGGATCGCCTGAAGACCGCCCTGCGGGATCTTCGGGAACATGCGGAGACGTTGAAAAAGATCGAAGAAAAGGCGCTTTCCCCGGACCACGTCACGTCCGTCGTCCTCTTCATCCGCCACTGGATCATCTCCGTCCGGACGGTGGAAGTGGCGGAGATCCTCCGGGATCACCTCTACGAAGGACGAAATAGCGTCATTTTCACATCGGCAACGCTCCGTCAGGGAGAGAGCTTTGACGGCTTCCGGCGGTCGGCGGGCATGATACCCGCGGAAGAGGGGGGGAATGGGGACGCAATGCGGCATCATGTCGCTACACTCAAAGCGACGGCGACGGAACCAAGGGACAGGGTGTTCCGTTTTGAGGCGATCCCCTCTCCCTTCGACCCCGCGGCCGCCGAAATCGTCGTCCCCCCGGAGGCCGTCAGCGGCGCTTTTGAATACAAGGACGCCTGGCTTGCCCGCGTTGCGGACCTCCTTCCCACCCTGATCCGCAAGAACCGGGGGCGCACCCTCGTCCTGTTCGCCAGCTACGGCGATCTGGAGGCGATTGCCGAAAAGGTCTCCGAGGAGATCCATGCTGACGGTTATCCGCTGCTGACCCAGCGGAATGGTGTACCCACCGCCGCGCTCTGCGACGAATTCCGGGCGATCCGGGAGAGCGTCCTCTTCGGCGTGGACACCTTCTGGTACGGAGTCGATTTCCCCGGGGAGACGCTGACACAGGTGATCATCACCCGCCTTCCTTTTCCCCACCCCCAGGACCCGCTTCAGATCGCGCGAAGAAATCTCCTCCCCCGGGAGGAGTACTGGCGGCGATACCGATACGAAACCGCGATCAAATTGCGGCAGGGCATCGGCCGCCTCATCCGCTCGGAGAAAGACAGCGGCAGGGTGGTCATCCTGGACACACGCTACCGTAGCCACGGAACAAATGGGGGGCGAGCATGACCGGGGTGATCCTCTCCGGGGGTAAAAACCGGCGAATGGGTCAAAACAAGGCCTTTCTCACGGTAGAGGGCGAGCGCCTGATCGACCGAACGGTCCGCATTTTTCGGGCGCTCTTCAAAGAGGTGATCATCGTCACCTCCAACCCGACGGATTATCTCGATCAACCATGCGTCGTTGTCACCGATATCCTGCCGAACAAGGGCGCCCTGGGCGGAATCTACACAGGTCTGTTCTTCGCGCGGGAGGAACACGCCTTTGTCGCGGCCTGCGACATGCCTTTTCTGAACCCGTCTTTTCTGGAATACATGGTCCGGCGGTCAACGGGATACGATATCGTCATTCCCGCCCCGGCCGACGGCCTCCAGCCTCTCCATGCCGTCTACGCGCGCCGTTGCCTGCCGGTCATTCGGGGGCTGATCCATCGAGACCGACTGAAGATCACCGGTTTTTATCCGGGACACCATCTGCTGAAGCTTTCCCCGGAGATCATCCATTCCTTTGATCCGGCAGGCAGGATGTTCCGGAACGTGAACACCCCGGAAGACTTGCGGAAGTTGGGTTAGACATTCCCGGAAGAACATGCTAAGGACCCGAGAAAAAAAGGGGGACGGCTCCATGGAAGGTGGAAAAACGTTTAATCGTTGGCTCATTGTCGTCGGCGCGTTGTTGATCCAGGTCAGTCTCGGCGCCATCTACATCTACAGCGTCTTCAAACCCGGCCTCAAGGCCCGCTTTCCCGACTGGAGCAATACCGACCTGGCGCTTCCGTCCATGCTGGTCCTGCTCTTCTTCGGTCTGGCAACCATCTTTGCCGGCCGCGTCCAGGACCGGATCGGTCCGCGCTATGTCGCCATGACGGGGGCCGTCATGCTCGGCCTCGGACTCCTGCTCGCCTCCTACTCGAACAGCCTGTTCATGTTCACGCTCGGCTTCGGGATCATCGGCGGTCTCGGTATCGGCACCGCCTATGTCTGCCCGATCGCGACCTGCGTGAAATGGTTCCCGGACAAGCGCGGCCTCATCTCGGGGCTGGCGGTCGCCGGTTTCGGCGGCGGCGGCCTCGTCTTCGCCCCGGTGGCGAAATCGCTGATCCTCTCCGTCGGCGTGATGAATACATTTCTCTATCTGGGAATCATCTTCTTCATCATCGTGATGATCGGCGCGCAGTTCATGATCAACCCTCCCGCCGGCTACTGTCCCCCGGGCTGGACGCCTCCGGCGGCGACCGGCGCCCCGGGTTGCGCCGTCGGGACGGACTACACATGGCAGGAGATGATCAAAACCTCCCGCTTCTGGCTCCTCTGGATCACCTACTTCGCGGGATGTTCCGCCGGCTTCCTGATCATCATGAACACGGTCAACATCTGGCAATCCTTCTCCATCCTGAGCCTCGTCCCGCAGTTTCCGACCATCCCGAAGGACACCTACCTGGATATCCTGACCAAGGGGACGACGGCCGTCATGGCGATCTCGGTGATGAATGCGCTGGGACGCATCCTCTGGGGAAAGGTATCGGACAGCATCGGCCGGAAAAACACGCTCTACATCATGTTTCTCTACAGCGGAGTGATCATGCTTTTGCTGAACTGGCTGACATCCTTCCCGCTGTTCCTGATCGGCGTGATGTCGGTCGGCTTCTGTTTCGGGGGGTTCCTGGGGGTCTATCCGGCATTGACGGCGGATTATTTCGGAACGAAGAACATGGGCGTGAACTACGGCTGCATGTTCATGGCCTACGGCATGGCCGGTCTTTTCGGCCCCTGGATCGCCCCGAAACTGATGAGGGTCGTCCAGGAGGTTCCTTTCGAAAGCCTGGCGGCGGGCGTTGTCTCGACGGCAAAATACCCGGCGGGGAATTACATCGCTTCGTTCTTGATCGCCGGCGTGATGTGCCTGGCATCGATGATCCTGGTATGGATCGTCAAGGCGCCTGAGGGGAAAAAAGGCTGACGGCGCCACAGAACCCATCTCACGGCCGGGGGATTCGTTCTTCAAACGAAGCCCCGGCCGTAGACTCATAACTTCTTCAAACGTCCCTCCAGCACCCGCCGCGACCAGCCCAGGTAATTCGCCGTTCTGGTTCGGTTGCCCCCGTGTCTTTCCAGGGCCTTGCGGATGATCTTCCGGTTGAACGCCTCGAGGTCCAGCCCCTCTTCCGGCAGGTCAAAATCCCCTCTCCCCAAAATATGCGTCCCCGACGCCGGTTTTTCGCGGACGGCGTCATCATTGCGGAGGAAGGCGATATCCCTCAAATCCGCGCGGTCCGCGACCTGCATCAGCACCAGCCTCTCCATCGCATTTTTGAGTTGTCGGACGTTCCCCGGCCATGCGAAGGAGAGGAGGGTTTTTTCCACCGCCGGCATAAAGCCGCCGAACTTCCGCCCCCGGCGGCGGGCGGCCCTTTCCGCGAACCGGAACGCCAGCGGGGAGATGTCCTCCGGCCTGCCCCGAAGCGGCGGAATCCGGATATGTCCCATGTTCACCCGGTAGTAGAGATCGAGACGAAACCTCTTTTCATCCACCTCCCGCTGGAGGTCCTTGTTCGTCGCGGAGATGATCCGGATGTCCACCGGAATCTCCCGGACGCCGCCCAGGCGGTACAGTTTCTTTTCTTCGAGCACCCGAAGCAGCTTGACCTGGACGCCCGGCGGCAACTCTCCGATCTCGTCGAGGAAAAGCGTCCCGCCGTTGGCCGCCTCGATCTTTCCCATCTGCCCCCGGCTCGTGGCGCCCGTGTAGGCCCCCGGCTCATGGCCGAAGAGTTCCCCCTCGAACAGTTCCTGGTTGATCGCGCCGCAGTTGATCGCCACAAAGGGCAAAACGGCGCTGCTCGCTCCGAAATAATGGATATACCGGGCGATCAGCTCCTTTCCGGTGCCGCTCTCTCCTTCGATCAGGACCGCGATCTCCCGATCCGTACTGTATTTTTCCGCCTGGGCGACAACCTGCCGCATCGCCTCGGAATAGACGCCGAGACCATCCAGGCCGATCTCCTCCAGATAGGCCTCCCGCAGCCTCTCCACCTCACCCCGGACCGCCTGCGTCTCGCTGTGAACCCGTTCCTGAAATTCCTGCTTCAGGCGCCGGTAATTGTTCCGCAGGGTCAGATAGGCCGCGGAACGTTCGATCACAATGGCCAGCTCCCGGACGTCGACCGGCTTCTGAAGATAATCGAAAGCCCCGTATTTGAGCGCCCGGATCGCGCTGGTCGTGTCCCCGTGACCGGTCACGACGATCACATCCACGGAGGACTTTTCGATCATCTTGATCCTTCGCAGCAGTTCAAGACCGTCGATTTCGGGCATCCGGATGTCGGTGATGACGAGGCTGATTTCCCGGGAATGGAATTCCCGGAGCGCCTCCATGCCGTCGGCGGCGCAGGTTACGGCATGGCCGAGCTTTTCCAGAAAACGGGAGAGGCTTTTGCGGACATCCGCCTCGTCGTCGACCAGCAGAATGTTCAAGGTTCTTCTCCCCCGGCCGGGGCGACGACGACGAACGTCGCCCCCCCGTCTGGATTGTTGCGGACCTCGATCCGGCCGCCGAACCGGCCGACGATGGATTGGCTGATGCTCAATCCGAGCCCCGTTCCCTTTCCCGCGGCCTTGGTCGTGAAGAAGGGATCGAAGATCTTCTCCAGCAGGTCGTCGGGGATTCCGCCGCCGTTGTCGCTCACCTCGATCCGGACGGCGCCGTCCCGGCTGCCCGTTCGGATCCACAACCTCTTCGGATCGCGGGGATTGTCGTCGAGCGCCTGGCGGGCATTGACGATCAGGTTCATCACCACCTGTTCGAGTTCGTTGAGGGTCGCCCGCATCGGCGGCAGCTCGGGATCCAGATCCTTCTCCACGCGGATCCCGTGGGCCTCGATCTGCCGGCCGATCATCGAGAAGACATTCTCGACCGCCTCGTTGGCCGTCACGCTCTCCCCCCCGGCGCCGCGTTCTTCCCGGGCGAAATTCCGGATATTCCGGATCACCTTGTCCATTCTCGCCACTTGCCGGGAGATCATCTCCAGCCCCTCGAAAAGCTCCTCGGGGTCGAGCGGCCACCCCTCCGCGCGACCGAACAAAAAACCGTCGGTCACGACCCGGATGGTGTTGAGCGGCTGGTTCAGCTCATGCGCAATCCCCGCCGCCATCGTTCCCAGGGCGGCTAAACGGTCCTCATGATAGAGCTTCAGCTCAGAGCGGCCGATTTTTCGGGCGCGCCCCTTTCGCGGGGAAGGTGAATTATGAGATATTTTGCGGCATTCCATGACCTTATGCGCTCTTCGTCTGATAATGACTGTAGCATATCCATTCCCCGCAAAGCAAGAATTACGGCTTGCGGGTCTGCCCGCGAATGGTTTCCAAAAGGATCGGGAACCCCTTCTCACTTTCGGCTGCCGCGAACGAATGGGAACGGTTTTTTATCTTGACGGCGACCGGCGGTTCATGATTAAGCGGGCGAAAGCGTTTTGAGATAACGATGGAACTCCGCGGGGTTTTCGGCGTCGCAGACCAATCGTAGAGGCGAAAGGGAACCGGAAAATGAAGACCTGTCAGGTGATTTTTCAGCCCTCCGGCAGACGGGGGGAGAGCCCGGAAGGCACAACCGTTCTGGAGGCGTCCCGGATGCTGGGCGTCGGAATCGAATCCGTCTGCGGCGGCAAGAAGAGCTGCGGTAAGTGCAAAATCAGGATCGATCCGGGAAGCGTTGACCAGCATGGAATCCATTCTCAACCCAATCATCTTTCGCCTTTCACCGAAGCGGAGGGCAAAATCCTCGAAAAAAATGAACAGGCGCAAGGGATCCGTCTGGCCTGTGCGGCAAGCATCCAAGGGGATGTCCTGATCTTTGTGCCGGAGGAGAACCGGACCGGAGCGCAGGTGATCCGGAAAGAGGCGGGAGAAAAGGAGATCCGGCTAAATCCCGCTGTTCGTCTTTTTACCGTAACGCTCTCTCCACCAGAGTTGGACGACCCCCAGGCCGACTACGAGCGGCTCGTCGCGGCCCTCGCGGAGCGGTACGGTCTCCCCCGGCCCGAGATCGACTACCCCGCCCTCCTCGATCTGGGCGGAGCGCTCCGGAAGGGAAACTGGACGGTCACCGCGGCCCTTCGTCTCGAAAAAGAGATCCTTGCCGTTTTTCCGGGAGAGGTCGAAGAGGCCTACGGCCTTGCCGTCGACGTGGGTTCGACCACCGTGGCCGGATATCTGTGCAGTCTCCACGCCGGCCGAATCGTCGGCACCGAATCGTTCATGAACCCCCAAATCACGTTCGGCGACGATGTGATCGCACGCATCAGCTATGTGATGGACAACCCGGACGGCATGGACAAGATGCGGGGGTGCATCATCGATGGCCTGAACCATCTCATCCGGAACGTTACCAGGAATCACGGCCTCGCCCCGGCCGACATTCTCGAGGTCACAATCGTCGGAAACACGGTGATGCACCATCTGCTTCTCGGCATCGATCCGCGCGCGCTCGGTTTCTCTCCTTTCACACCCGCCATACATCGCAGCCTGGACATCAAGGCGCGCGATCTCGGTCTCAAGGCCAACCCTGCCGCCAACGTTCACATCCTCCCCATCATAGCCGGTTTCGTCGGCGCGGACAATGTGGGGGTGCTGATCGCGGAAGAGCCCTACCGCCGGGATGAGATGACTCTCATCATCGACGTGGGAACGAACGGGGAGATGCTCCTGGGAAACCGGGAGAAACTCCTCTCCGCCTCCTGCGCGACCGGCCCCGCCCTGGAGGGTGCCCATATCCGGTTCGGCATGAGGGCGGCGCCCGGGGCCATCGAACGGATTCGAATCGATCCCGAAACGCTCGAGGCTTCTTTCAAAATCATCGGCGAAGAGCGCTGGCGACCGGAGTTCCGGATCACCGGCGCGCTGGGGATCTGCGGCTCTGGAATCATCGGCGGGGTGGCCGAACTCTACCGGGCCGGCGTCATCGATCAAAGCGGCCGTTTTCGGACCGGTCTTGCGACACCCCGGCTCCTGACGACCGACGGGAAACCGGAGTACGTGATCGCCTGGCCGGACGAAACCTCTCTGGCGAGACCGATCACGATCAGCCAGCAGGATATCCGGAGCGTCCAGCTTGCCAAAGGCGCGCTTTATGCCGGCGCGAAACTGATGATGAAAAAATTGGGAATCGAAAAACTGGATCGGGTGGTCCTGGCGGGCGCCTTCGGGAGCTATATCGACAAGACGGAGGCGATGTTTCTCGGGATGTTTCCCGATTGCGACATCGACCACGTCTCGTCCGTCGGGAATGCGGCGGGCGACGGGGCGAGAATCGCATTGCTGGACCGCGATAAACGGCTCGAGGCCGAAGAGATGGCCCGGCGGGTCAAATATCTCGAACTGACGCTGGAGAAGGAGTTCCAGGAGGAATTCATGGCCGCGATGTTTATCCCCCACATGAAGGACTCCTTCCCGCACCTGCCGCCGCCCGGAAAATCTTAGGGGAACTGCAAAAAAGGGGACGGATTTGAAATCCGTCCCCTTTTCAATCCAACAGCACAATTGACCCGTCAGAAGAACATCTCTTGCGTGAACTTCTCCGCCAGCCGAAGGCGGAGGAATTTGTCCTCGGTGTAGGGACCGTGGATGAGTTCGCGGAAATAGTCGAGGCTGCCCGGGATCTCCTCGTACTGTTTTTTCATGAAGGCGGCGTTCTCCATCGCCCGCGCCCGGAGCGGCACGATATCCCCGACGCCGGTATCGATCAGGGAGATGTGGGTGTAGTGCCTGTACTCCTCCTCCATGACCCACAGCGCCGTTTCCCGTCCGAAACGGGCTTCGTTCTCCTCGATGATCCCCAGAGGGTCCTTCTTTTCCGCGATCCAGCCCGGCGTCAGGTAGTAGGTGCCGGGCTTTTCCCGAAAGATTTCGTTGTACCGGCCCGGGGAACCGAGGAAAAGGGCGATGCAGTCATGACAACGGGGGATGATCAGCCCCTGCTGGCGGGCTTCGACGCCGACAACGCCGTTGGAACAGAGGCCATAGCCCAGAACGATTCGTGAGACCGTCCGCGCGACCTGATCGATCTTCTCCTGGAGCAGGCCGAAAAGTTTGGCCGGCGTCCGATGGAGGGCCTGGTCGAGGTAGAGGATCTCCACCGGCGCCTCCCCTTCCGCCAGAACCTGTGTCAGCTCCGGTTCCATCACGCGGCAGGCGATCACCACTCGCCGCCCCTGGCCAATGTCCGATTCCGCAATTCGGGGACAATTCATCAAATTTCCTTAAGTTGTTTTAACAACCGATAAAGCTGCGGGCCAAGGCCACGGCTTGCACCGCATCCTTCCCATAGCCGTCGGCGCCGATTTTTTCGGCGAAGGCGGCATCGACGGGGGCTCCCCCTACCATAACCTTGACCCGTTCCCGAAGACCGCGAGCCCGAATTTCTTCGATGACATGTTTCATCTCCGGCATGGTGGTAGTGAGCAGTGCAGAAAGGCCAAGCACCTGGGGATGGATTTCGTCCACTTTGACCACAACCTTTTCCACGTCGATATCAACGCCAAGGTCAATCACCCGGAAACCGGCCCCTTCCAGCATCATGACAACAATGTTCTTGCCGATGTCGTGAAGATCGCCCTTGACGGTTCCCATGAGAACAACTCCCCTGGGTTCGCACGCCTGACCGGTTATAAGGGGTTTGACGATGCCGAGACCGAGCTTCATCGTCATGGCGGAAACCATCATTTCGGGGACAAAGATCTTCCCGGCGCTGAATCTCTGACCGACCGTATCCATGGCTGCAATCAATCCCTCTTGAATCACCGTGTCCGGGGATATTCCTGTTTTGCAGATCTCGCGCACGAGGGATTCGATTTCCCTATGACGGCCATCAATAACGCCTTCTTTGATCTTTTGGATGAATTCGCTCATCTTTCCTTCTCCTGGATCCGGATCAGTAACCTTCCCGTACAGCGGCCGGGATGGCCCGGAGATTGGCCAGGGGTGTTGTGAGGGGTACGGCGCACTCCGGCCCGATGATATCGACGCCCGCCGCAATGGCATAACGCGCCTGCCGGTGAACATCCTCCGGCATGCCCTGCAACAGGGTCTTGGGGTTGTTCAAATTGCCGATCAGGGAGATTCGTCTATCAATGATCTTGACCGCGGCTTTAGCGTCCACCTGCCATTCGAAGTGGTAGGCGTCGACGCCGGATTCGGCGAATAACTCCAGACGGTCGAGGCAGTTGCCGCAAATGTGGAGGATTATCGGCCCACCCACACGGGCGGTGATCTCCTGGTGAATGGGGAGCAGGTAGTCCCTATAATGGTAAGGTCCGACCAGGTTTCCGGTGGCGTGGTCGGCCAGGACAACCACATCGGCGCCGGCCCGGAACTGCGCATTGGCGAAGGCGATGGTGACCGGCATGAGCTGCCTCAGCATGCGGTTGATTTTTTCCTTTTCACCGAGGCCAAGCTGCAGCAGAAAATTCTGCGTGCCCGCCATGTGGTAGGAGAGCGTCCAGGGGCCCATGACCTTGCCAATGATCGCGACCTGTCCCCCGACCTCCCGGCGCAGCAGGGAGAGGGCGTCGAGGACCACACGGAGAGAAGGCTTTTCAAGAATGTTTTCCGGAACGATCACGTCCGAAAAATCCGTGTAAGGCGCCGTCTTTGCATCGGGCATCCGCATTTCGCTTCCCCAGTCCATCTCGCAACCCAGCGCGGCCGATTCCTGATGAACGCTGTATTCCGGCATGACCGTGTCAAAACCCGCCAGTTCATGGCCCGCCAGGGCCAGGTCGGCCATTGCGCGGGCGTTCAGATGGGCCTCCGGGAAGAAGGCCCCGCAGGCTTTCATCAGTTCCACGCAGGCGATCGATGTGGGATTCCCCGCCGGAGGACGGATCCCTTTTCTGCCGCCGTAGAGAGCCGACATGAAGAGATTGTATGGCGTCGCTTTCATCATTTACCTTCCCCTAACCGGATCTAACGAGAGACATTCCCTTTTAGCAACTGTCTGACCAAATCCACACCGGCCCCCGCATCGCTCCCATATCCATCCGCCCCGATATCCCGGGCAAACTTTTCGTTGAGCGGCGCACCGCCCACCACGACCTTGACCTGCTCCCGCAGACCGCCGGCAATGAGCGCATCGATGGTTTTCTTCATCTCGGGCATGGTGGTGGTCAGCAGAGCCGACATCCCTAAAATGTCGGGCTGTTGCTTTTCAACCTCCGCAACGAAAACATCCGTTGTGACATTGATCCCGAGGTCCACCACATCGAAACCGACCCCGCGCAGCATGGTTGCCACCATGTTCTTGCCGATGTCATGCAAATCGCCGCGCACCGTACCGAGGAGTATTTTTCCGGTCACATCCTTCTTCTCTTGTGCCAGATAGGGTTCGAGCACGACCAGGGCCTCTTTCATGGCACGGGCAGAGAGCAATACCTCGGGAATAAACACCGTGCCTTCGCGGAAACGTCCGCTGATCACCTCCATCGCGCTGAGCATGCCACGGTTGAGAATCTCCTTGGCGTTCACCCCCCGGCTCAGAAGATCCTGGATGTGAACCTTGATACCGGTATCGTTGCCGGAAAGCACGTCCGCGTGGACGGTCGGGAAGATCTCGTCGCGCACCGCCTGTTGAGCCATCCGCCCGCTTTCCGGCTTCAACTGCGCCTCGGTCAGGGGACGGAAAGCGCCGGCCTGAAGGGGAAGACGGCCCTCTTTTCCAACACGCTCTCCGATCATCGCCAGACGGTCGAAATCGGCATTCGGAGGGGTGGTATCGGCCACGGACAGGATGATGCGGCTGCCCGGCGCCACCGCCTTGAAGAAATGGTCAAGGTAGGCATTGAGATCCTCCAAGCTCGAGGTGGCTGGCGAAAGCATGGACTGGATCAGGCCGCCCATGAGGGTCAGTTTCCCGGATTTACACCAGCGCTCGCAGTAGGTTTCGATCGGCAGCTTGGTCATGGGCGCGCAGCAGACCGCCTCGGCCACGTGCATGCCCGAATCGGCAATCAGATCGATGAGGCCCTGGTTCTCGCCGTCGCAGTGGCAGATCACCAGTTTGCCTTTCGCGGCCAGATAGTCGGAGGCCTTCCGAATCCAGGGGTAAAACTCTTTCCTAAAATAGGGCGGGTAGGTAATCATGTCGTCGAAGTTCGCGCCCCACAGGACCACTTCGGCAGGCGAATCACCTACCACCCTGAGGATTTGCTCGTACACTTGTTCAATAGCCCCGGCCAAGCGGCACATTTCCCTTGCATGATCCTTGTAATGAAGGAAAAACTCAGTGGCATCCAGAAAATCACGTTGGATGTGGTGAATGGGCGAGGCGGAGAAACTGCCCATCATCACAGCCACGCCGTCGTCGCCAATCCGGTTCTGCCAGGCCCGGTAACGTTCATAGTCCGGGGTTACCGTGATGTTTTCAAAAACATAGGACCAGATTTCGTAATCCTCCGGCCGCTTGATGGCATGCTCCTGCACCCAGGTGATGGAAACGCCGGCATTGCGCATCTCCTCGTTGATCACTTCCTTGGTGCTGACCAACCCTTTGGGAGTGTGGTACTCCACCCGCGTGGATTCCTCATCGCCTTGGCGGGTCTTCCGGACCTCGAGACGGACGTTGGGTGAGAAGTTGATCTTGTAGCCGTTTTCCTTGAGGCTGTAGAGCCCGATGCCACGGGTCAGGTTCTCCCAGGGATCGACCACTTCCAGGAGTTCCGGGATCACCTTGTGCAGGGCCCATCCTTCCGCCCGGGCGATTTCATCGTGGCTTCGCCCCTGATGGCGTTTGGGCAGGGTTCCCCGGTAGGCGTTGGAATTGTACCAGAGGTCGAAGCGCGGTGTATAGGGCAGCATGTCCGGGGTTTCGCCCCGCATGGTCATGAGGATGCGTTCTTTTTTGTTCATCGTGAGTGACTCCTTTCTTTGTTCGGACCGCAGATGTTTACCGCTTTACGGGATCTCTTGGGCAGCGTGTTGCTTTTCTCCATTCTAATTCCAACCGATCAGCTTCTCCGGCAGCCAGAGGGCAATGTCTGGAAAGATTACTACAATGGCAATGGCCACAAGTTGAAGCATCATGAATGGGACAACTCCCCGGAATATCGATTGTGTCGTCATCTCGGGCGGGGCAATCCCCTTGAGATAGAAGATCCCGGTTGCCATCGGCGGCGTCAGATAGGAGGTCTGGATCATCATGATGAAGAGGGTACCGAACCAGATCGGGTCGAAACCCAGCTTGTCGATGATCGGTGAAAAGATCGGGACGAAGATCAGAAGGACGCTCCCCCAGTCGAGAAGAAAACCTGCTAAATAGGCGACAATGAGAAAGAAAACGACAACCGCCCACGGCCCCATGTTCATGGCCGAGAGAAGACTCTCCGTGGCTTCACTGCCCCCGAGCCCGAGGAAGACCCCGCTGAACATGGCCCCTCCGGTCAGGATCAGCATCATCATGCTGGAGATCTTGAGCGTTTGGAGCATCGCCTCTTTCAGCACCCCCAAGGTGAAGTTGCCGTAGCCGATCGTCAGCAGCACGCTTCCGAAGGCTCCGAGGGCGGCGGCTTCCGTGGGGGCGGCATACCCCAGGACGATGGTGCCTATCACGCTGAAGATCAGGGCAACGGACGGCAGCATCCCCATGACCGTGGCCTTGAGTTTCCGCGACAGGGGAATCTCCAGATCCCCAGCATATATCGGCGGTGCAAAGCCCTTCTGTGTATAGGAGCGGATGACGATATAGATCACAAAAACTGAAGAAAGCAGGAGGCCGGGAAAGATCGTAGAGATCAGGAGGCGGCCGACGGAGATCCCCGCAGCTGGACCGTAGACGACGGTGACGACGCTGGGCGGGATGATGGTGCCGAGCGCCCCTCCGGCGATGATCGTGCCTGCGATCAGGGCATGGTTGTATTTCCGCTTCAGCATCGGCGGCATGGCCATCACCCCGACCATCACCTCCGCGGCGCCGATGATCCCCGTGCAGGCAGCGATGATGGTGCACATCAGGATCGTCGTCACGGCCAGGCCGTTCCGGACCCGGCCTGTCCAGAGGCTGATCGTCTCAAAGAGGATCTTGGCAATTCCCGAACGCTCCAGCATCGTTCCCATGAAGATGAACAGCGGTACGGCCGCGAGGACATAGTTGTCAGCCATGCTGTAGACCCGGCGGATGAGCATGGGGAGGATCTCCGGTCCGAAACCGACGATGCCGAAGAAAAGCGAGATTCCCATGAGGCAGAATACGACGGGGAATCCAGAAAATACGACCAGGATCATCACGGGAAACATGAACAGGGAGATGTTTTCCATCATGGCTTCTCTCCTTTCGCCAGCAAGGTGATGTTCCGGATAAAACAAGATATTCCCTGCAGCAGGAGAAGAATAAAACTGATCGTTATCAACGCCTTGTATGGATAGAGATAAGGTCTCCACGGGCTGAGACCCGATTTTTCACCCATCTCGAAAGACTGCGCGACATACTCTCCTCCTGCCCAGATGAGGACGAGAATCACCGGGAAAAAGAGGAGCAGATAGCCAGCGAGATCGATCTTGGCCCTCGTCCGCGGCGTGAGGTGGGAGGTGAGGATGTCGATCCGGATGTGCGCATCGATGGAAAGGACATAGGCCGCACCCAGCAGGTAATGGCTCCCGTAGAGGAAATAGGTCACCTCATAGGACCAGATGGTAGGGCTATTGAGAAAGTAGCGTGCAATGACTTCATAGACGAGCGCCAGCACGTTGGGGATGATGACCCAGGCGATCCATCTTCCCGTCCATGCGCTCAGGCGGTCGATGAGCTGGATAAACGATGCCGTCATAGTAATCTCTCCCTCCTTCATTAAACAAGGTGAAGCGGTTTCAAGAGAAACCCGCCGGGCGTCCGTTCACCGCGGACGCCCGGTACGGTTTCATCAATACTTGAGCGATCTTGTTTTTTCGACAACCTCCCATTTCTTGCCGAAGTTCACCTGGGATTCGAAGAGCTTCTTTGTCCACGGATCCTTGGCGGCTGCTTCCTGCCCCCATTCCAGCCCCAGCTTGTATGCCGCCTTCTGCACCTCCACATCCAGTTCGATGATCGTGTTTCCCTTCTTTTTGAAGGTTTCCATCGCCCCCATGTCGAGGGCACCGAGATAGGTCCAAGATTCCAGCATGGCAACCTTCGTTGCGTCCTCCACGATGGCCTTGAGGTCCGCCGGCAACTCCTCCCAGGCTTTGACGTTCACGACAAATTCAAAAGGAGCGCTCGGCTGATGGATCCCGGGGATGATGATATACTTGGCCACCTCGTGGAATCCCATCGGCAGGTTTTCCCCGGCGCAGGCCCATTCCGTCGCATCGATCACCTTTCTCTCCAGGGCCGGCAGCACCTCACCGCCGGGTAGGGTGATCACGGTAGCGCCCAGTTTGGGGAGGATATCGGCCCAGGCCCCGACAGTCCGCATCTTGAAACCTTTCATGTCCGCAAGCGAACGGATCGGTTTGTGGGAATGGGCGAAGACCTCGGTGGGGCGCATCCCCCCCGGGAAGGCGATCACGTTGAATTTGTCCCGCCGGAAATCCTGCCAGATCTTGTATCCGCCACCGGCATAGATCCAGTGCATCATCACCTCCGAGTTCGGACTGCCGGCAAACCCCCCGATGATCGCCGAACCCGTGGAAATACCGATGTCGTAGCCCGGCCAGGTGTGGGCGATCTGGCAGACCCCCCTTCTGGCGGCGTCAACCACTTCCAGGGCCGGGGCAATCGCCCCCGCCGGGAAGATGTCGATGATCAGCCTTCCGTTGCTGAGCTTCTTGACGACATCCGGCAGGATCTTGGCCATGTTCGTGTAAAGGGGCATTCCCGTCGCCCACGGCGTGGCCATTTTCCATTTGTACACCTTCTCCGCATCCTTGGCGTACAGCCTTCTGCTCCCCGTCAGAACGACACCCGCTCCGGCCGCCGCAACGACCCCAGCCTTTTTTAGAAACTCACGCCTTGACTTTCCCATGTTTTTTCCCTCCTAATTGAACAAGCTTATGCTTCCCCGCCTTTGCAGCCCATTGCTGCACCGGTCCGGTGAAACAGATTCCCCTGCCTATGGAAGTAGTTCCTTGCAGAGCTTTGCCGCTCCCGGAGCGTCATAGGAGTTGCCGTCGGCCTCGATCTGCGCCGCAAATGCCGGCGTCACGGGGGCGCCGCCTACAACCACCTTCACTTTATCGCGGAGACCCTCCGACTTCAGCGCATCAATAGTGTTCTTCATTTCGGTCATTGTCGTTGTCAAAAGGGCGCTCATTGCCAGAATTTCGGGTTTCTTCTCCTTGACCGCCTGAACGAACTTCGTTGTGCTCACCGATACACCCATATCCACCACCTGGAAGCCCTGCCCCTTGAGAATCATCGCCACCAGGTTCTTGCCGATATCGTGGAGGTCCCCCAGAACCGTTCCGATCACGACCGTTCCCAGCTTCTTCGCCTCACCCTGCCCGGCCAGAACCTGCTTGAAGTGGTCAAGCGTCGCCGACATAGCCCGTGCAGCGATCATCATCTCCGGGATATAGATTTGACCGTTCTGAAATTGTTCTCCCACGATCGTGATCGCCGGGATCAAACCCCGGGAAACAACCTCCTGAGCGGCCATCCCGCCGTCGATATCCTTCTGCATCATGGAGATCGCCGTGGGGATATCGTTTGCAATCAAAGCCTCGGCGTAGGCATCCGCGTTGAGACCCGTTGTTAACTTGGTCGTTTCGGTTTTGCGTACCTTCGTCTGGGAGGTCCAGAATTTTCCCCGGACGCCGCCCTCTTCGAGCCGGATCGGATATTGACCGAATTCATAGGTCGCATCGAGGAGTGCTCTCATGTTGGCCACGGGGACATAGTCAGTGATGGAGTTGGACGAGGAAACCATATAGCCACCGCCCGGAGCGATCGTTCGGATCCTCTCGTACACCTCCGCCCGGATATCCGCAGGTGTCCCCAGGGTCAGGGTCGAATCGAGGTTGATGTTCCCGATGAGGCAGAGCTTCTTCCCCCACTTTTTCTTCGCCTCACCGATGTTCATGGCGTTGGGCTGGATGGGATTGAAGCCGTGGAATCCACAGTCGATCAGATCATCCATGGCCTCCGTGCAGTCTCCGTCGCTGTGGAAGATGAAACCGATTCCCTTCTCCCGGCAGATCTTCCCCATTTTCTTGTACCAGGGGAAGACATATCTTCTCAGATACTTCGGGTGGACCAAAAGACCCGTGTTAAATGCGATATCGTCGGGATTGAGCACGGCCCCCACGCAGGGGTGCTCGATAACCCGGAGGAAGGTTTCGTACTGGATTTCGCCGATCCGGTTGATGATTGCCGCTACGAGTTCCTCGTTCTGCTCCAGCGCGTTGAAGAAGGTCTCTGCCCCCATGTACATCCAGGCTGTGGTGTAGATCTTCCCCAAGAGCAGGATTGCCTTCATCCCTTTCAGAAGGATCTTGTCAAAGGTCTCCCATTTGGAGAGATCCATATCATCGACTTTTGGCCACCTGTGCTTCTCGAACTTATCCCAATTCGTCAGGACCCCCTCATGGGTGTGCGCCCACTCCCGGGAAACCCTGTCTCCATACTCGGTGTGAACCCCCTCACCCTTCACCGTCATCCCTTCGGGCGCCCGGACTGGTTCCAGAATACCCGAGGATGCGGTTACATAGTCGTAACCGGCCTCATACCAGAAATCGACATGATCTTGTAGAGTTTTCACTGTTCTCCCCATGAAGGCCTCCTTGGGTCTCTGGTCCACATGCCAGTCCCCCTGGGGTACCCGGTCAGGCTCCTCGCAGTGGAGCGCCGTCATGACCCTCTCGAAATTCGGTTTCAGCTCCCTCTTCATCGTCTCTCCTCTCACCTTGCGTATGCCTTCCCAATATCCGTGTCTAATATTTTTTATTCGACACGCCCCTCGCGGAACGCGCAGATATAATCCATGCAGAAGTCGTCCTTGCCGGCGATCACGGTTGAGGCTTTCAGCATCGCGAAGAGAAGTTTGTCCGTCGGATCAATGATCGCCGAATCGAGTCCCATCGCAATAGCCGCTGCCAGGAACGCCCGATTGACCAATTTTCTCGCGGGAAGACCAAAGGAGACATTCGTCAAACCGCAGACCGTATGGACGCCGGGGAATTCTTTCATGATCCGGCGGATCGCCTCGAGCGTGGCGGCCGCCGACTTCGGATTGGTCGACAGCGGATAGACCAGCGGATCGATGTGGATATCGTCCAGAGGAACGCCGGCCGCGGTCAGCCGCTCGACGAGCAGACCCGCAAGCCTAACCTTGTCGTCCGCCGTCTCAGCCATCGCCTCCTCCGACTGACAAAGCGCGATGATCCTGGTCTTGTTCGCGACCACGAGCGGCAGGATTTCCGCGAGCCGCACAGGCTCCAGCGTGATGGAATTGATCATCGGCGTTTTTTTGACCAGCGGCAGGATCGCCCGAATCACCTCCGGGTCCGGGCTGTCGATGGAAAGGGGCAGATCGGTCACCTCCTGCACTGCCTCGACGATCCATCTGAGTTTTTCCGTCTCCTCCCCGACAAAGGTGCCGGCATTGACGTCGATGTAATGGGCGCCGGCCGCGGCCTGCGCCTTGGCCTCCCCCTGGATGAACGCCCGGTCGGCGGCCGAAATGGCCTGGGCGATCGACTTTCGCGACGCATTGATCCTCTCGGCAACAATCAGCATATCTATTCTCCTTTCTTTTGCACTTCGGGGATTCCCAGCCTACGGGCCGTATGATCCCTTCCGAGGTAGAAGTTGATCCAGGAGGAGGTCTGATAAAAATCCCAGTTGCAGGGAGGAACGGGCGCGTCGTTCAGACGCGACTCTTCCCCGTAATGTTTCAGCCTGGCATAGGCTTCCACATAAACGCAATGTCTCTTTCCGGGATGAACCTCGCACCAGCCGTTGAAGCTGCCGCCGCAGGCCCCGTTTCGCTGATGCTTCGGGCAGCGGGACATCGGACAGTTATAGGCCACATCCGTCAGCGCGCAATCTCCACAATCCTTGCAGTCGAACAGCAGGACCTTTGAAAGATGCTCAAATTTGTGGAAAAGACCTTCGATTTTTGTCCCTTCCACCCTCCGGCAGACCGATTGCATGACATCGAACAGGTTCTTTCCCGGTTCGAACAACAACCGGTGAAACAGCCGGGAGTTTTTATAGGAAAATCCGACGGGCGCGTCAAGAGGTTTCCCGCTCCTCTCCGTCGGTGTTTGGGTATTGAGGCCCGTTCGCGGATCCCTCTGATAGAAATAGAATCCGTCCGGTTGCGGGTGATCGAAATGCGTGATCAGCTCCGGCCATACGGGAACGAGGGATTCCCCCTGAGCGATGATCTCTTCAACCTCTTCATACCGCAGATTGTGGCCGCCGATATGGACGCCGTTGAATCCCATCCCCTTCAGGATCGCATACATCCGGGCGGCGCGGAGCAATCGCGCCTTCACGCCCTTGTCCGGTTCGTTCCTCTCCCCATCCAGCGCCGTCAGGAGTTTGTCCGTGACAACACACCCCGGGATCCGGTTTTGATTCATCAGTTTGGCCGCTCCGAAGTTGAGAACATAGATGTTTCCCACCAGCGGGACGTTATGGCCGCCCAGCCTCATGAATTGCAGTATCTCGTGAAACTTGCGCGCATCGTAGCCAAGCTGCGTCACAACGAATTGCGCGCCCGCGACGATTTTTTTTCGCAGTTTGAAATACTGGGCCATCTGTTCCGCTTCGGTCGCCTTGAACGGGGACACGGCGGCGCCCGCGAAAAAGTCGCTCGGCTGATTGCGGATGGTTCCCCGGGGAGCGGGATACTCGAAACCACGGTTCATTTCCGAAATCAGGTCGAGGGTATGGATCGGATCGAGGTCGAAGACCGGCTCCGGTCTTCCCCGGAAGCCGGTCGCCGGATAGTCGCCGCTCATGACGAGAAGGTTGCGCACCTCCGCACGGTCCAGCGCATAGAGCTCGCTTTCGATCTGGTTGCGGTTTCTGTCCTTGCAGGTGAAGTGAATGAGAGGTTCGATGCCGAGTCGCAGGATTTCGGAACCCAGGCAATCGGCGAGAATCGCCGGGTTTCCGCCGGGATTGTCGGTAATCGTCAGCGCGTGAATCCGCCCCCCCCTGGCCGCCTGCTCCGCGGCCGTCAGCGCGTTCTGCTGGGCCTTCTCCCGCGCCCCTCTTCCCGGCACAAGTTCCCAGGTAACCGAGAAGGTCTGCGGATCCAGCAGGGATTGTCTGAAACGATTTTCCAATATGCGATCCTCCCGCCGTAATGAAATTCACGGTTCCGTCTATCCCGGACGCATGTTTTGGTAGGGCTCACTTATACCATTTGCAATGAAATTCAAAGTGCTCTTTGGGTTGAAGAATCCTGCGTCAAATACCTCGGTCGGAGGAAATCTGCTTGACCGCTATTTTAGCCCGGCCGAGAGTTTCGCCGCCTTCAGCGTGTTGACCATCAGCATCGTGATGGTCATCGGCCCTACGCCCCCGGGAACCGGCGTAATCATCCCCGCCTTCTCCCTGACCGCATCGAAATCCACATCGCCGCAAAGGATGGCCTTCCCCTCGGGGGTCTTTCCGATCCGGTTGACGCCCACATCGATCACGACCGCCCCCTCCTTGACCATATCCGCGGTGATGGCCCGGGGCCTTCCGGCCGCGACGATCAGGATGTCCGCCCGCCGGGTGTGGAAGGCCATCTCCTTCGTGCCCGTGTGGCAGATCGTGACCGTCGCGTTCGCCCCCCGCTGCTTCTGCAGCAGGATGTTGGCGATCGGCTTGCCGACAATGTTCGACCGTCCGACGACGACCACCTCCGCCCCGTCTATCGAAACGCCCGACCGGATCAGCAACTGCTGAATCCCCGCCGGCGTGCAGGGCAGAAAGTCCGCCTCGCCGATCACCATCTTTCCCACGTTCACCGGATGAAATCCGTCGACATCCTTCTTCGGGTCGATGGCGAAGAGGATCTTGGTCTCATCGATCTGCTTCGGAAGCGGCAGTTGCACCAGGATCCCGTGGATCTTCGGATCCCGATTGTATCGTTCGATCAGTGCGAGCAGTTCCGCCTCGGGAATGGTCGCCGTCCGGTTGTCCTGGATGGAGTAAAATCCGAGCGCCTTGGCGGTTTTCTGTTTGGCCGTCACATAGCTCATCGAGGCCGGATTCTCGCCGACCAGAATCGTGACGAGCCCCGGAGCGATTTGGAATTTTTCCTTCAGGTTCGCCGTTTCCGTCGCGATCTCCTCGCGAACCTTCCGGGCGATCTCGCCTCCGCTGATCAATGTTGCCGACATATATCTCTCCTTTTAAAAGAGTCCCTTCACCCGACCCGTCTCGCAATCGACGTCGATCCGGCGATACGCCGGATCGGAGGCCGTCCCGGGCATCAGCTTGATCTCGCCGGCCACCGGCACCAGAAATTTCGCGCCCCCGTAAATCAGGATGTCCCGGATCGGGAGCGTCCATTCCCGCGGCCGCCCCTTGATCGCAGGATCATGCGTGAGGCTTAGATGGGTCTTGACCATGCAGGTGCTGAAGGTCCTGAGCTCGGGATCGGCCTCGAACCGTTTGGCCTTCTCCAGGGCCTGCGGCCAATAGTGAACGCCGTCCGCTCCGTAAACCTCCTTTGCGATCATCTCGATCCGTCCGCGCAGCGGAAGCGCGTCCTCGTACAGGAGCCGGAAACGGCTCTCCTTTTCACAGACCTCGATCACCGCGTCGGCCAGCTCCCGCGCACCCTCGCCGCCCTTGAGCCAGTGCTCGGACAGCGCCACCCGCGCCCCCGCCTGCTCGGTCAAGGAACGGAGCAGCGCGATTTCCGCCTTTGTATCGGTATGAAAACTGTTGATGCAGACCACCGGATTGATTCCCGATTTTTGGACCGTCTCAATATGGGCCAACAGATTGTCAAATCCCTTTTCCAGCAGCGGGAGGTTTTCGGTCGTGTAGGCAGGATCGAGCTTCTTCCCCGGCGCCACCTGCGGCCCGCCGCCGTGCATTTTCAGCGCCCGGACCGTGGCCACGATCACGGCGCAGTTGGGCGTCAGTCCGCTCAGCCGGCATTTGATGTTGCAGAACTTCTCGAACCCGATGTCTACGCCGAACCCGCTCTCCGTCACATGATAATCGGCCAGTTTCAGCGCCACGCGGTCGGCGATGATCGAACTCTGGCCGACGGCGATGTTCGCGAAGGGTCCGGCATGGACGAAGACCGGCTGCCCCTCGACGGTTTGGAGGAGGTTCGGATTGATCGCCTTGACCATCCAGGCGGTCATCGCTCCCGCCACATCCAGGTCGGCGGTCGTCACCGGATCCCCTTTTCTGCTGTAGGCCACGATGATCTTCCCCATCCGCTCCCGAAGATCCCGGAGGTCCGTCGCCACGGAGAGGATCGCCATGATCTCCGAGCTCACGGTAATGGCGAAACCGGAGCTCATCATAAAGCCGTCCATTTCCCCGCCGATACCGATCACGATTTCCCGGAGAGACTGGGCGCAGAAGTCGATCGCCCACTTCATCTGAACGTTTCGCGGATCGATGTCGAGGCGTTTGAGGTTTTTCGAAGCGAGGATCGCATCGTCGTAGTTGAATTCGTGCTGCATCCGCGAGGTCAGCGCCGTCATCGCCAGGTTGTGGGCGTTGGCCACGCAGTCGATGTCGCCGGTGAGGCCCAGCGAAAAGGGGGTCAGCGGGATGCACTGCGAAAGGCCGCCGCCGGCCGCGCTTCCCTTGATATTGAAGGTGGGCCCTCCCGAAGGCTGACGGATCGCGCCGGTCACCTTTTTCCCGCACCCGGCCAGCCCCTGCACGAGACCCATGACGGTCGTGCTTTTCCCCTCCCCGAGCGGGGTGGGGGTAATCGCCGTCACGTCGATATACTTTCCGTTCGGTTTTCCCTCCAGACGCCGGAGGAGCTTCATGAAGTCCACCTTGCCGACATGATGGCCCATCGGCAGCAGTTCGTCTTCCTCGATGCCCGCCTCGTCGGCCAGTTGGGAAATTGTCTTCATGTGTTTTTCGGCCTCTTCGGCCACCTGCCAGTCCTGCAGTTTTCTCGGGTCGAGATCCGTTATTCTGAACATTCCGTTAAACCCTCCTCGCGAAAGACCCCATCTTGCCAGCTTCCTTTTTCATCCGGCGGTTCAAGTCTGTTCCAGCCTCCCCTCCCGGAAGGCGCGAATATAATTCAGACAGCATTCATCCCGTCCCGATATCAAATTGCCCGCGGCAATGACCGCATACAGTCGCGAATCCGTCGGATCGATGATCGCCGAATCCAGCCCCCTCTCCATCGCCGCGGCCAGAAAGGTCCGATGGAGCAGATGTCGGGCGGGCAAACCATAGGAAACGGTGCTCAGACAGCAGGTGGTATGCACCCCGGGGAAGCTCTGCATGATCCGATCGATGGCACAGAGCGTCGCGCGCGCCGACTTTGTATTGGTGGAAAGGGAGTAGGCCAATGGATCGACATACAGGCGATCCAGCGGCACCCCGGCGTCGGTGATGATCTTTATCAGGCGGCCCGCAATTTCGATCTTCTCCTCAGCGGTTTCCGCGGTTCCGCTGGATGCCAGGCAGGATGCAATGACCCGGGTCTCATACGCGACCACGAGACGAAGCATCGCGTCCATCCGCTCTGTCGCCAATGTGATCGCATTGATGATCGGCGTTTGGTTCACCAGCGGCAGGACCTTTTCAATGACCGTCGGATTCGGGCTGTCGATGCAGAGCGGGATATCCGTCGCCTCCTGGACGACCTCGATCAACCAGCGAAGGTGCTTCTCTTCGTCCTCGCCGAAGATCGCCGCATTTACATTGAGATAATCGGCGCCGGAAGCCGTCTGGTCCATGACCTCACTCCGAAGGAAGCCTCGGTTTCGGGTCACGATCGCCTGGGCGATGTATTTTCGGGTTGCGTCGATCCGGTCGCCGATGATCTGCATGAACCTTCCTTTCCGATGACGCTCGTCTGCCGCGGCTGTGTTCTTTGACCGCTCCGCGGAAGGGATTACGCAAGGAAAATGCCAGATTCGCAGCCGATGGAAACACGTTGCGAAATCCATCCCCGGCATGGACCGCCAATGGGTTTCTTCCCGCGGAGAGGTTGCGGGATGGGGAATAACGAGATCAGGGATCGCACCGTTTCGTGCACGGCCCGGTGAGAATCGGACGAATCGGAACTTGTTCGGTGGAAGAGAAGAGTGAAAACGGCGCCGTTTCATGCTCGAAAACGGGGGATGAACCGGAAGCCGCCAAACCGGGAACCGGGAGGAATGCCCGCCCTGTTTTCGCGGCGCAGGGCGGGCATGGTAACGGGGTTTCTAACCGTCGATCGTCAATTCTTCTTTTTTCTTGTCATAATCCGGCATCACGTTCTTCCAGCCCTTGACAAAACCGTAGACGACAAAACCGATGGTGGCCAGGACGATGAAAACGCCCACGACCAGCAGGGTATTCCCGGGAATGGTAAACATCTGGGTCATTGCATGCTCTCCTTCCGCTTGAGTTCAGGCCCGCCGATCATCGCCGGGCCCGAAGGTTATATTCGGACGCATCTCAACAGGGGATTCATCTTCCGTATCCCCGCGAAAATCTCATCCAGCTCCTTGTTTCTTCGATGACAAAAGAGATAGCCGCTCTCCCGGGGCAGTTTGAAGCGGACAAAACCGAACCCGCCCGAAAAACGGGATCCCTCGATCGCCCGCACCTGTCCGGCGGACAGCTCCAGGGTTCTCCGAATGCTCTTCAGCCGGATTTGCCCCTCGGCATCCATGTTGACCCGGTAGAAGAGGCCGAGGGCCCAAAACCAGCAGTACAGATAGAAGAAGCCGATCATCAACGCGTACGGCCAGTCTCCCCCGAATCGCCCCTGCTGGAACTGCCGGTAGATCAGCGGCACCGTGCCGACGGTCCAGACCAGCAGAATCCCGTAGAAGACCGCCATGAAGGGCGCCGGGGCCTGAAAAACGATCTCTTTTTGCGTATTCTGCCCCGTTTGCATCCCCTGTCCGTTTTCAAAGAGAAGATTCGGCAACGGATCTTAAACCCGCTGCCGAACCTTCAATACCGCAAAACTTTTCAGCGACCGCCTCCGAATCAACCCCTGAAAAGCACCCTTGGCGCGAGGAGGATGATGTCCGGGAAATACATGCACAGAACCACACCGATGAACTGAAGTCCCAGGAACGGAAAGGCCGCCTTCCAGACGTCCACCGTGGAGACCTCCGGCGGTGACACGCTCTTGAGGTAGAAGAGCGACATGCCGAAGGGCGGCGTCAGAAAGGACATCTGGAGATTCACGGCGAACAGCACCCCGAACCAGATCGGATCGAAGCCGAGCGTACGGATGATCGGCCCGAACAGCGGAACGGCCAGCATGACGATCCCGACCCAGTCGATGAAGCAGCCCAGGAAGAGCAGGATGCCCATCATAATCCAGACGATGACCCACTTGCTCAGACCGGAGCCCAGAAGCAGGGAGCTGACGAAATCCCCGCCGCCGACCATGATATACAGCGCGATGAAGATATTCGCCCCGAACATGGTCCACATGACCATGCCCGTGGCCTTGATCGTGTTTTCCGCCGCCTGGACCAGTTCCTTAAAGGGCATGCGCCCCTTGATCTTGGCGATGATCCAGGCCCCGAGGCAACCGACGCCGGCCGCCTCCGTCGGGGCCGCCACCCCGAGGACGATCGTCCCGAGGACCAGGAAGATCAGGATGGCGCCGGGAATGATCGGCAGCGCCACCCGGAACAGGCCGGCCCAATCGAGCCGTTCCGCCTTGGGAACGGGGGGGCCGAGTGTCGGGTTGATGTAGCAGCGGATCGTGATGTAGAGGATGAATAGCCCCGCCAGCATGAATCCCGGGATGAAGGCCCCGGCGTAGAGCTGGCCGATCGAGGAGTTGTCCACCATCCCGTAGACGATCAGCATGACGCTGGGGGGAATCAGGATCCCCAGCGTGCCGCCGGCCAGGATGCCGCCCAAGGCGATCCCCTTGTCGTATTTGCGGTTGAGCATCTGGGGCAGCGCAATCATGCCCATGGTCACCTCGGTGGCCCCGACGACGCCGGCCATCGCGGCCATCATCGTGCAGGCGGCCACGGTGGCCGTTGCGACGCCGCCCTTCAACCAGCCCAGCCAGTGGTAGACCATCATGTAGATGTCCTCGATGATCCCGCTTCGCTCGAGGATGTTCGCCATCAGGATGAACAGCGGGATGGCGTCCAGCAGGTAGTTGGTCATCAGGCCGAAGATTCGCGTCGGGACAATGTTGACGGACTCCGGTCCCATGAAAATCGTCGTGAAGAGGATGCCCACGAACCCGGTGGCGAAGGCCACCGGCAGGCCCAGGAACATGACAAACACCATGCTGCCGAAGATCAGTATTGTGATCCATTCAATGCTCATTTAAATTCCCTCCCCGTAAAGGCCATGTGGGCGTCCCGGATGGTCCAGACGATGCCCTGCAGAAGGAGGAGCACGCCGCCGAAAGGCATCAGGAACTTGATCTGATAGTAGGGAGGGGCCCAGTCCGTGAAGGAAGCCTCGCCGGGAATTTCAATCCCCAGGAAGCTGTTGCCGGCGTTCATCGTTTGCGAACTCCAGTAGAAGTTCCAGGAGGTGTAGATGTAGACCAGCACAAAGGCATAAAAGAATACGGAGGTGATCAGATCCATGATCGCCTTCGTCCGCGGGCTGCGGGTGGCGTATATAACATCGACCCGCACATGGGCTCGATAGTAGTGGCAGGTACCCACCACCATGACGTAGTACATGGCGAACAGGGAATACATGAGTTCATGACCCCAGTTCGTCGGCATGCCGAAGACGTAGCGCATGGTCACTTCAAAGGAGATCACGACGACGCAGATCAGCGATACATAGGCCATCAGCTTGCCGACGAATAGGTTCGTCTTCTCGACGGCCATCATAAAGGTTCTCAAGTCCATTGATCCAACCTTTCCAATATTGATCAGAAAAGCGGGGGAAGGAAATCTATCCTTCCCCCGCCGAAAATCGACTTAGAGGACGATTTTCTTCCCGTTGCGGTCCACCATGTCCGAATCCTTGTAGTAACCCATCTTCATGGACTTCATGAACTCCCACTGGGACTTGAACGCCTTCATCGCCAGCGGGTCCTTCTTCGCCCAGGTCACCCAGAGCTCGGGGGCGAACTTCTGGAATTTCTCGATGTCCGAATCCTTCAGGCGGATGATTTCCACACCCTTGGCCAGATACTTGGGAATCGCCTCGAGGTCGGCCTTCTGGTTGCCCACGTAGTGGTCGATGGAGTGCCAGGCGACGGCAGCTTCGAGAAGAACCTGGAGGTGCTTGGGCAGCGCCTTCCATCTGTTCATGTTCACCTCGATGCTCATTAAGTCGCAGGGCTGGTGCAGACACGGGGTGGAGGGCGGGCCGATGATGATGTACTTGGCGATCTCGGCAAACCCCAGGTTGTAGTTGACGGCCCAGCCGACGAAGTCGGAGGCGTCGATGACCCCCTTTTCCAGGGCCGGATAGACCTCGCCGCCCGGCAGCAGAACCGTGGAGACGCCGGCGGCGCGGTAGATGTCGGCGATGATCCCGCCCGGATACCGGATCTTCTTGCCCTTGAAATCCTCAAACGAGCGGATCGGCACCTTGGAGTGGATCAGGTTGTCGTCATGCTGGATCGGTCCGAGGTACATCATGTTGTGCTTGCCGTATGCCTCGCGGGCGATCTCCTTCCCGCCCAGGGCGCCATACCAAGTGTCCCACTGGTCGGGGCGGTCCATCGCAAACGGGTAGGAGGAGAGGAAGGTGCACGCGGGAACCTTCCCGGGCCAGTAGACGTCGAAGCTGTGGTAGGCATCGAAGACGCCGGCTTTCACCGCGTCGAACATCTCGAAGGTCCCGACGATCGCGCCGGCGGGCAGACCTTCGATCGTCAGCTTGCCCTCGGTCATCTCACCGACCTTCTTGCAGAAATTCTGGAACAGGGTGTACCCGACCGTCCCGGCGTCCCAGCAGGTCTGCATTTTCCACTTGATCGGCGCCGCCGCCGAAAGCTTCATCACGCCGGGGAAGCCCATGACGCCCGCGGCACCGCCGGCTACCACGGCCGCCTTCTTCAGGAAATTACGACGCGATCCCTTCACTTCCTTGTCCTGCTTCACTTTCTTGGTCATAAATCCTCCTTCTTGATTTCGGGTCAAACAAACGACCCATGATGATCGTCACCGGACGATCGGCCAAACGACAGAAAACCAGTCCGTTACCCGCTTCGAAACACCCTTCGTCTTTCGGAATCTTCGCCTTCCCCTATCACTCTTCCTGCGCGACTGTCAAGAACAGATGGCCGGTTTTTCCACTTTTTCCCCGCCATGACCCGCGCACATCAGGTTCCCGGCTAACGGTTCAGCGCCATCTGGAGAAGCTGGACAGGATGCATCGTCCGGACGCCGCCTGCCGGATCCAGGTGATTGGAAATCGTGACGTTGCACCCCGGACAGCAGGTCGCCACCACCTGGGCCTTGGTGGCGCCGATGTTGTCGATCTTGCGTTTGGTGATCTTCGCCGAGGTCTCCGCATGCTCTACCTGGAAGGAGCCGCCGCCGCCGCAGCAGTCGATGGCGCCGGGCATCTCGACATATTCCACACCGGGAATCGATTTGAGGATATTCCTCGGCTGGGCGGTAACCTTCATCCCTTTCGCCATGTGGCACGGGTCGTGATAGGTCACCCGGATCTTCTTCCCGCTTTCGCCCATTTTGGGAAGCCAATCCTTGTGGGCTTCGATGAATACCGTAACTTCCATCGTCTTGGAGGAAAGCAGCTCGGCCGCCTTGATCTCCTCGTCCGTCACCTTCTCGCCGAGCTCACGCAGATCTTTGAGCAGGTGGGGATACTCGTTCTTCAACGCGGCGCCGCAGGTTGCACAGTCCACCAAAACGGCATCCACATCACCGCGTGCGAACAGCTTCAGGGTCTCTTTGATGATGGACACCGAGGTCTCCCGGTCTCCGGACAGAAAGATCGGCAGGCCGCAACATCCCTGGTCCTTGGGAACGATGATCTCGACGCCCATCTTGGAAAGCACGTCGACCACCGCATTGCCGATGTCGCCGAAAACGAAGTTCGTCGCGCAACCATGGAAATAGAGAACCTTCGCTTTGGCCTTCCCCGATTTGGGGGCCACGACCTCCGGAACCGTTTCCGAAAAGGCCTTCTTGTTGAACGGCGGAATGCGATCCACCGAAAGCGCGCCCGCCTTGATCTTGGACTCGATCCAGGGGCCGCTGAAGTTCCGGCGGGCCCATCCCCCCAGCGCGGCGGATTTCGACATCAGCCACTTGTTGGCCAGGATCTGGAACATGATCTTTTTGCGCCAATCGATTCCATATTTCTGTTTTGCCCGCCAGCGTACGCCGGAGAACAGATGATCTCCGTGGACGCCGCTCGGGCAGTTGGCGACGCAGGAGCCGCAGAGCAGGCAGGTGGAGAAGAAGGCCTCCTTCACCTCCTCGCTCAAATCCAGCTTCCCCTCCACAAGTGAACGGGAGAGTTGGACCTTGCCGCGGGGACTGGCCACCTCCAGAAGCTCCTCTTTGTAAACCGGACAGTGCGCCAGGCAGAGACCGCACCGGATGCAATGATAGATGTTTTCCCCCGTATTTTGACTGAGCAATGTTTTGTCTTCCATATCGAACCTATCCCTCTCTTTCCTAAGCGCTCTCAGACCCCGCCTACATAACGACCCGCGTTCAGGATGCCGGCCGGATCCAGCTTCTCTTTCAGGCGGCGGACAACAACGACGTCGCTGCGGGTCTGGCCCCACACGTTCACCTTCTCCTTGATCGTCTTCGGAGCCCGCTCAACGATGAGGTTGCCTCCGTTCTTCACCGCTTCGGCGGTCAGTTTGCCGATCATGGCGGCCACGGCCGCCGTTTTGGCGCCCGGGTTGTCCCCCAGCGGAAACACCGCATGGAGAATACCGTTGCCGGCTCGGCAGAACAGCGCGCCGTCCAACGCGTTCTCCTTGAGGCCCGCCTCAAAGGCTTGCATCATCTCGGTGACCTGGGAGAGCGCGAAATTGGCCTTCAGAGAAACGATATTGGAACCGGTTTCGGCCATCCGATCGGCAATATCCCGATAGGCAACCCAGAAGTCCCGATGCGCCTCAGCCGTCAGCACAACCGCATCGGAAGCGCCCTGCTGGCGTCCCATCTCGCTCAGATCTTTTTTCAGCCGCGCGACGGCCTCCTCAATCCCATCCAGCGCGATGGCGGCGATGTATTTTCCCTTCAACGCGGCGGTCGCCTTCAAATGAGACGCCATTGCGGCGTTGATGAGTTCCAGCGACGCCGGGTAATACTTGGAGTGGAGGAGCTTGCGGAGGAAGCCGGCGGCCTCCTGCAGGCCGTTGAAGGGAAACAGCAGCGTCGCCTCCGCGTCGGGCCGGGGGGTGATCCGGAAGGTAATCTCGCAGATGATCCCGACGGACCCCATCGAGCCGATCATCAATTTGGTCATGTCGTAGCCGGCGACATTCTTCACCGCTTTTCCGCCCGAAACGACGATGTCCCCGTTGGGGAAAACGGCCTTCATCCCGAGAATGAAATCGCGGCAGGCTCCGTAGAGGAAACGCTTCGAACCGCTGTCGTTCGTCGCCACAATCCCGCCGACCGTCGCCCCCTGGACATGCTGCGGATCCAGCGGAATGAAGTAACCCCGACCCTCGCCCGCCAGCTTCGCCTGAACTTCCGCCAGCGTCACGCCGCATTCCACGCCCACGGTGAGGTTGGCGATGTCGTAATCGTTGTACCGGTTCATCCTTTTGGTGGGAAGGAGGATATCCAGTTTCTTCGGAATCCCGCCCTGGCCCATTTTCGTGCCGCCGCCCATCGGGATGACGGCCAGTTTCTCGGCGCAGGCATAGGCGACGACCTTCGATGTTTCTTCCATCGTTCCCGGCGATACCATTACCCGAGGGACCAGACCATCCACCGCAAGGGCCTTCAGCTTTTCCGGATCTTCCATCACATTGGCCTCGCCGACGATCTCCTTCAGTTTCGAAGCCAATTTATTATTGTCGGACATAGGGTTTTCTCCTTTCCTCGATCAAGCCGCCTTTTCGGCCGGAAGCAGCTTTCCGGGGTTGTAAACGCTCTCTGGGTCAAATGCCTTTTTCACATTCCGCATCGCGTCAATATCCATGCCGCTGAAGATCAAGGGCATTCCCTTGAGCTTCTCGACCCCGATCCCGTGCTCGCCGCTGATCGTCCCGCCCATCTTGGCGCAGAGCTCCATGATCTCGAAGGCGGCTTTGTGCACCCGGTCCAGCTCATCCTTATCCCTTTCATCGAACAGAATCAGCGGATGGAGATTTCCGTCGCCCGCGTGGAACACATTCGCGATCGGGAGGTTGTATTTCTTGCCGATCTCGACCACCTGCGCCAGCGCCTCGGGAAGCCTGGTCCGCGGAACGGTCGGGTCGTTGACGAGGTAATTGGGACGCAACCGTCCGACCGCCCCGAAGGCGCCCTTCCGTCCCGCCCAGATCTTTTCCCGTTCGGCCTCGTTTTTGGCCACGCGGACCTCGCGGACCTTGTTCTGCTTGCAGATGGCGACCACCTGATCGGTCAGCCGGTCCATGCCGTCCTGCAGGCCGTCCAGTTCAATCAGCAGAATGGAAGCGGCGTCCTCCGGAAATCCGACATGGTAGGCCGCCTCGACCGCCTTGATCGTCAGGTTGTCCATCATCTCCAGCGTCGTGGGGATCATTCCGGCCTTGACGATGTCGCTGACCGTGTTGGCGCCGTCGGCGATCGTGTCGTAGATGGCCAGCATCGTCTTGACCGCTTCGGTCTTCGGCATCATCCGGAGAACGAGCTTCGTGACCATTCCGAGCGTCCCTTCCGAACCGACCAACAGGCCGGGCAGATCGAATCCGGGATTGTCGAGGGACTTGCCGCCGATTTCGATCACCTCGCCGTCATACAGGACGACCTCCGCCCCGAGGACATGGTTGCTCGTCACGCCATACTTAAAGCAGTGCGCACCGCCCGCGTTCTCTCCGAGGTTTCCGGCGATCGTCGTCGCCTTTTCACTGGAGGGGTCCGGATGATAGAGATAACCGTATTTTGCAATCGCCCCCTTGATGTCGAGCGTGATCGCCCCCGGTTCGACCACGACACGCTGGTTTTCCACGTCGATTTCCAGAATCCGGTTCATCCGGGTGAAGAGCAGCGCGATACCGCCCTCGGTGGGGGAACTGCCGCCGCTCAGATTCGTCCCGGCGCCGCGGGCAACGACCGGAATCTTGTTCTCGCGGGCATACTTTACCACCCGGGAGACCTCCTCCGTGGAGGAGGGCATCACGATGCAGTCCGGCCTTCCGCGGTTGAGGGAGGCGTCGTAGCCGTAAAGCTGGATTTCCATCTCCGAGGACATCACATCCTCTTTGCCGACGATCTTCCCCAGCTCCTGAATCATCTTTTCCCGTTCCATAAGGTACTCCTTTCAACACGACCGGCGGGCTGGGAAAGCCAACCGGATTCTCCATTCAAAAACAAGGCGAAGCAGACCCGGGATCCCGGGTCCGCTTCGCCAATTTTGAGCTCAGAGGTTCATTTCAATCATCATGAATCTGAATTTCCAAAAATTGTACAGGGCATTCGCGCCCCGCTCCGGAACGACAAACCGAATGTCAAAACCGGCCTTCGGTTTGCCGGACCGGAAGTTACATCGTTATTTCTTCTTTCGGAGGGCCTCCATATCAGCGATCTCCTTCATGGTCGCCAGGATCTGCCGGGCATTATCATAGACCGGCGTATCGACCATCTTTCCCTTGTAGGAAACGGCCGCGGCGCCCTTTGCGATCCCCTCTTCCTCGAAGATCTTCACGACGCCCGTGGCCCACTCGACATCATCCGCGGACGGCATGTAGAGTTTATGGGAGGGTTCGATCTGGCTCGGATGGATCAGCATTCTGCCCTCATAGCCCATCTGGCGGCCTTCCATGACGCTCTTCTCGAAGGCCTCGACGTTCTTGAAATCGACGAACGGGCAGTCGATGGCGACACAGCCGGCGGCGCGGGCGGCCACGGCGGTGTAGAAACGTCCGTAGGTCTGCTCCACGGCTTCGGAGGTCAACTTCACCCGCATGTCCTTGCAGTAATCGACCGCGCCGAAGATCAGCGAATTGACGCGCTTGCTGGCGGTCGCGGAGGCATAGGCGTTGATCATTCCCTTGGCCGTTTCGATCAGCAGCTGAATGGCGATGCTGCCCACCTGAAGACCCCTTCTGCGCTCCAGTTCCTCGAGTTTCCAGTCGAGCCTTCTGACATTGTCCGCTTCGCCGGTCTTGGCCAGACAGACACCGGAAAGGCCTTCATGGACGATCGCTTCGAGGTCGTCGTTCGTCATCAGGGTTTCCCAGTTGTTGATCCGGGAGTAGACCTTCGAACCGCCGGTCCCGGCATATTTCAGATTTTCGCGGACGCACTCCCGGGCCCTCACCTTTTCGGCGGGGGGAACGGAGTCCTCCAAATCCAAGGTAATGATGTCCGCCGGAAATTCGGGCGCCTTGCCGACCATCTTTTCGTTGTTCCCCGGTACGTAAAATACGGATCTCATGACTGCCATAATCTCTTTCTCCTTTCAGGTTGGTGACGGATCTCCATCCGTCGCCTTGGTTTATTTTACCCTCAGTTTGCCCTGCTGCTTGAACTCCCGAAGCTTCCCGGGAATTTCGTTGGGGTTGTCCACCACGATGATGCCCGCTTCCCTCAGTCTTGTGATTTTGTCTTGCGTGGAGCCGCTGCCGCGTTCGACGATCGCGCTGGCGTGGGAGAACTTCATTCCCGCGGGAGCCCAGGCGCCGGACACGTAGATGATAATCGGTTTGGTAAATTTTCCGGACTTGACCAGTTGCGCGGCTTCTTCCTCATGCGAACCGCCCATCTCGCCGAAGATGGCCATCACGTCCGTATCGGGATCTTCCTGAAACAGCGGGAGGACGTCCGAAAAGGACATG
>DIKL01000117.1 GCA_002424545.1 Syntrophaceae bacterium UBA5619
GGATGAAAAGCACTACTTTCTTCCGGTCCCCGAAGATCCCCAGCAAGCGGTGATGGAGGTGGTCGGTCCCGACGTAGTCGATCCACTCCCGGAAGCTTTTGACCTTGCCGGTGATCGTCCGCTCCAGGGTGATATAGGTCATGTCGAAGATCAGGACCCAGAAGATGAGGATCGGCGTCGCGAAGGAAACGATGGGGTTGTTGTCCGCCCAGGCGGCCTTGATGGCCAGGGCCGACAGGACGAAGCCGATGAAGGTGCTGCCCGCGTCGCCCAGGAAGATCGAGGCCGGCGTGTTCCAGCGGAAGTTGTACGGGAGGAATCCCAGGCAGCTTCCCAGCATGGCGCCGGCGATCCATCCCATGAACGGCTGGGCCGTCTGGAAGGCGACGATGCCCATGAACAGGGAAATGACCGCCGCCAGGCCGGTGGCCAGGCCGTCCATGCCATCGATGAAGTTCATGGCGTTCGTCAGGCCCACGATCCAGAGGATGGTGAGGGCGGCGTTCAGGAGATAGCCCCACGTCGTATGGATGGGAAACAGGTCGAGGATGATCCCCGAGTGGATCAGGAAGAGGACCACGGCGACCTGGATGATGAGCTTGTAGCGCGCGGGAACGTTGCGCGCATCGTCGAGCAGGCCGACCACGGCCATGACGACGCCGCCCGCGAGCAGGGCGACCGTGCGCGCATCGAGGATCATGTTCGCCAGAAGCGCGCCGATAAAGGAGAGGATGACGGCCACGCCGCCCAGAAGGGCGGTGGACTGGGCGTGGATCTTCCGGCCGCCGGGGCGATCGACGATTCCGGTCCGATGGGCGAGGAGCCTAACGATGGGGGTGAGCAGGGCGGAGGTGGAGGAGGCGAAGAGCAGGATGTAGAGCCACCGGCCGAGGTTCGCAAAGAAGAACTGGCGCACGGGCGGGACCCAAAGCAGGCAGAAGACGACGAGCGACAGCCCCCAGAAGATCCGCTGAAACGATACCCGCAACTGCTTTTCATTCGAGAACACGCCGTTCACCTGAGCTTCTTGGGGAGGATCGATCGCAGGGGGTCCAGGATCGCCTCGATATCCGCATCGCGAAGCGAGGGGTAAATGGGGATGGACAGGGCGCTCGCGAAGGCCGAATCGGTCTGGGGGTAGCCGCTCAAGCCGAGGTAGCGATGGAGTGGCTTGAAGACAGGGCGGCGATAGCCGATGCCGGCGTCACGCCCCGCGGCCAGGATCTCCTCCAGGCGCTCCGTCCGGACAACGTAGCGGTACGGGACGGCCTCCCGATCCGGGGGGCAGGCCGGTGTCTTGATGCCGCATTCATTCATGAAGGCGTCGTAGCGGGCGGCGATGGCCCGACGGCGCGCGATGAAGTCAGGGAGCTTCCGGAGCTGCACCATTCCCATTGCCGCCTGGAGGTCCGTCAGCTTGTAGTTGTAGCGTGGGCGGTCGTCCGCCTTCTCGTCGTAATCCCGCAAATCGCGGATGCGCGCCAGCAGCCCCGCGTCGCGCGAGGCCACCATCCCCCCCTCGCCCGTGCAGATGACCTTGGTCGTGTAGAAGGAGAAGACCGAGAGCAAGCCGAAGCTCCCGGTCGGCGCGCCGGCGAGGCGGCTCCCCAGGGACTGGGCGCAGTCCTCGATGACGGGGATGCCGAGGGCGGCGATCTCACGAACGTCGGCGGGTAGGCCGAAGAGGTGCGGAACGATGACGGCCCTCGTCCGGGGGGTCAGACGCCGCCTGACGTCGCCGACATCAATATTGAACGTTTCGGGATCGATGTCGGCCAAGACGGGCGTCGCCCGGATACAGCGGACGGCGTTCAGGAGGGCCGAACAGACGAAGCTGGGGATGACGACCTCGTCGCCCGCGCCGACCTTAAGGGCCGCAAGGGCCAGATGAAGGCCGGCGGTGCCGGAACTGACGGCCACGGCGTCCGTGGCGTCGACCTGCCGGGCCAGTTCGGTCTCGAAGCGGCGCACCTCGTCCCCCTGGGAGATCCGGCCAGAGCGAACCACGGCGGCGACGGCCCGGACCTCTTCCTCGTCGAGGGTGGGGTGCGAATGGGGAATCATTTGCATTAAAAAATCTCCCCCGGCCCGGGTTGTTTCCGTTTCATTCCCATCCTTCTCGTGAAAATGAAGTAGCGCAAGTATAAGCGTAACATCCGAACTCCCCTCTATGCCGGAATATCCCAGTAAGGGATTTTTCGCGGCGCCTATCAGGTCACGTTTATGAACAGACGCAGCGGGACGAAGGCCTCCGCGTATGGCACGCGCCCCTGGATCCCGCGGAAGACGGCGGTGGAGCGGACGACATCCGTGATGGACAGCCCCTCGATGTTGGTCTTCCGGACCTGCGAGCGGTGCGCCAGGAGCATAGCGAACTTCTCGTCGATTGTTTCCCGGATGTCCACGAAGAGGGTCGGGGCAAAATTTTGCGTGGTCGGCCCTTCGTAGAAGATAACGTTCCTGACGTAGCGGGTGGCCGAGACCGTGGCCTTGGCGAGCGCACGGTGGTCCTGGTGCGTGTCGTCCTCGTAATGGACGAAAATGAAGTCCGGGACGATCTTTTTCAGGACGGTTTCGATATCGTGAACCATCCGGTTCATATGGGGCGTGAGCAGCGTGTCCTTGTAACTGCCCCAGATCATCTCCCGTGGCTTGAGGAGCTTCGCGGAGCGGACCTGCTCCTTCTTGCGGATGTCCGCCTTGCCGCCCTTACTGCCCTCCGTCATGACGAGCAGATAGATCTCGTGGCCGCCGCGGGCGTATTTCGCCAATGTGCCGCCGCAGCCGACTTCGATGTCGTCCGGATGGGCGCCGATTGCCAGGATGTTCATCGTTCCCCCCTCAGAATGGTCAGGCTTTCCGGCCCGTGGTTGAACAGCAGGTCCAGGACCGACAGGAAAGGCACGAACGGCCCGAACCTCTGTTCGTAGACCGGATGCCGGTATTCCTGGAACGCGACATTTATACCGTTTTGCCGATAAAGATCAAGCGACATGTAATCCCGGCCGCCGCTGCCGGCCAGATAGGTGTCCGCTCCGAAATGTTTCGCGATGGCGATCAGCCGACGGTCCGGGCCCTCGGGGAACGGTGGAAGCTCCGAAGCCAAAAACAGCGGGGTGGTGATTCCCAGAAGCTTTGCCAGCCGCGTCACCGAAAAGACGTTCAGCGGGGACAGGCGTTCCCAGGCCGGCGTCAGCAGCTCCTCGATCAACGGGGCGACAAAGTCCCAGCAGGGCGCCTGCCGGTAATTGGTGAGGAGCGCCTGCCGCTGCCGGTGCTGCCAGCGTTCCCGGTTGTTGACGCCCACCTCGTCGATCCGCTGCGGGAAGTGGTAGGTTACCGGAACAGTCAGCCATTGCGGTCCCGCGGCCGTCTTGATCCGGTTGCGGTTCTGCCATTCGTTTTTCTTGTATTGAACCGTATCGAGCAGCACGAAGATGTCGGCGCGGTCCATCTTGTCGAAAAAGCCGAGCCAGGGGAGATATTGAGGTTGGTGAACGGCGACGATCATTTCGGGGCCTGCCCGTGTTTTCCCTGACCGTTCCCGCGAGGATCGGGATCGACCGGGCTGCCTGCAAGTTTCACGAAGATCGGGTTGGAAACAATGGCACCGTCCCCGGTGAGATCCATCCGGTAATAGATCTTCTCTCCCGGCGGCGCATCGGTATCCATGAAATCGACCTGGAGCGGCAGCAGACCCCGAACGGTATGGATGACCGTTCCGGAGCGGATCAGCCGGAGCCGCGCCTCTTTCCCGGCTCCCTCCGCACCGCCGGAAACGGCGATCCGGATGCGAGGCAGGCCGGATAGCACAACTTCCTGGCCGGATATCGTACGTGGGGCAACATCCGGCCGGTCCGCGGAGACGGAGAATTCATCCAGCCGCGGGACCCGGGGGAAGCGTCCCCGAGCGGCGTACATCCTGCCGGTCCGGAGGGCATCCAGCACCGCATGCGCGGACCGTTCCGTCAGCCACAGAACGGTCTGAAAGTCACCCAGTTTCTGGCCCGCGCCGCCTTCCTTGTGAAAGTCCGACGTGGCGATCCCCCAGGGGGGATGTTTGCGGTATCCGGCGCAGTATTCCCGCAGCGCCTCGTCCCAGACGTTTCCGGGCTCCGTGACGGTGGCCGTATCGCCGTAGAGAGCGGCAAAGCCCGTATAGTCCCTGGTTTCGAGGAGCATTCCGGGGTAGGGCGGGGTGCTGACCTTGATCGGACCGAGCGTCCTGACCCCCGAGCGCGTCTCCGGATAGTTCCAGAAGGTGAGGCCGCCTTTCGTTCCGACATCGTCGATGAAGAGTTGATAGGGGGCGGCTCCCTGCTTGCCCTGGTATGGGTTGTAGGGGGAGGGGCGGGCGAAGAGCGCGTTGACGAAGAATCCCAAACTCAAAAGGGCCAGAATCGCCCCGGAGACCCGCCACCAACCGTGCCTGAATACAAACGGAAGGGCGATCAGGAAACAGAGGCTGAAGGCCGCCAATACCGGCCATACCTTCCGCAGGTGACCTTCGGAGAGCCCGTTGTGCAGGATCGGCAGGGTTTCATAGTCCTCGGGCTTTTCCAGACCGATCGTCAGGATGCGCCGCTCGGGATCGTTGGCGGTCAGGGTTCCGGAAAAGGGGCTGCCCGTCCAGTAGTAAAAGGGGGTGCTTTCCGTGCCGGGAATCAGAATCATGTCCGGGTGGCGCTTCTGGGCCTCCCGGATCGCCTGGAGATAGGACTCGGCCCCCATCCGGTTGATCGAGTTGAGTTCGACTTTCTTCTTGACGATGTTCCGGAAGGGCGGCAGGCCGTATTCAATGACGACGCGGTCGTGGTCGTTGACGATGACGACCTTGAACCCTTTTATAGAGGCCATCTGGACGAGGCCCTCCGGGTCGTAGACGCCGTCGCTGAAGGTCGTGCGCAGATCGATCAGGGCGGCCAAGGGTTCGTAGGCACGGCCAGAGGATTGCTCGGGAGGGTTGGCCTGTGGCGTTCCGGGGGCGTCGAGTTGCGGCTGCGCGAAGGCGACGACCGGCAGAGAGAACAGAGAGACCGCGATTGCAAGGATGACTGTAAAATATAGACGCTTCATGGGATCCAAGGGGAATGTCCAAGCAAGTCTGTGTATAACAGATCTATTTTATGAAGCATCTTCTCGACGCTGTAGCCCGGCGCCTTTTTCTTTCCCTGTTCCCCCATTTTCCCCCGCATTTCGGGGTGATCGCAAAGCGACAAGATGGCCGCCGCAAGGGCGTTGCTGTCGGCGGGTGGAACCAGGATGCCGGTTTCTGCCGGGATGACCAAATCGCGGATGCCGCCGACATCACTGGCAACGATCGGTTTTCCCAGGGCCATGGCCTCGACGAGGACCTTGCCCATCCCCTCGTTCAAGGAGGGGAGGCAGAAGATATCGCACGCGTCGATGACTGACGCCACGTCGGACCGCCAACCCAGAAAGCGGACTGCCTCCGCAATCCCCAGTTCGACGGACAGAATCTCCAGGTCGCGGCGCAGCTCCCCTTCACCCAGGATCATAAGGAACACCTTTTCCCCCTGCCGGATACATTTTGCGATCGCCCGGATCAGCGTCTCCTGCCCTTTTACGGCAGTGAGTCGGCCGACAGTGGCGATGATCGTCGTTTCGGGAGGGATTCCAAGGGTGGCACGGGCCATGGCAGCCCTGGCGGGGTCGGGTCGGAAAAGCGACAGATCAACGCCGCTGTGGATCACCGTGAATTTCTCCTCTGGGGCGATGCGGAACCGCAGGTGATCGGCCTTTTCCCGCTCCGTGAGCATGACGAGCATAGTGGTGATACGCGCCGTCCAGCGTTCCAGCAGGATGAATAGCCTTGTTTTCCATGACTTGAAATATCCCCAGAAGATGTGTCCGTGCGGGGTGTGAACGATGATGGGGACGCGGCAAAGCCAAGCCGCCCAGCGGCCCAGGATGCCCGCTTTGGAGGTGTGCGTATGGACGATCCGGGGCCTCTCTTGCCGGATGAGACGGATCAATGAAAAGAAAGCGGCGGCATCGGCGAAAAGATTTGGTTCTCTGATCAGGGAGGGGAGGGCGATAACGCGGACGTCCCGGTTTGCCAGGGTGGAAAGATTGGCCGCGATCGCGGCCGTTTCTGTGTCTCCCGGATGAACGGATGGATTGGTCGGAGAAGCCGCACCGGTGACCAGCGCAAGGTTGTAGCGGGCCTTGTCGAGATCCCGAAGCGTCAGGAAGGTATTCTCCGCCGATCCGCCCTTGTCGAAGCGCGTGATGACATGTATCACCTTGATTTTATAAAATAAGGAATTCATGCCAGGGTTGATGAGACAAATCAGGTACAGGATACGCCAATGTAGGTCGAAACATGGACATGTAAAAGAACCAATGCGATCGTCAGGCAAATGGAAAGTGCGGATTTCAAACGGCAACCATTTGGGAATTGAACAGGCATTTCAGGTGTGTCAAGATGCCGGAAATGTTCAATTGAATATCCGGATGGCAGGAAAATACGTGCGGTAATATTGGGGGTCGAAGGTCATTATTCCGTCGCTGTAAAACAAGACGAAATCCGCAATCATGAAGTCGGGAAGGATCCTTTGTCTGAATGAAAGGGGCGTGTGACAGATCGGACATTCAGGCAACACCGTCTCTTGACATTGAGGACAGACGTACCGTTTTTGCTTGAGATACTTTTTCCACGCGAAAATGATCCTATTGGGATCTGTCTCGGTAGTTGTTATCCTATCGATTTCCAATAAATTCAAATGATTGTCCAAAACGGACAGATCTTCAAAAAAGACTCCAATCTCCAGATATATGATATCGTTAATGATATAGTCGTTATCCTTGTGGGTGTGCAAAAGAGCGGCGGCGTTTTGATGCATGGAGTCGCCGGAAAAGATGCTGAGGAGAATATTGGAATCAACGGTGAGTATCATCGATCACCACGGAGACGGCGAACAGCGGCGACGGCCGTTTCACCGTCACCCAGTTGGATGCAACCGGTTACGGAGCGTAACCGTTCTTCGTAATCGGATCGATTTTTCAAGGACATTTTCAGGGCCATATCGATCGCGTCGGAATTTTTTTTGACCTTGAAGAACTGTTTGGCCTGCTTCAATAAATATTCCCTCTCGGAAGTGATTCTTAAGCTGATCGTCCTGTTCATACCTTCACCTCTGTAACACAAATATCATGATGTGCTACATAATGTCAACGGGCGATTTCTGATTTTTTCGATTAACCGCAAGGTATCGGGTGACATCTGTGTTGACACGAAATTCACCGCATGTGGGAGTCATGCCACGCCTGAAAGGCGATCAGGTTCCGGATCGGCAAGGGGAGAGGGCTTTTCGGCTTTGTGTCCGTCCATTTCATATATTTACTGGACGGTCTCCAATTCGGAAAAAAATCGTCGGCGCATCCAATAAAAAATTTAAGTCATTCATGGATCTTTACTACCATATAAAGCGAACTCCGCTACGATCTTGAGCAGCTCGAATGGGTTTTGCAGACGGTGGATTTCATCTCCCAAGCCTTGCTTTTCTTTTCTACCCAGAATGTTCTTTTCTTCATGCGAATACGGTTGCATATGGTGACACTATCTGCAACGTGAAAATCTATTGTGGCAAATTTCTATTGTCTGGGTGAGGCTCCAAAAAGGATTGGACAGATTATAACAAGCATGTTATGAGTCCCCATGACTTACACCATGGAATATTTCAACGAGGCCGTTCGGGTTGAAATCGATCTGTGGCCTCCAGGTTTGCTGGCACGTTATCGTGCCTTGACGATCAGAATGGTGGAACATGGTCCGAATCTGGGTATGCCTCATACCCGTGCAATGGGTGAGGGACTGTTCGAGATTCGTGTTAAGGGGAAAGAAGGTATTGGGCGGGCCTTCTACTGCAATTTGTACGGTCGTCATATTGTTATTTTACACGGCTTTGTCAAGAAAGCCGATCAAACCCCGAAGAGGGAGATTGCCCTTGCGAGAAAACGAATGAAGGAGGCAATGTATCATGGCTGACATCAAATACCGTCCCGTATCTTACGACCCGAAGGCGGCGCTGGAAAAGGATCTGCGAGATCCTGAATTTAAAACCGCATGGGAATCAATTCAGGATGAATTTGCGGCTCTGGATGTTCTCCTGGAAGCTCGGCGAAAGGCGGGGCTTACTCAAGAGGACGTAGCGGCGCGCATGGGGGTATCGCAACCCGCGCTGGCGAGAGTGGAAGCGTCTCTTGGTTCCCACAAACATTCGCCCTCGTTTGCGACATTGCGAAAATATGCACAGGCATTGGGGTGTAAGCTGGAAATCAAGTTCACACCGCAATAGATAATCGTCAATCTCCGAATTATATTTTTTGCCCTCATGAGTGTCGTTCCGGTCGCACATTTCCTATTGCTCGTGAATTCTTTTCACCCATTCGGACAGACGGTGACATTCTACGAAAATCATCGACGGAGTTATGTCGTGTCGGATTATTGTTCCGCTTTGACCACTAGGGACGGAGACACGCGAACCGTTCGGAAACTAAACAAATAGATCATTTCGAAAACGGCATGCAGAATCGACAGAAATACAGGACTGGTATTCACCGATTTGCCCATGTCAGCCACAGGGAATGAATTTCTGACGGCAACTCTGGAGAATTCCGATTCATGCAGTGCGCGCGTCAGCGATCGCGCCGAAAAGAACAGTTCGTGATAGATTCCCAGCAGGTGCCGGATTCTTTTCAATTGCAGGAAGGTAGCCATTTCATAAAGGAGCATCCGCGATTTGCGATTAAGCACCCGGATGATCAGCACCCCCCCCGGAGTCAACAATGCATGAAGGCGCGACAGGACAGACATTGGCTCGCCGATGTGGTCAAGGACATTCCACATGGTGATGCAATCGAACCGAATTCCAAACTGCTCGGCCTGTTCGATGCTGCCGCAAGCTGCGTTCACTCCGAGTATCTCCTGTGCCTTGCTGACATCACGTGTGCTTAGATCGACCCCACAGGTTTCCCACCCCAACTTTGTCGCGTACGCCAGAAAATGGCCCATGCCGCAGCCAAAGTCCAACAGCCTTCCGGGAGTTGCCGGTGCAAAACGGCCGAAGTCGATCTTGTAGAGGAGGGATCTGCGATCGTGAAATGATTCCTTATGATAGGAATTGGTATAAAACTTTTCTTGTTCGTGCATGTCGCGGCGGGGCCATCGGATACCGGTATCACAATCATCGCATATAAGGCATTGGTTATCCTCGAAATATTTCGATTTCGAAAATGATGTGTTTCCGCAAATTGGACAGACCGGAGCGAGAACCCATGGCTTGTTCACGACTGCGCCCCCTCAATGGCACCGTTGCGCGAAAGCAGGCGTTCCATCATGTCAACATTCTTGTCCCAGGAATAATTCTTTTCCACAAAAAAACGGCAACACAAGGAATCTCTTTGCCACTTGGCCGCATCCTGCCGATATTCAAGGTAGAATTCAATGATCTTTTCAGCAAGCGCTTCATGGGACGTATCCCGGAACAGGAATCTCGCGTCGAAAGCGCCCAGTATCTCCTTTGTACCGCCCACAGGTGTACCGAGCACGGGCGTTCCCGATGCCAGCGCTTCCAGCGGAATCACGCGACAATGCCGGTCCAAATATCGCATCTGTTCCTCGAACTTCTCGATTTGCAGATGTTTCCCGCCGTAGTTTCTGCTGCCGGGGCACTCCCTCTCTTCCGTGAAGCCGTGGTACATCAGAATACGGACGCTTCCCGAGGGCGCCAGATGGCGGAGCAGGGAACGGGAATCCTTCACAGGAAACACCCCTTCAAACATCCTCCCGCTGTGTTTCCAGGGCCATCCTCCAGTCCGCGCGGCGGAGTCCCCAGACGGAGGAACGGGCCGCCTCCCTGGCCGACTCGGCGATCCTCGCCGCAAGCCCGGGATTCTTGAGCAGTTTGAGCGCCGCCTGCGCCACCTCCGAGGGCGATTCCGCATCCCGCACCAGAAGCCCGTTGACCCCTTCGGCGACGGCGTCCGTGGCGCCGCACCCGCCGGCCGCGATGGCCGGAAGACCGGCGGCATTGGCCTCGAGATAAACGATCCCGAAGCCCTCGACGTCGCCCCTGCTTTCGATACGGCGGGACACCATGACGAACACATGGGCGATCCGATAATACGAGGGAAGATCGGAATCGGGGACCGAACCGCAGAATGTGACCCGGTCGGAGACGCCCGTCGTTTGCGAGAGGCGCCGCAGATTTTCCCGGTTCGGGCCGTCGCCCACGACCAGATAATGCACTTCAGGCACGTCCCGCGCGATGAGAGGCAGGGCGCGGATCACGGTGTCATGGCCTTTGCGGGCAACGAGGCGCCCCACGGTCAGGAGCACCTTCCTCCCTGCCAGCCCCTGACCGACCTCGCGCACGCGGTCCGGCAACGGGGCCTCCTCAAAGAATCGATCCTCCACACCGGGATGGACCACGACGGCCGCCGGCGCCCCGGGGTATTGTTCCTTGAGATAACCGGCCGTGTAATTGCTGCAGGCAACCATCAGACTGCTGTGCCGCATGATGGACAGCATGAGGCGCCGAAACGGCCGGAAGCGGGTGAACTCCATGACGTCCGCGCCGAAGAGATAGAGCACGTACCGGAGCCCGAAGACGGGCTTCAGGAGACGGCAGCAAAGCCCGGCGGAGAGGATCTGCCCGGCATGGATCTCGACGGGCCTGAAGACGAGGCATTGGCCCAGGAGCGCAAAAAAGAGCGATGCGACCCGGCCCAGCCGCGCGAATCCGGTCTCGCCCGAGGGAAGCCTGACAAAGCGCACGTTGGAGAGACCGGACGAAGCGCAAAAGGCCCTGCAGGATTCGGGAAGCAGCAGGCGGTCGTTTTCCGGGTCCCGTTCCAGCCAGAGGTTCTTGAAATAGTTGGCCTGGCCTCCCAAGACGGGGGGAAAATCGCACGTCACGAAAAGCCTTCGTCCGTTCGGGTGTTTCATGTCGCTTTCGCCCTGGGATCGCCGTTCAACGGCCCCTCTCCACGAGTTCCGCGATGTCCTCGACATGGCGTGCCCACCCCGCTCTTCCCCTCAGAGGCTATTCCGTCGGGAAAAATACGGAAGGCGCCGATGCCTATCATCCTCTCTTGCTTCTGAAATGCTTGCTTTTGCAACAGTGGTTCCGACAATTGGCCTTCAATCTTTTCCGCGGAACAAAGGTGGTAAAGACTGCGTAGGGAAGGGGGTGGTCTCATATGAGCTTCGGATAGCATCATCGGTATCTCTTCATCACCGTCCAGGGAGGAAAATATGAACTCATCGTGATGCACATGGGATCCAAGGGCACACGCTGAAGCCCCCTTCAGCATGGCTCCTCAATTTTTTTCAGTGAAAATCCATCCCTTACCAAAATCAACCGTTTTTCATACCTCTCCGAACTATTACAATAAGTTACAACGACGACCTAAAAAAACTGTAGAAGAAAAGTCAAACCTCTCGAACCGCCTTGTACGGACCCGTATGCCCGGTGGTGTGGGAGGGCGAAGGCCGTGAGGCCTTCCCCTATCCCGATTATTACTCCGGCAATGAAACATGTAAATAAATTCTGTGAAATGCTTGTATTTCCTCAGAATGCCGGTGACTATTTGATATATTTAGTTGCCGGAATAATAATGATGGTTCGCGGCGGATAGGGCAGAACGGTGCAGCTGGAATGATAACCGATGAAGTACCGCAGGGATGGGAGCGAGCGCCTAAAGTACGGGATAGGGGCTTGCATCAGGTTCGGGATCCGTGTTTCAGGGATTGCTGTAGTTCCCACAACTTTAAATGGTTGGCGACCACGGTGAAGGCGGTCAATAACGCATACAACAAACCGACAATTCCATCGCGATAACCCGCCTTGAGAAAATAATATTTAACCCAGATTTTCCATTA
>DIKL01000127.1:0-143 GCA_002424545.1 Syntrophaceae bacterium UBA5619
CATTCCGGCGCTGATCGACTACTTCCTGAAACGGTACGCCGATGAAAACGGAAAGCGGATCAAGGGCCTAAGCAGCGAGGCGCAGGACGTCCTGCTCAAATACGATTATCCGGGGAACGTCCGTGAACTGGAGAACATCATCG
>DIKL01000127.1:333-614 GCA_002424545.1 Syntrophaceae bacterium UBA5619
CGGATGCTCCGCTACAAGCTCAAGAAGTACGGCCTGAAGGCGTTATAGCCGTACAGATCGCCCCGTCCGACCGGCCCTTTTGCGAACAGAAGACGCGATTCAGACGGCTTTCACCGGCCCGCCCTCGCGCTTCCTGCGGAACCACTGCAGCGTGAAGACCACAATAAACAGCGCCGCCCCCGCCAGATCCGTTTGGATCCCCGGCTTGATCAGCAGAAGGGATGTAACCAGCAACAGCAGGGCTTCGTACCAGGTTGTTTTCACGAGCAGACATCTCTGGA
>DIKL01000127.1:680-16446 GCA_002424545.1 Syntrophaceae bacterium UBA5619
GCAGTTCGGGCGCATAGACGAACATAAACGGGATGATGAAGCCGGCGATGCCGAGTTGGAAGGCCGCCAGTCCCGTTTTCCATGGATCGGATCGCGCGATGCCGGCGCCGGCATAGGCGGCCAGCGCCACGGGGGGCGTGATGTCGGCCCGTGTCCCGAAATAGAGGATGAACAGGTGGGCGGCCATCGGCAGGACCCCCATCTGGACGAGCGCCGGCGCCACCAGTGCGGAGATGATGACATACTGTGCTGTCGTGGGTACGCCCATTCCCAGAAACAGGCAGGCGATCATCGTAAACGGCAGGGCCAGGTAGAGCTTTCCCAGCGAGGCATCGACGATCATCGAGGAGAACTTGATTCCCAGGCCGGTCATCGTAATGGAGCCGATGATGATTCCGGCCGCGGCGCAGGCGGCGGCCACCTCGACAGCGCCGACCGCCCCCTCCTCCAATCCCTCTAGGATCATCTTTCCGTAGGTCTTCAGCGATTCCCTGCGGAAGAGGCTCATCAGGAACGAGGTGACGATCGTGGCGACGATCGCCCAGAAAACGGCCCGTTCCGGAGAGAAGTCCTGCGTCAGGAAGGCGATCAGCAGGAAGATGGAGAAGAGATGGTGCCAGCCGGCAGCAAAGGCGGCGCCGATCTTCGGCAATTCGTTCCGCGGCAGGCCGACGAGCCCCATCGACACGGCCCGGAAATGGACCTGCATGAACGTGGAGAAGAATGCGAGTGTCGCCGGGATGGCGGCGGCAATGCAGACCTTGTAGTACGGGACGGAGAGGAACTCCGCCATGATGAAGGCGGCGGCCCCCATGATCGGCGGCATGATCTGGCCCATCGTCGAAGACGCCGCCTCGACGCCGCCCGCGAAATGGGCCGGGTATCCGGTCCGCTTCATCAGCGGGATGGTAAAGGTTCCCGTGGTCACCGTATTGGCGACAGAGCTGCCCGAGATCATCCCGAAAAATGTGCTGGAAACGACGGCGGCCTTCGCGGGCCCCCCCCTCGTCCACCCGGTCAACGCGAAGGCGACATCGGTGAAGAACTGCCCGGCGCCCGTCTTCCGCAGCAGTGCGCCGTAGAGGATGAACAGCAGGATGAAATTGGCCGACACACCGATCGGGACGCCGAAGATCCCGTCCGTGGAGAGGGAGAGATAGGTGCAGAGGCGCTGGAAGCTGTACCCCTTGTGGGCCAGCACATCGGGCAGATACGGGCCGAAGAGGGCATAGCCGACGAAGACCAGGGCAATCACCGGTACGGCCGGACCCGCGGCCCGCCGGGCCGCCTCGAGAACGACCAGCACCAGGACCGTGCCCATGACGACGTCTGTCGTGCCGAAACTCCCCGCCCGGTTGAGGATGGTGGTCGAATTCGCAAAGATCCACACGCAGATGGCCACCGAAACGATCAGAAGGAGGACATCCGGGAGGGACATCCTTCCAAGCGGCGACCGTTTTTTGGAGAAGGGGTAGAGGGCGAACAGCAGGATGGACATGAACAGCCAATGGATCGCCCGGTGGTCCAGTGCAAAGAACGGGTGAAAGTATGCGTAGAACAGATGATAGCAGGAGGTGAGCACTGCAACGAACGTGATCAGCAGCGCCGGCAGGCCGCCATAGGCCCGCTTTCTCTCGAATTCTTCGAGAAGATCCTTGGCTTTTTTCTCCGCCAGCGCCTCTTCCGTTTCCCGTTCCGACCTGCCGGTCTTTGGGACGGCCGGTTCGTTGTCTATCGTTTGCCGACGATCGTCGTTGTGCGGATCCATACCGATTCCCTCCCCTTTGCAATGGACAACAGCGGCACTTTTTGATCGTGAATGGTTAAAACCTGATCCGTGACCTCACCGATCCGCAGCAGGAAACGGGGGAAAACCCGTTGCACGCGGACCCGGGTCCAGTTCCCCGAGAAGTCTGTTTTCCCGACATCGGGGTGGGACTCCAGGCCCGCCCCGTACCACTGGTAGCTCTCTTCGATCAGGACGATCTCCCCGTCGTTGCCGATTCGGAACAGATCCCGCACCGGCGTGTGATCGGAGGAGTGACGGTATTCGATCGTGAAATGATCGCCCGGCCTTATGGCAGATTCCCACAACACCTGTTCCCCTTCCGTACGGACGATCTGAAAGAGCAGGTCCCCGTCGGCGGGAAAGCCGGCCGATGCCGAACCCATCAGAAGCGCAACCGTCAGCAGCAGGCGGATCATCTTGGTCACATTTCAACCTCTCTGCTGGAAAAACCCGCTCGGAGGGCCGGACTCCGCCGGGAACCTATCCGTTTCCGACCGCACCCTTCCATCCCGAACGGCAAAGCGAAGCGCATCGAAAGCGCTCCGAGTTATCGACAGAGAGGAGAAATGCGGGGAGCCGCTCTTTCCGCGGCCCCCCGCGGGCCGATCCGTTTCCCTATTTCATGGCCCCGATTTCCTTGAAGTACTTTGCCGCGCCAGGGTGGAACGGCAACGGGCTGTTCACGGCGTTCTGCGGCGTCAACTGGGCCGCGATCGGGTGGACGTTTTTCAGCGCCCACTGTCCTTCATTCACGTTGGTGTAGATCGCCTTGACGATTTTGTAAGCCACGTCATCCTTCATTTTCTTGTTGGCGATCATCACGTTGGAATCGCCCAGGCAGAGGACGTCGTGATCCACCTTGGCATAGGTTTTCCCCGGGATGACGATCTTGACGTAATAGGGATGCTTCTTGAGAATCTGGTCCAGCAGCTTCTGCTCGATCGGCACCAGGACGATGTCCCGGGTCGCCGCCAGGTCCATCACCGCGGAGCCCGGATAGGCGAAGTTGAAGAATGTGGCGTCAATGACCCCGTCCTTGAGGGCCTGGACCGATTCCGTCTGTGAAAGGTTCGCGATCTTCAGATCCTTCTCGAGATTGAAGCCCGCCTCTTCGAGAATGATCTTGGACATCGTCGAGCAGCCGCTGCCCGGAACATCTATGGAAACCTTCTTTCCCTTGAGGTCGGCGATCTTCTTGATCCCGCTCTGGGCGGTCGTCACGAGGTGCTGAGGCGCCGGATACATCTGGAAGAGGGAAACGATGTCGTATTTCTTCTCGAAGGGTTTTTTCCCCTCCGCGGCGTTGTAGCCGACGCTTCCCATCACCATTCCCATGTCCGAATCGCCGTTGCCGACGAGACGGCTGTTTTCGACCGAGGCCCCCGTAGATTCCGCGGCGCAGCGGAATCCTTCCACCGTCTTCTGGATCACGACGGCCATGCCGCCTCCGAGCGGATAATAGGCCCCGCCCGGGCTCCCCGAGGCGAGCGTCAGGAACACCTTTTCCGCCGCCGTGGCCTGAACCGCGAATGCCAGACAAACCGCCAGACTGATCGCCAACAACACTGTCCATGAACGTCTCATTGTCTTACCCTCCTTTGCTGTGATTCGTTGGTTTACATTGAAAAACCGATCCCGGGGATGGGTCTTTCCGGGATTTGGTCCTCCCCGATTACTTCTTCCGTTCCGCGAACTCCTCCAACTTCTCTAACCGCTCCGGTGCCGACACCGTCGCCAGACAGGCCTCGACCTCGTAGTCCATCAGCGCCTCCAGGCTGACCTCGGAGGCCATGTTGAGCCCCTTTTTGATCACGTTGATGGAAAACTGCGAGTTGGCCGCAATCTTCTTTGCCATCGCCATTGCCTCCTCCATCAGCGCCTCCGCGGGAACGGCCTTGTTGACCAAACCGATCCGTTCCGCCTCTTTCCCGTCGATATACTCGCAGGTAAACAGCAGTTCCCGAGCCTTTCCCGGCCCGACGAGGTCCTGAACCAGGCGCATCGCGCCGCCGGTCACGGAAGAGGAGACCCGCGCTTCGGGGGAGCCGAATTTCGCCCCTTCCGCGGCGATCCGGATGTCACAGGCCAGCGCCAGCTCGTAGCCGCTTCCCAACGCGAAGCCGTTTACGGCGGCGATGGTCGGTTTGGGATAACGGATGATCTGCCGGGAGATCTCCTGCAGGTGGACTAGGTAATCCCGGTAGGCCTTGAGCGACCGTCCCTTGGAATCCTTCAGGTCGGCGCCGGTGGAAAAGGCCCGTCCCGTCCCGGTGAAGACGAGGACACGGATCGCCTCATCCTCCTGCGCGTCGGCGAGGGCCTGCTCGATGTCGAGCCAGAGCCTCTTGTTCATGGCATTCAACACCTGGGGGCGATTCAGCGTGATGACGGCCACCCCCTCCTTTTTCTCGTAGATGATGCATTCAAACGTCATGGCGATCCTCCTTAGGCGATGATGACCCGGGCGTCGACGACGGACGCCCCCTGTTCATGAACGATGATCGGATTGATATCCACCTCCGCAATCTCCGGATGATCCGTTGCCATCTGCGCGACCTTCCGGAGAACATCCTTGAGGATGGCCGCATCCTTCGGCTTCTGGCCGCGGATGCCGGTCAGCAGTGGGTATCCCCTGATTTCCTGGATCATCTCCTCGAGATCCAGGTCGGACAGCGGGGCGACCCGGAAGGAGACGTCCTTTAAGACCTCCACAAAGATCCCGCCGAGACCGAACATCACAACGGCGCCGAACTGCGGATTCCGGATCATGCCGATGATGCACTCCTGACCCTTCTTCGCCATCGGCGCAACCAGGACGCCCAGAATCTTTCCCTTGTCGCTGACCCGGGAGGCGTTGGCGATGATCTTCGCGAAGCCTTCGCGGACGGCGGCATCGTCCCCCAGGTTCAGCAGGATCCCGCCCGCGTCGGACTTGTGGAGGATCTCGGGTGAGACGATCTTCAGCGCGATGGGGAAGCCGACGGCCGCCGCTGCCGCGACGGCCTCATCGGCTGTTTTGGCCAGTTTGGCGGGGGGAAGGGAGACGCCGTAAAGAGCGAGAAGTTCCCGAGCCTCCGTCTCCAGCAGGCTTTTCCGACCCTCCCGCTTGACCGCCTGAATCAAAGTCCGTGCCTTGTCCGCGTCGGCCGGAACGGCCGGCAGCGGCTTTGCCAGACTCAGCTTTTCCCTTCTGGCCGAGAATTTGGCCATGTAGGCCAGACACTGCGCCGCCCGCTCCGAGGAGGGGGTCAGCAGAACGCCGTTTTCGGCGAGGATCTTCATCGAGGGGAAGGGGGCCTGGGCAAAGGAGGTGTGAACGGCGATCGGCTTGCCGTAGTGCCGCATCAGGCGGACCAACTCGTGGGACGTCTTCTCCTCCAACTCGCCCACGTGGGGGGCGATGATCTCCTTGAATCCGCCGAAAAAGCCCGTCACGTAGACCGCATCGACCCCCGGTTCCTCCATGAGAACCTCGACGACCTTGTTGACCATGTCGGGGTTTTCCTCCGCCGTTCCGCCGTAGTCGATCGGATTCGAGGCGGGCATCCCGGCCAGCAGGAACGGGCGGATCTTCTCCTGCGTCGCATGGGGCAGAACCGGAACATCCAGCCCGAAATGCTCGGCATTGTCCGCGGCAACCGAATTGTCCCCCCCGCCCTCGGAGACGATCGCCACGCGGTTTCCCTTGGGCAACGGCATGTTGGCAAAAGACATCGCGACATCGAACATCTCGTCCACGTTGGTAACCCGGACGATTCCCGCCTGCCGGAAGGCCGCATCCACGACGGCGTCATCGGCGGCGAGGGACCCCGTGTGGGAGGCGGCGGCGCGCGCGCCCGCCTTGCTGCGCCCGACCTTGAGGATCACGATCGGTTTTCTCTTCGATACTTCCCGGGCGGCGCGGACGATCTCTGCCCCCTCCTTGATTCCCTCCATGTACATCAGGATGGCTTTGGTTCCCTCGTCCTGTCCCAGGTACTCGATGTATTCGTGGAACTTCACGCCGATGGCATTGCCGGCGGAGATGATGTGGCTTAAGCCCACCCCGCGCATCTCGGCGTAGTGGGTGATCGAGTCGATGATGTTTCCGCTCTGGGCAATCACGGCCAGAGGACCCTTTTGGATCGGAGGAACACCCAAAAGGTTCATCTCGCCCGCGGCGCTGAAGAGGCCCGAGCAGTTGGGACCGATGATCTTTGCGCCTCCCTCGGTTGCGGTTCGGAGGATCTCCGCTTCGATTTTTTTGCCCTCCTCGCCGGTTTCTCCGAGCCCCGCCGTGATGATCACGATCCCCTTGGCATGCATCTTCACGCTGTCGGCGACGGCCTGGGGGATGAGCTTCGGGGCGACGACGACCATGACCAGATCGACCTCCTCCCCGATATCGAGAATCGAGGGGTAGGCCTTTCTTCCGAAAAGCGTGTCCCGTTTGGGGTTGATGAGAAAAACCTTGCCGGGGTAGCCCCCCTGGATCAGGCTTCTCGTCCGCCGCTCGGCCGCCTTGCCGGGAACCTCGGAGGCCCCGATGACCGCGACGGAGGCAGGTTTGAAAAGACGCTTCAGCGATTGCATAACATCCTCCTATTCCGTAATGGTTGATCTTTCAGGGGAGTCGAGTCCCCGTTGCCGTGGAATGGTTCAACGGCCATCTCCTCGAATGGCCGAAACATGGATGCTATCGAGGAGAGGTTTTTCTCTTCTTCCTGCCATTCTTGTAATCGGCGAAGGGCAGTACGTAGATTTCTTTTTTTTGCCAGAGGAGTTCCCTCTCCTTCAAAGTCTTCATGGTTTCCTCCGGATTCCGGACGCTCAAATCCGTCAGAAGGGCGTTTACCAGGCTCATGGCGGCGGTAAAGGATTCGATGAAGGAGTCGAGTCGGGAGTGGATGGGAAGAACCCAGTCGGCGTTGCGGGCGAGCGGAGAGATGAGGGAGTCGGTAATGACGCCGACGCGGGCGCCGTTCTCCTTCGCGTATTCCATGATTTCAATCGTCAGTTTTGTGTATCTGGGGATGCTGATTCCGATGGTCAGATCGCCTGCGCCCAGCCCGTGCAGGTTGTTCCAGATGTCTCCGTAGCCCGGGATCACCGCCGAAGCGTGCTTTCCCAGGAAGCGCAGGTAGAGTGCCAGCACGAGGGCGGGGGCATGGGCCCCGCGAAGGCCGACGATGAAGATGCGTTTGGCGTTCTCCATGTCGGTGACGGCCCGGTGGAATGTCTCCGGGGAGATGTCCCGGAGCGTTTCGGAGAGATTCCGGATGTCCTCCCGCATGATCTTCGCGAGCATGTCGCCGTCCGTACTCACGCTCTTGACGGTCCGCTCGAGCCGAGTGACCGTGGTGAGTTTGTCCTGGAGATTGGTGCGAAGCATCTGCTGGAATTTTGGAAAGCCATTGAACCCGAGGACTTGAGCAAGACGCACGATGGTCGCTTCACTGACGCCGGCCTTGTGTGCCAGTTTCGCGGCCGTGAGGAAGATCGATTCCTCGTAATGGTCCATGATGTACTGCGCGGCCCGTCTCTGGGCCGCGGTCAGCTCGATCCGCTTGTCCGCGAGAAGACTTTTGATCGGCATGAAGTAATTCCTTCATATTGTGTTTCTGTGAAGGAATTATTTCTTTGTTGCTTCCCTTTGTCAAGAAAAAAAGTAGGGAAAATGCAGAAAAATGAAAAAGGCGGAAAAACGATTTTTCCGCCGGAAGTCCAAAGTATTACATCAAATATTCCCGGAGAGACGATGACCACGGGGGCAATCCCGTCGTCTCTGACGGCCGCACCAATCCATTCTCTATATTTTTCCGCCTTTGAGGAGTCCCCTTGCTAAAAGATCGATAACCCCCTGGCCCTTTTTACACGGTTTCCCGTTCAGAAGAAGGTTTTCAACCTTCAGATCCGGAAGTTCATTCGGTTCCATTGTCAGCGGATTGCGGTTCAGGATGACCATGTCGGCGACCTTCCCCCGTTCCAGAGATCCGCGTTCCTTCTCGTCGAACGTGGTCCAGGCGGCATTGTAGGTGAACAGCTTCAGCGCCTCCGGAATGGTGAGAGACTGTTCGGGGATATAGTGGTTGCAGGCGGCGTAGATGCCGGCGATCGGATCCGGTAGCGTGCAGGGGGCATCCGAACCGCCGCTCAAGACAATCCCCATATCGGTCATCTTCCGTAACGGGGAGATTTCCTCCGTCCGCTTCCCCAGGATACTGTTTAAAAACGCAAGGGGTTCCAGGTTCCACATCAGAAAAGCCGGCTGCAGCGGGATCTGGATGCCGAGCTCGGCGCATTTTTGAAGCCCTTCCTCGGTCGGAAGGCAGGCATGGATGATGCCGTGGCGGTGATCCTGCCTCGGACAATCCTTCAGCGCCGCCTCGATGGCCATGACCGCCTGGTCGAAGGCCGCGTCGCCGATCGCATGCATCTCGATCTGCAGCCCTTCGCGATTGGCCTGTTTCGTAAAACGGATCACCTCCTCATCGCCGTGGTAGAGGATTCCGCGATTTTGCGGATTGTTTGCGTAGGGTTGCCGCAGCGCCGCGTCCTCGCTGCCGAAACAGCCGTCCAGGGCCGTCGCGAAGCATCCCCCCACCCGGGGGAGCTTTCTTTTCTTCACCTTGGCCGGATCCATGGTCTGGAAGAAGAGCCGGGTCTGGAAACCGCCATCCAGCCCCTTTCCCAGGATCGTCTCCAGCGTAACGTCCAGATCGAGCGGAAAACCGACCCCGGAAACGGTATGCATCATTCCGATTCCCCGGTCCGTCAGGCTGCCGACGGCGCGAAGCATGTTCTTCAGGGTCCGGGGCAGCGATATCTTCTTGGTCATAAAATCCGTGACGGCAAAGAAGGCCTCCTGATTCATCTCTCCGGACTCCTCGTGCCAGCCGCGCAGGGTCTTCATTTTTCTCGGGAGCATGGCGATGGTCCTGCTGTTCAGGATACAGGCATGACCGTCATATTTGACGATGAAAACCGGACGGTCCGGACAGGCCCGATCGAGCTCTTCCCGCGAGATCAGCCTTTTTTCCGTAACAGCGTGCGTTGAAGCCCCGAATCCCATGATGATCTTGTCGTTGTTCTCCCGTGTGAATTTTCGGATATGCTCACACATCTCGGTCAAGCCGCGGGCGGATCTCACATCGAGACCGGCATTGAAAAGCGCGTACGACGCAAAATGGATATGGGTGTCTCCGAAAGCGGGCAGCAGCGATCTTTCCCCCAGAACCTCCCGGGGCGCGCCCTTGTATTGCTCAGGAAGATCATTCCCGACGTGAAGAATCCGTCCCTTGTCTTCCACAAGGTATTTGTAGATATGATCGTTCGCATCGCAGGAGATGATTGCCCCTTGATATGTTTTCATCGTGACTTTTCCCCCGTCGGCGTGATGTCTAAAACCTTTTTACGTCAAGGATATCTGCGGAACGGGCCGCTGTGCTTCATGGGATGTTACAGCCATTTTTTGCGTCTGAAATAGAGCAGCATGACGATGGCGACGGCCAGCATCACCCCCCAGAGGGCGAAGTATCCCCACGGCCACTCCAGCTCCGGCATGTATTTGAAGTTCATGCCGTAGACCCCGGCAAGGAAGGTCAGCGGCATAAAGATGGTGGCGATGACGGTCAGGACCTTCATGATCTCGTTCATCCGGTTGCTGATGGTGGAAAGGTAGATGTCGAGCATTCCCGAAAGCATCTCCCGGTAAATCTCGATCGTGTCGATGACCTGGACCGTGTGGTCGGAGATGTCGCGGAAGTAAAGAACGGACAGCTTCCGGATGAGAGGGGAATCGGACCGGCTGAGGTTGCCCACCACCTCCCGGAGGGGCCAGACCGCTTTTCGAAGCAGGATCATCTCCCGCTTTAGGAGCTGGATCGCCCGGAGGGTTTTCGGCGATGGCCGGTCCATCAGCTCTTCTTCGAGGGTCTCAATCCCCTCGCCGAAATGGTCCAGGATCGAGAAGTAGCCGTCGACGATCCCGTCGAGGAGGGCATGGGCGAGATCATCCGTGCCGCCCTTGCGAAGGCGCCCCCGATCGTTGCGAAGCCTGTCCCGGACGGGGTCGGGGAGCTTTCCTTCTTTTTCCTGAAGGGAGATCACCCAGTTGGAACCGAGGACGATGCTGACCTGCTCGGGGACGAGGCGGCCGTTTTCGTTTTTGGGGAAGCGTTTGAGAACGATGTAGAGGTAATCGCCATGGTCCTCCAATTTCGGTCGCTGGTCGGTGTTGAGGATGTCTTCGATAATCAGCGGGTGAAGGCCGAAGACGCCCCCCATCTGTTCGAGAAGGCGTATGTCCTGGAGGCCGTCGATATGAACCCAGGTGACGGTCTTGCGGTCCGGGGACGGTATTAGCCCCTCCAGGGTATCGACTTCCTCCTCCTTGAACGAGGATTCGTCGTATTCGCAGAGGGTAATTTTCACCTTGTCCGCATGGATCTCACCAATATGAATCAGGGCGCCGGGTGCCAGACCGGTCTTGGCGGATCTTCGTTTGACGGCTCGGGGCATCTCCCTTTTCCTCAGGAAGTGAATGGAACGCCGAAAAGACCGACGGCTGAAAAAGCTGACTCTATATAGACCGTCGTTTCCGGAAAAACAATCAAAAAGGAGGCCGCTGTATGGGAAGACGGAGAGGATTTCTCTTGACAAACGTTCAGGAATTGCGGACGTAAACGACGAATTCGGAGTTCGTCATTTCGGCTCCCTGGTTCGGAGGATTCATGAGATATATCCTTGCGGCGACCGAAGACCGGGAGGCGACGGAGGTCATCCGCTCCGCCTTCCGCCGTCCCTTCCAGGTGGATAAGGCGGCGAGCGTCCGGGAGAGTCTCGAATCGTTGCGGAAACGGCGATACGAGTTCGCCTTTCTCGATCTGGGTCTGCTTTGCGGACTGGGAGCGGTTGGCGACGATCCCGGCGCCGCTTTGCGGGCGATCCGGCAGATCTTCCCGTCGATTGAAATCATCGTGATGACGCTGCCGGAGAGGGCCGGGGAGGCGGTCGAAGCGGTGAAGGCGGGCGCCGCCAATTACGTGACCTATCCCCTCAACGCGGACGAGATTCGATATGTGATCGATAGCCTTCACGAGGGTATCCGCGCGCAGTCGGAGCTCGATTACCTGCGGGACCGCTTCTGGCAGTCCGACTCCTTGGAGGTCGTCCAGACCAAAAACCCGGTCATGCGGGCCGTCTTCGAACAGGTGCGCCTCGTTGCGCCGACGAAGAGCACCGTTTTGCTGACCGGGGAGACGGGCACGGGGAAAGGGGTTCTGGCGAAACTGATCCACCGTCACAGCAACCGGCGGGGGGTTCAGTTCATCGGCGTCCATTGCGGCGCCATTCCCGACACCCTGCTGGAGAGCGAACTATTCGGCCACGAAAAAGGGGCCTTCACCGGAGCCGTTCGGCGGAAGTTGGGAAAATTCGAGCTGGCCCACGGGGGGACGATCTTTCTCGACGAGATCGGCACGATCACCCCCTCCGCGCAGATCAAACTCCTCCAGGTTCTTCAGGACCGGACCTTCCAGAGGGTCGGGGGAGAGGCGGTCATTGAAACCGACGTGAGGGTGATTGCCGCCTCGAATCGCGATCTCGGACAGATGGTTGACCAGGGGCTCTTCCGGAACGACCTCTTCTACCGGCTGAACGTCTTTCCCATCGAGATTCCGCCGCTTCGGGAACGCCGGGAAGACATCCCGCAACTCACGGAGATCTTCCTTCGAAAAATGAACCGTTTCAACCACCGGGGGATCCACTATGTGCACCCCCGCGTGATGGAAGCGTTTCAACGCTATCCGTGGCCCGGAAACATCCGTGAACTGGAGAACCTCGTTGAGCGCGCCTGCATTCTGGAAACCTCTTCGATCCTGACCCCGGCCAGTTTTCCGGCGGAACTTTTTTCCGGCGTTCCGTTCACCGCTCCGCCGTCCACCGGCGTCGGACTGACATTGGCGGAGGCGCGGGGGCGGGCCGTCGCGGAGGCGGAGAAAACGTATCTCCGGGAGATTCTCGCCCGAAGCGGCGGCCGAATCAACCGGACGGCGGAATCCGCCGGCGTGACGGTTCGCCAGATAAGCAAACTCCTGCGCAAATACGGGATCCGGAAAGAGACGTTTCGCTGAGGTTCTTTACCGCGCCGGTGTTCCCCCCTGACGCGTCGTGACGACGACCCGGACGACCGGCGTCTTTCCCCCGGCAAACTGGATATCGGTCGGATACCGCAGGGACGGCGTGAATGACCTCTGGACATCCAGTTGCGCCAGGTCGATCGGTTCCGTCATGATCCGGATCCGCTTGCCGCTGAGACGTCGCGGGATGAGGATCCTCACGTCAGCGGGAGTCACGGAGATCTTCTGAACGGCGAAACCTTGCGGCGGCTCGTTTTCCGTCAGGACCTCGATGGGGACGGTCAACGAGATCAAGCGCGAGGTGACGACCGTGATGCGATCCGGGTTGATACTGGTGACCGTAAGGTTGGATGGGGTCTTCACCATACCCTGTGTGAGGCTAACCTCCTGCTTGCCCGGCTGGATATCCGCCAGGTCGACGGAGATCTTGAGCTCGTCCGGACGCATGAGTTGGAAAGCCTGGGAATGCCCCATGAGCATGATTTTTGCCGTCGTCACCTGCGGTTCTTCCAGAACCCACTCCGCCGGCGGGTTCCGATACTCGATGGGAATCGTAAAATCGCGTCGGATCGTCTCCCGCTGATAGCCGAAGATGGCCCAGAGGGTGCAGGCGAGCAAAACGGCAATCACTTTTTCCCGCTGGTTTTCCTTCAACCAGCGGACGATCGGTCCCGTTTTGGTCGGTGGGGTGCGCCAGGCGTAAAAGGCTTCCAATTCGATGCGAAGGGCGGAGGCGTTGGCGATCTGCTGAATGTTCTCCCCCTTGGCGAGCGAAATGGTTCCCCGCTCCTCGGAGACGACGATGCAGATGGCATCGGACCGCTCCGACAGGCCCAACGCGGCCGTGTGGCGGAGGCCCAGACTGCCGTAATGCGCCGCGTTTGCCGAGAGGGGAAGATGGCAGCCGAAGCGCATCAGCCGGTTGCCGTCCACGAGGACCGCTCCGTCGTGACCGATCGAATGGGGATCGAAAATGCTCTCCAGCAGGGGCTGGCTGAGGATGCCGTCCAGGTTGTTCCCCCCCGTGAGGTGCCGGTCCAGGGGGTCGTGCCCCTGAATCACGATCAGCGCGCCGATTCTTTTATGCGCCAGGTTGGCGGCGGTCTGCGCGAGAATTTCCACTCCCTCGTTGAATGCGGCCACGGCGAAGAACCGCCGCCGGAATCGACCCAGCAGGGCCAGGCGTTCGAAGAAGCGCCGGAGGTCCTCCTGAAAGATGACGACGAGAACGAACAACACGATTGCGAAGAATGCCTGGAGGACAACGGTGGTCAGGTACAGTTGGAAAAAACGGGCGAGGCCGTAGACGATCCCGAGCAATGTGATGCCCCAGAATACGAAGCGGGATGCGCGGTCCTTGAACCAGATCAAAAGCGCCGAGATCATGATCGAGATGATGGCGATGTCCAGGATGTCCTGAACCCGGATGGTATGGAGTATCGTCAGCGCATTTTCGATCATGGGGGAATCCATTTTGTCGCCCGTGCGTTGGGCGGCCGGTCGGGCTGGGGATTGTAAAATGATAATGAACGCGTCGCAGCCATATAAACAAAAAGCCGGCAACGTGTCAAGAAATTAACGGTTTAAAATGGGGATTGGATTTTTTACAGAGGGTGCCCGGCCCCGGAGGGTTGTCCCGCCGCGTTCAGGACCCGGAATCTTTCCGGTTCCGACCGGTGTATTCCAGGATGGAGACGAGCACCGTAATGAGGAGGGCTTGCAGGACGGTGAGAATGCCGACGATTGTCGTGGCGCCCCGCAGGGTGATGGCGCTGATGCCGAGGGTGGCGCAGAGGAAGAAGATGAACAGCACCACCTTTCTCCGGTCGCCCAGGACCGCCAGCAGGCGATGGTGGATGTGGTCGGTGCCCACATAGTCGATCCAGTCCCGGAAGCTTTTCACCTTCCCGGTGATGATGCGCTCGATGCTGATGTAGGCCATGTCGTAGATCAGGACCCAGAAGATGAGGACGGGAGTGGCAAACGAGACGATGGGATTGTTGTCCGCCCAATCGGCCTTGATGGCCAGGGCCGCGAGGACGAACCCGAAGAACGTGCTCCCCGCGTCGCCCAGGAAGATAGACGCCGGTCTGCGCAGACTGAAATTGAACGGGAGGAACCCGAGACAGCTTCCCAGCATGGCGATGGCGATCCAGCCCATGAACGGCTGATTGGTCTGGAAGGCGACAAGCCCCATAAAAAGTGAGATGATGGCACTCACACCGGTGGCCAGGCCGTCCATGCCGTCGATGAAATTCATGGCGTTGGTCAAACCCACGATCCAGATGATGGAGAGGGAGGCGTTGAGAAGATAGCCCCAGGTCGTATGGTTTGGAAATAGATCGAGGATGATCCCGGAACGGATCAGGAGGATGACAACAAAAACCTGGATGAAGAGTTTGTAGCGGGCCCGGATACTCTTCCAGTCGTCAATGAGCCCGACGATCGCCACGACTGTGCCCCCCGCAATCAGAGCGATATCCCGCGCATCGAGGATCATATTGGCCAGAAGGGCGGAGATGAAGGAGATGATGATGACCGCGCCGCCGAGCAGGGGGGTCACCCGGTCGTGGATCTTCCGGCCGCCGGGGGCATCGACGATGCCTGTCTTGCTGGCGATGACGATCATGATCGGTGTGAGCAGGGCAGAGGTGGCGGTGGCAAAAAGCAGGATATAGAGCCAGCGGCCGAAATACTGGAAGAAGATCTCACGGACAATGGGAACAAGGAGCAGACAGAAAACGATCAGCTCCACTGTCCAGAAGATCCGGCGGAAAGAGGCATTCCCCCCATTATCTCTAAAAAACATTTCGATCACCTCATTTCAGAATGGACTGCAGATGATGGAGAATGGCCTTCACCTCTGCATCGCTTAGGGATGGGTAGATGGGAATCGAAAGAGTCCCGAGGAAGGCCCGATCACTCTCGGGATAACCGGTCATGCCGAGGTAATAATGAAGGGGTTTGAAGACCGGTCGGCGATAGGCGATTCCTGACTCCCGGCCGGCATCGAGAACCTCCGGAAGACGCTCCGTCCGGATGATGTAACGGTAATAAATATGTTCGCGATCCGCAGGACAAACGGGGATTGACAGGCAGTTCTCCCGGAGAAACTCATCATATTGACGGGCGATAGCCCGGCGGCGCGCGATCAGGGCCGGGAGTTTCCGGAGCTGTACCAAACCCAAGGCCGCCTGCATATCCGTCAACTTGTAGTTGTACCGCAGGCGTCCATCCTCCTTTTCGTCGTAATCACGTAAATCTCTAATTCTATCCAGCAACTGCACATCGTTGGCCGTGATCATCCCCCCCTCGCCGGTGCAGATCACCTTCGTGGCGTAGAAGGAAAAAACGGACAGAACGCCGAAGCCCCCGGTTGGAGCCCCCTGATATCGACTGCCCAGGGATTGGGCGCAATCCTCGATGACGGGGATCCCCAAGGCCATGATCTCCCGGATATCCGCCGGCAGGCCGAACATATGGGGAACGATGATGGCCCTCGTCTTTCCGGTCAGCCGCCGCTGGAGATCCCGGACGTCGATATTGAAGGTTTCCCCGTTGATATCGGCCGGGACGGGGACGGCGCCGACATAGCGGACCGCATTGAGAAGCGCCGGGCAGACAAAACTGGGGATCACCACCTCATCACCCTCACCGATGTCCAGGACCAGCAGAGCCAGGTGCAGGGCGGCGGTACCGGAGCTGACCGCCACGGCCCCACCGACACCGATCATTGAGGCCAGGGCTTTCTCAAAATGCAGCACCTCTTCCCCCTGCGCAAGCTGTCCGGACTGCAGGACAGCGGCGACGGCGTTGACTTCTTCCTGATCGAGGGTGGGACGGGAATGGGGGATAATCG
>DIKL01000115.1 GCA_002424545.1 Syntrophaceae bacterium UBA5619
ACACTTTTCCGGAACCATCTGAAATGAAACGATTTTTCCGGAAAAGTACCTGTGTGCCTGACGTCAGATTTCCTTTAAGTGTTATAAAGATCGCAAAATAATCTGTAACAATAAAATGCACAAGGAAAGAATTGACTTTCAATCAGCCATATTGCCCGCGCTACTTGAAAAAAGGAAAGGATTGTTTACTTTTCGGGAATGCGGGAAATCCTATTTGGAGGAATGATTTCCTAATAATTCCAAGCTGAATTCTATTAAATCACAGCTATAGTCTGCAATGCTTTACCTGTAAGAACCGGATGCAAATTACTCCGGGTCTCCCTGGTCCTTTTGATAGTTCTGTTTCCATGGACGGCAGAGAATTACAATCATATATGAATTATCATTGCCGGAATCCGTTAATTATGCATTTTTAAAACTATATTAGAATACAAAATATAGATCGTTCGGAATTATGTTCAGAATAAATCTAAAAAGACGGACGGTTTAACGTATCATGCAGCTAAATGATTTACAATGAACCAAATGAAAGTATTTATCGTTGAGGATGACCTGTGGTATGCAGACCTCCTGAAATACTATCTAACATTAAATGAAGACTATGAAGTGGAGATATTTGAAACAGGAAGGGAGTGTTTGAAGAATCTCTACAAAAAGCCGGCAGTAATTACTGTAGACTATTCCCTTCCGGATATAAAGGGACAGGAACTCATGAGAAAAATCATCGATTACAATCCTGAAATATCTGTTATCATAATTTCAGGACAAAAGGATGTGAAAATCGCAGTAGAGCTTTTAAAGGAAGGAGCCTTTGATTATATCGTTAAAGATGAAGATACGAATGACAGGTTGTGGAATTCATTACGGCTGTTTCAGAATAATCTCAGGTTGAGGGAGGAAAATGCCCGTTTAAAGGAAGAAGTAGGCAAGAAGTATGACTTTACAAAAGTATTGATTGGGAGTTCACCTGGGATCAGGGAGTTATTCAGTCTGATGGAAAAGGCAGCCAATTCACAGATTACCATTTCTTTAACTGGCGAAACGGGAACTGGTAAGGAATTAGTAGCTAAAGCAATACACTATCATTCGGGAAGAAGGAAATACCCTTTTATTGCCGTCAATCTGGGTGCCATACCCAAAGATTTAGTTGAAAGTGAGCTTTTCGGTCATGAGAAGGGTGCTTTCACCGGAGCAACCGAAAGACAGACCGGCAAGTTTGAACTGGCCGATGGCGGGACAATTTTTTTAGATGAGATCGGCGATATGAGTTTGCGGACCCAGTCAAAAGTCCTGCGAGTGCTGGAAGAGGGGGAGATTCAAAGAGTTGGTTCAAACAAAATCATCAAAATTGATGTCCGGGTGATTGCCGCCACCAACAAGGACCTCAAAAAAGAAATGAAAGAAGGACATTTCCGCGAAGATCTTTATTTTCGCCTCAATGTTGTCCCTCTGTATGTTCCTCCCTTAAGAGACAGGAAAGAAGACCTACCGCTGCTGGTTGACTATTTCTGCCGGGTTTTCTCCGAAGAAAATAATTTCAAGCTGAAAAAGTTTTCTCCGGAAGCCCTGGAAGTTATGATGAAATACCCCTGGAAGGGCAATGTCAGAGAATTAAAAAACCTGGTCGAGCGGCTGATTATCATGAATGACCGGGAAGTGATTACCATCGATGCTTTGCCAGATTACTTAGTTGAAGGCCAAGCCTTCTACCTGCCTGACATGAAGAAGGCAGCTACGCTCAGGGAATTCCGGGATGAAGCTGAAAAGAATTTTATCCTTTACAAACTCAAAGCTAATGGCTGGAATGTCTCTAAGACAGCCAGAGAGATTGATACTCCCAGAAGCAACCTCTATAAAAAGCTAGAACAATATGGTATAAAAATAATGGCCGGAGCCGGCGAGGCGGTCGCTCCTTCTGATGAAGAAGAAGGGGAGGAAAGTCCGAACTCCACAGGGCAGGATGGTCGCTAACGGCGACTGGGGGTGACCCTAAGGAAAGTGCCACAGAAAAGATACCGCCCCCCCATCGGGAGGGGTAAGGGTGAAAAGGCGAGGTAAGAGCTCACCAGTTTCCCGGGTGACCGGGAAAGCTTGGTAAACCCCATCCGGAGCAAGACCGAATAGGAGAACGGGGCTGCCCGCTCCAATGTTCTCGGGTTGTGTCGCTCAAGGCGGTCGGCAACGGCCGTCGTAGAGGAATGATCATCGCCGTCTTCCGGGTGACCGGAAAACGGAACAGAATTCGGCTTATGATCCGCTCCGACACCTTTTCCCTGAAAACCCGCTGAAAAGAGCCGCTTCTTTCAGCGGGTTTTTCCATGATTACCGATCATCCTCATCGTCGTCGTCATAAAGCTTTGCCGCTTCCTGCGCCTCTGCCGGAACCTCCGCTTCGATCGAGCGGGTGATCCCTCGGGCCAGCAGCGCCAGGATCAGGAAGAGCAGAATGACGGAAAGAGCCAAAATCAAGATGATCGTCGTCGTCCAGGATTTTGCCTCTTTTTCGATCCTCTGGGACGTTTTGACGGCCAGTTCGTTGTATTTTTCTACATCGAGCCCCATGCCGACCCATCCGAAACCGGCGGGCGCCGGATAATTCCCGGAAAAGAACTTGATCGGCGCGTAGGCCACGAACTTGGTGTGACCCGCGAACTTGTACATCTTCAACCCCGCATTTCCGGCCGCCGCATCCCGGGCCACTTCCGGGAGATTTGGATCCATGTAGCCCAGGAGATTGAGGTTCAGAACCGCCTCGCCCCGCTGGGACATCTCCGCCGAATTCTTGTCGGTCAGCGCGGGGATCGGGATTCCGTTGGGGCCCAATCCCGTGATATGGTAATCATAGGGATGGGAGATGACAAAACCCATGTTGTCCACGATGTAGGCGTAGTTTCCCGTGGAGGAGTTGACCTCCGCTTCGAAGACGTGACCCGCTTGCGTGGGTACGAGATGGTCCGTGAATGCGGCCAGGTGACGGTAATCCAAAGCGAGGGTCAGGACGCCGGAAAAACCGTTCTGGTCGAAGACGGGCGTGGCGAGACGAAGGATACCGGAAAATCGCTTCCCCTTCTCAAAATCGGATCGATTGACGTACCAGCCGTTGACGTGCGATAGATAAACTTCGCCGCGTTTCAACGCCTTGGCGGCGGCGAAGTAATTCTCTGTTTTATAGGTTGTGTTTGCGGGCTTTCCGACATTGGTGAGCTTCGATTTTTCAACCGCTTCGCCGTTCACGATCCGGATCAGTTCATTCCCGTTTTGATCCGTCAATCCCATCTCCGTGTAGAGATAGGAGAGGACCTGGCGCACCTTGCCGCCCTCTCGCACCCAGAGCGGTTTCCGGTTTTCCCGCGCGAACTGTTTGAACGCGGCGTCGGTTGTTGGGATAATGGTTGCGATCAGCAGATCCTTTTTCCTCTCGTTGAGAAAACCGGCGATTTCTTCCGCTGTGTTGATGGCGCGTATCTTTATCTCTTGCTGGGATTTCTGGTCAAGTACGTTGACCGCCCCTTCCTTTACGGTAACCCCCAATTTGAATATTCCGTTGGCAATCAGGATCGCCATCAGCGACAAGGGGATTACGATAAGCAGGAAGAAAACCCTCGCTACGGTGAACAACTGCTTACCCTTATTCAAGTCTGCCATGCCGTTTTCCCCCTAACCATGGTTGAATGGATAGTGATTTCCGACGCATTAACCCGCCAGGAAATATTTCATGTAAGGGTTGGCATAGAGCAGAACCAGCGATACAACCAGGGCGTAGATCGCAATCGATTCCGCCATGGCCATGCCGACGAGCATCGTCATCATGATCTTTCCCTGAACGCCGGGATTCCGGCCCACGGCCGAGCAGGCGCCGCTGGCCGCGGTTCCGATCCCCAGGCCGGCGCCTACGGCCCCGACACCGATCGCGAATCCCGCCGCGATCATTGCCCCGACGGCAAACAGGGCCTTCGTATAAGATTCACCGCCCGCGGGGAGGGCTTCCGCGGCAAACGCGAAAGTCGAACTGAGCAGGAGGACCGCTGAAGAGAAGAGCAGGGTGAGCAAACCTTTTCCAAATTTCTGAACCATCGTCTTTCCCCTTTCCTGATAGTGAGTTTGTTGCCCTTCCATACCACAAACGTGGTCATGGAAAAAGGCTTTATTGATCCACCCGGGCTCTGCAACAGATGTGCCATTCGTCCCACGAAGAACGATATTGTCCAAACCATTGTCGGCATTGTGCTATTCCTTTTTTTTGATGAGGGAGTGACTCCGAGCCTGACGGAAAATGGTTGAACATTCCGTTCAACAGGATGTAAGGCTTGAACGAAAGATGGAATCCGTTTCCGCGACGACGAGCGCTCGATCGTCGCAAAATGGCGGGTCCGGAAGGAACACCAAATTTCTGTTGATAATTTCCCGCCGGGCCGTTAGGATGGTCGTGTCCGGATTCGATCCGGGACTGGCCGGAACACCGATTCCGAATGACTGGACGGTGCGACAGTCCGTTCCGAGATGGACCCATTCCGTAAAGCTGCAATCATAAAGAGAGGTTTCGTCATGCCTGAGCTGCTGACCGCAGCGACCTATCTTGTTGTGTGGCTTATCTGCTGGCGGGTGATCGGCATCGAAAGCGGTTTGACAAAGTTGATCCTGTCCCTGGGGGCGGCGATCTTCGTATTCGTGTTGCTTTCCGTCAGAGAACATCGGCGAAAAAAGAGGGGGGGCAGGTAACGGGGTCCGATTTTTTGCAGGATCGGGAAGGTGAAAGCAACCGCGAGCGACACATGGATTCGAGCAAAATGGGGAACAGAGGACGGTTCAACCGGGTCGTGATCTCCGTCGGTTTGACGGCCGTGATCGTGATCGTTCTGATCCTGCTGCTCGCGCTGACCGTTCGCCATGCCCGGGAAAGGGAGATGGTCGGACAGTTCGGATTGCAACAGGCGGCCATTGCCAGAGGAACCGCTGCCCGTTTGGAGAACCTGATCTCCCCGATCGAAAAGTATCTGTCCCTGTTGGCGACCCAGCCGAAAAAAGAGCTCGGCGGTGAAAAAAGGATCCGGGATGTCCAGCAGGTCATGGAGGGAAAAATCTCTTTTGCCGTTGTGATGGATGAGAACGGATCGATTCTGACGAGATATTCTCCCTCCCTTTCGGGGGCCAAGGTGCGCATCCCAGGGGAGACTTCTCTGCTCCTTCGCGTCCGCGAAGCGGGAAAAAACAAAGCCCGAAACATGCTGCTTCCGGTCGCTGAAGGGGAGAACGGTCAGGTGATGGCTATTGCTGTTCCCCGGATCCGCGCCGACGGTGGATTCGGTGGTGCGGCAATTGCCGCATTTCCGCTGACGGCATTCAGCGACGAATACCTGCGGTTTGCCCGGGAAGAAAGCCAGACCTGGCTCCTGAACGGGAGCGGACGGATCCTGTTCCATTCCCGGAGTTCCGCGATCGGACAGGATGTCGAATCGCTGGTCCCGGAAGGGACGGAGCGTCTCCGGCTTCGCGAGGCCCTTCTCGGCGGAAGGGACGGGTATGGAGAATATCAGCTCTATGGGGCGGACGGTCATCCGCGGCGACACATCGTTGCGCATGCGCCGGTGCGTCTCCCGTCCGATTTCGGATCCGTGGCGGTGGTAACCCCTTACGACAACGCCACGTCTCTGGTCCGGAAAACCTTCCTCAATATCATGTTCGGCGCCGCCGGATTGATTCTGGCCGTGATCATCGCCGCGATGGCCATCGTCTATGCGGGCTGGAGAAGGATTCACGACCGGGAAGCGCAGAAGAGGCTTCGGGAGCGGGAGTCCTGGCAGGAAAAACTGATCCGGGAGAAAAAGACAATCGAGGGAATCATCGAAGGGTCTCCCATTCCGACCTTTGTGCTGAACCGCGATCACAAAATCATCCTCTGGAACAGGGCCTGTACGGAACTGACCGGTTTTGCGGCCGCGGAGATGATCGGGACCGAAAAGCAATACATCCCCTTTTACAGCGAAAAACGTCCGGTCATCGCCGACCTGATCATCGAACGGGATTTCGAAAGCATTGAAAAGCATTATGGGACCAAAAAAGTTCAGAAATCAACGACCGTAGAGGCCGCGTATGAGGCCAGAGACTTTTTTCGGAACCTGGGGGGGAAGGACCGGCATCTCTATTTTCTGGCGGCCCCCATCTATGATGAAAAACGGGAGATCATCGCCGCCATCGAGACGATCCAGGATGTATCCAAGGAAGATCAGATGGCCGCCGAGCTCAGAGAGTATGCCGAAACCTTGCAGAATGAACTCCAGGAGAACATCCGCCTGCGGGAACAGATCGAGTCTCTTTACAACTACCTCCAATCCATCGTCGACAGCCTTCCCGAGCGGCTGTTCGTTCTCGGCAGTGACGGAATCATCCATTACATGAGCCGGAACGTCAAGGAGGGGATCGGGATGATCTCCCCGCAGACGAAGGGAAAACATTTCCTGGAGATCGTCTCCCCGGAGTTCCGAGAATCGATGAAGGCCCGTTGGGAGGATGCCCAGCGGGGCGTCTTTCCGCCCTTCGAAATGGAGATCCGGGCCAGGGACGGATCAAAGAGGATTCTGCTGATCATGATGGGGCCGGTTCGGGGGAGCGACCGCTATGTCGTCGTCCAGCGGGACGTTACCGAACTGAAGAGCCTCGAGGAACGGTTCTATGAAAGCCAGAAGCTCGCGGCGGTCGGACAGCTCTCCGCCGGGATTGCCCATGAGGTCCGCAACCCCCTCTCGTCGATCAAGATGAGTCTCCAGATTCTGGAGAAGAGGCTCCATCCGACGGGAAACGATCTCAAGCGTTTCGAAATCGCGCTGCGGGAGGTGGAACATCTGGAGAAGCTGGTCAACGATGTGCTGATCTTCGCGCGACCGGCGCCGCCGCGAAAGGAGCCGATCGACATCCGGAAGGCGATCGGGAATGCCCTTGCGATGGCGGAAAAGGGGATCGCGGACAAGAAAATCCGTGTGCGGACCCATTTCCCGGATTCCATTCCGCTCCTGCGGCTCGATGCCGCCATGCTGGAGCAGGCCCTGCTGAACCTGATCCTCAACGCGCTGGATGCGATGGGGGAGGAAGGCATTTTGACCGTTTCGGTCCAACCGACGAGGGAAGGGGAATCCGGAGTGGAGATCGAAATCGCCGACAACGGCTGCGGCATTGAAGAAAAGGATATGCGGCATCTCTTTAACCCCTTTTTCACCCGGAAGCGTTTCGGGACCGGGCTCGGATTGACCCAGGTGAAAAAGATTGTTGACCTGCATCAGGGAATCGTGGATATCTTCAGCGCCGCGGGAGAGGGGACAAGGGTGAGGATCCGTTTCCCCGTGCAAACCAAAAATCCGGTCGGCCCCGCCGTGGACGACCGGGGGGACGAGTGAAACCGAGGTGGAAAGTGATGTCGAAAATTCTCGTGATCGATGACGACCGTTCCATCCGCGAGACGCTTGAACTGTATCTCACCGAAGAGGGCTATGAGGTGGTGACCGCTGCGACCGGCACCGAGGGGCTCAACCGATTTGTCGAGACGTCGCCGGATGTGGTGATCCTCGACATCCGGCTTCCCGATGTGGACGGATTCACCGTTCTGGAGGATCTACGCGAGGACGAAGAGAACGTCAAGGTGATCATGATCACCGCCCACCATGACATGGATTCGACGATCACCGCAATGAAGGGCGGGGCTTTCGACTACATCCACAAACCGGTCAACGTCGACGAGCTGGACATGGCCATTAAAAAGGCTCTGAAAACCCGCGAAATGGAACAAAAGATCGACGGTCTGCTGATGGAGCCGTCCCGCCACTTCAAGGTGGGGGACATCATCGGCGCCGGGAAGGAAATGCGCGAGATCTTCAAGACGATCGGCGTCGTCTCGCAGAACCGCACGACGATCCTGATCCAGGGAGAGAGCGGCACCGGGAAGGAACTGATCGCCAAGGTGATTCACCACAACACGGCTTGCGATGAGCCCTACATCGCGGTAAACTGTTCGGCGATCGTCGAGACGCTGCTGGAATCCGAACTGTTCGGCCACGAAAAGGGTTCCTTCACCGGCGCGGTCGCGCGGAAGTTGGGAAAGTTTGAACTGGCGCGCTACGGTACGGTGTTCCTGGATGAGATCAGCGAAATGTCGCTGAACCTCCAGGCCAAGCTCCTGCGGGTCCTCCAGGAGATGGAGTTCGAACGGGTGGGCGGCAAAGACCGGGTCCGCGTCCACGCGCGGATCATCGCCGCCACGAACAAGGATCTCAAGGCGATGGTTCGCGAGGGCCGGTTCCGCGACGATCTCTTCTACCGTCTCAACATCGTGGCCATCACCCTTCCGCCGCTGCGGGAGCGTCCGGAAGACATCCCGGATCTGGTCCAGTACCTGCTGGCCAAGATCAACATCGACCTGCACAAACGGATCGTGGGGGTCTCCGAAGAGATGATGGAGATTTTTCTGAAATACCGCTGGCCGGGCAATGTCCGGGAGTTGGAAAATCTCCTCGTCCGGGCGGCCGTCGTGGCCAAGGGGCAGATCCTGGTCCGGGGTGATTTTCCCGAACTGGCGGAGGAGCCCTTGCCGGTAGCGGCGCAAGAGGAGGCGCCCACGGAGCGGAGCGCGGATGGCAAGCTCCCCACGCTGGACGACATTGAAGAGCGGTACATCCGCAAGGTGATCCGGGAGAGCGGGAAGAACAAGGGGGAGATCTGTGAAATTCTCGGCATCTCCCGTCCGACGTTCGAGCGGAAGCTCGAGAAATACGGCATCGTTTATGAAAAGGAGGGGTGAACGCAAGTTCATCTGATCATGGATAAAAGCATCCGGTCATGAAAATTCTATCCGCTGAATTTGTTCTTTCCGCCAAAGAACCCGTCCACTATCCGCCGGCGCTTCTGCCCGAGATTGCCTTCGCCGGACGGTCCAACGTCGGGAAATCCTCGCTGATCAATACCCTGCTGAACCGCAAGAAGTTGGCCCGGACCAGCAACACGCCGGGTCGAACGCAGGAGATCAATTTCTTCCGTGTCAACGACCGGTTGACCTTTGTCGATCTTCCCGGATACGGCTATGCGAAGGTTCCCGAGGCCATCAGAAAACAATGGGGGCCGATGGTTGAAACCTATCTCCGCGAACGGCAGACCCTCAAGCTTGTCGTGCTGATTCTCGATATCAGAAGGGAGCCGTCGGAGGAAGACCGCCAGCTGATCGACTGGTTGCATTTTTACCGCCTCCGCTGTCTCGTTGTGCTGACCAAAATAGACAAGGTGTCGCGAAACGTCCTCACGGAAAAGCGGCGGCGGATCGGCGGGGAGATGGGCAGTCCGCTGCCGCCGGTTCCCTTTTCAGCCAAAACGGGAGAGGGCAAAGAGGTCCTCTGGCGGGAAATCCGAAAAGCCGCCGAATGGCCGGGCGCGGAGGTGTCCTGATGTCTCTTGCGGTTTTTCCCGGAGCAGGGATTGCTTCTTCCGCAGCGACTCTCCGGGGGGCGCCTGTCTCATGCGCGTTGGGCGATCCGAGATCTTGACATTCCGGGATCGATCAGGTATGAAACCCCTGATTCTAAACAGTCAACGCTGTAAGTAGTTGAAACTGTTATGGATGCATAAGATTGTGCCCGGATAACGTACCACAGGCCGTTCGGAGCGCAGCCGCGGTCCGGACGATAGGAGAATCACAGATCATGACCAAGGCCATTTCACCCTACCTCGAGATGTCGCAGGCGATTGCGGATGCCGGCGGCGAGGCGTTCAAAAAGTGTTACCAGTGCGGGACCTGCACCGGGACATGTCCCTGGAGTCCGATCACGGATTTCAGCATCCGCAAACTCATCCGGCTGAGTCAGTTCGGTTTTGACGGGATCGAAGACCTCATGTGGGGTTGCACCACCTGCAAGTTCTGCGTGGACCGGTGTCCGCGAGGGGTGGAGATCATCGATCTGGTGAAGGCCATCCGGAACATGTATGCGGGCGGGGGAATGCTTCCGATGAGCCTCCGGTCGTTCGTGGGGAGCCTTTCGGCCAGGGGGAATCCGTGGTCGGGCGATGCGGAAAAGCGCAACGACTGGGGCAAGGGCCGGTATCCTCTCTATGCGGAGGGGATGGAGTATCTCTACTGGACCTGCTGCACCGTCTGTTACGATCCGAGGAACTCCCTCGTGGCGAAGGCCTCGGCGGAGATCCTCGAAAAGTCGGGCCTGAGCTGGGGGCTTCCCGGAACGGATGCCCAGTGCTGCGGGGAAAGTGTCCGCAAGGTAGGCGATTTCGATCTCTTCGAGCGGTTGCGCCAGAACAATCGGAACATTTTCCAAAACAGCGGAGCCGGTAAGATTCTCACGATTTCCCCGCATTGTCTGGCCACCTTCCGGCAGGAATACGGGGCTGATCTGCAGGTTGTCCACTTCAGCGAGCTGCTCGCCGATCTCATCCAATCCGGCAAGATCCACCCCGGCAAAAACCTCGAAGGGCTCAAGGTCACCTACCATGACCCCTGTTATCTCGGCAGGCACAACGGCGTTTACGATGCGCCGCGGGACGTCCTGAAGGCCCTTCCCGGCGTCGAGCTCGTCGAAATGGAGCGGATCCGCGAGCAGAGCATGTGCTGCGGCGGCGGCGGCGGCGGGCTCTGGATGGAGAAGGCCAAAGGGGAACGTCTCAGCGACCTCCGGGTGGAGGAGGCTTTGAGCACGGGGGCGACGGTGCTGGCCACCTCCTGCCCTTACTGCATCGCGATGCTGGAGGACAGTGTTCGCACGCTCAACGCCGACGATCGGATCAAGATCAAGGATGTGGCGGAACTCGTTTGCGAGAGCATGGAGGAATGCGAACGGACGGATTCGACGGGAATCGGCGACGCTTGCGCGCCGAAGCCTTGAGGGATAAGGAGTCTTTATGAGCAGGATCGGTGTTTTTGTCTGTCACTGTGGGATGAACATCGCCAAAACCGTTCGGGTCAGCGAACTGGCCGAGTTTGCCGCAACGCTGCCCGAGGTGGTCGTGGCCGCGGATTACAAATTCATGTGCTCCACGCCGGGGCAGGAGATGATCCAGAACGATATCCGGAAACACAACCTGGATCGGGTTATCGTGGCCGCCTGTTCGCCGCTGATGCATGAGAAGACCTTCCGCAAGGTGATCGAGAACGCCGGTCTGAACCAGTACCTGCTGTCCATCGTCAATGTCCGCGAACAGGACGCCTGGGTGACGGAGAACGAGGACGAGGCGACCGCCAAGGCCAAGGCCCTGATCAACGGCGCCGTCTATCGGGCAAGGCTCCTCCAGCCGCTGACGGCCCGCTTCATCGACGTCAACCCCGACGTACTGGTGGTCGGCGGCGGCATCGCCGGCATCCAGGCCGCGCTCGAATTGGCCGAAACGGGGCAAAAGGTCTATCTGGTCGAACGGAATTCCACGATCGGCGGCCACATGGCGCAGTTCGACAAGACCTTTCCCACACTGGACTGTTCGGCCTGCATCCTGACCCCGAAGATGGACGCGGTCCTGCAGAATCCCCGCATCGACCTGATGACGTCCTGCGAGGTCGAAGAGGTCAAGGGTTTCGTGGGCAATTTTGACGTGAAGATCCGTCAGAAGGCCCGCTACGTGGACCACAGCAAGTGNNGCCTGTCTGGCCTGCACGGAAAAGTGCCCCGGAAAAGGCGTTTCCGAGTGGGACGAGGGTCTGGTGAAGCGAAAGGCCGTGTACATTCCCTTCCCGCAGGCCGTTCCCCAGAAGCCGGTCATCGACCGGGCTGCCTGCGTCTACTTCAAGACGGGGAAGTGTCGGCTCTGCGAGAAGATCTGTCCGCAGGGGGCCATTGCGTTCGACCAGGAGGACACCTTCCGCGAAATCAAGGTGGGGGCGGTGATCATGGCCACCGGCTACGATCTGATGGAGACACGGCCCCTCCTCCAGTACGGGTACGGACGACTGCCGGGCGTCTATCATGCCCTGGAGATCGAACGGCTGTTCAACGCCGCCGGTCCCACGGGCGGCAAGGTCGTCATGCGGGACGGCAAGGAGCCGCAGAGCATCGCCATCCTTCACTGCATCGGGAGCCGCGACAAGAACAACTACGAATATTGCAGCCGGGTGTGCTGCATGTATTCGCTGAAATTCGCCCATCTGCTCAAGGAAAAAACCCACGGGGACGTCTACCAGCTCTATATCGACATGCGGGCGCCGGGCAAGGCGTACGAGGAGTTCTACAACCGACTCGTGGAAGAGGATGTGAAATTTATCCGGGGGAAGGCGGCGCGGGTGACGGACAAATCGGACAATCCCGATTTTGCGGGGAAACTGATCGTGGAGGTGGACGATACGCTCACGGGATCCTTCGTCAAGATACCCGTCGATATGGTGGTCCTCTCCCCGGCCATGAAACCGAGAGCGGACGCCAAGGAGATGGCCCGCCTGTTCAACCTCAGCACCGACAAACATGGTTTTTTCATGGAGAGGCACCCCAAATTGGCCCCCCTTTCGACCATGACGGAAGGCGTTTTCATCGCCGGCGCCTGCCAGGGTCCCAAGGATATCCCCGATTCCGTAGCGCAGGGGACAGGCGCGGCCGCCGAGGCCCTGACGATCGTCGTCAAGGACAAACTGGAGCTGGAGGCGGCGACGGCCGTCGTGAATCCGGCCGCCTGCTGCGGATGTCAGAATTGCGTGCGGGTCTGCCCCTATGGAGCGCCCGTGTTCAACCAGGACAAACGGGTATCCGAAATCAACGAAGCCCTCTGCAAGGGATGCGGTCTGTGCGCGGCCAGTTGTCCCGCCTCCGCGATATACACGCGTCACTTCACCAATGACCAGGTGATGGCGGAAATGGAAGGGCTGATGGAATTTTGACCAAAGGAGAGTGGAATGGACTTTGAACCCAAGATCATCGGGATTGCCTGCAACTGGTGCACCTATACGGGCGCCGACCTTGCGGGCACGACCCGGCTCAAATATCCGCAGAACGTCAGGACCGTGCGCGTCATGTGTTCCAGCCGGATCAATCCCTCGTTCATCATCCGGGCCTTTCAACTCGGCGCCGACGGGGTGCTGGTCGGCGGATGCCATCCCGGCGACTGCCATTACGGGACGGGGAACCTGTATGCCCGCCGAAAACTGTCGATCACGAAAAAGCTTCTGGAGTTTGCCGGCATGGAACCGGAGCGGTTCCGCGTGGAATGGATCTCCGCCTCGGAAGGGAACAAATACGCCGAGGTGGTCAAATCGTTCACCAACGATCTCAAAGCGCTGGGACCCCAGACCCGCTTCCGGATCATGAAAGAGGAGAGTGAGGGGCAATGACCGCCATCAAGCAGATCGAAGAAAACCTCCGCCGGGAAGCGAAGGGATTGTTGGAGCGGGGAGAGGTCTCCATCGTTCTCGGTTATGGCCGGGGCCTGGATGAAAAACACCCCCTTCCCTATGTCGCCGGGAAGGTGGAAGAGGTCGCCAACCTGATCTTCAACGAGTACTGCGTCCACAACCTGGCCCGATACCTCACGCGCTATCTCCCGGGAACGAAGATTGCCGTCGCCGTCAAGGCCGCCGACAGCCGGGCGGTGGTTCAGTTGATCCAGGAGGAAAAGGTCAAAAGGGAGGATCTGAAGCTTCTCGGGATTCCCGTGACGGGGATGAAAGATCCGAAAACCGGAGAAACCGTTGACGGGAAAACCGCCGGCGCCCTCGTCAACCCCGTTCTCTACGACGTCCTTTTGGGCGAGGAGATCCATGGCACGCAGACGGGCTCCCCGTACGACGTGCTGGCGGAGCTCGAGACCATGGATTCGAAGGATCGCTGGGCGTTCTGGAAAAAGGAGTTCGAGAAATGCATCCGCTGTTTTGCCTGTCGCAAGGCCTGTCCCATGTGCTATTGCGATCCGTGCTTCATGGATGCCTCGCGGCCGCGCTGGGCGGACAAATCGCCAACGGCCGACGGAAATCTCATGTACCATTTGACCCGGTTTTATCATCTGGCCGGGCGATGCGTCGATTGCGGGGAATGTTCCCGGGCCTGTCCGGTGAATATCCCGCTTTATCTTTTCCACAAGAAAATGGCTCAGGCGTGTGAAACGATGTTCCAGCAGGCCGCCGGCATGAAGTGCGAAGACAAGCCGGTGATGGTCAACTACGGGAACCAGGATTCGGACGAGATGCTGAAATAACACCCGCCTTTTGCCGGCGCAGGCCGGGGGACGCAGGACGCCGAAGCCGGTCCCGCGGGAAGGAGAAAGTCGTGTTCAAGACAATCACCCTCGAAAAGTGGAGCGATTTTGTATCGGCGCTCATGGAGAAAGGGCCGCTTTTTGCGCCCGTGAAAGGCGAGAAGTCCGTTGATTTCCGACGGATCGAAGATCCTTCCGTCGTGACGCTGGATTTTTACAATACAGCCCTCAGTCCCAAATTCGTGTTTTTCCCGCCGTCGGAGGATCTGATCCGCTACCGGCTGGTGAAGAATGCCGCCGAGTCCGTCCCGGTGCCCATCGAAGCCCCGCCGTCGGTGATCCTCGGGGTGAGGCCCTGCGATGCGAAGAGCTTCGAAATCATGGACAGGCACTTCCTGGGGGCCGGCGTCATCGACCCGTACTGGAAGCAGCGGCGCGATCAAACGACGGTCATCGGCTATGCCTTCGATCCCCGAACGCCGCCCGATCCGGCCGATTTTTACAGCGCGCTGGGGATCCGGGCCGCCGATCCGGCGGGAAGCGACATCCTGATGATCAAACGGGACGGCGACCTTCTGCTGAAGAGTGTCACGGAGAAGGGGGAAGCCCTTTTGAGGGATCTGTCGCCGGCGGGCGGATCGGCCGAGGACGAGCGCGCGTTTGACGAGATCCTCGCGCAGGGGAACGACCTGAGGAGTCGCTTCCTGGAGATCCAGGACGCCGAAATCGCCGGGAAGTTATCGGCAATCTTTGAGGACAAAGCCTTTTGGGAGAAGGCGGCGGAGGCTTGCATCGGTTGTGGAATCTGCACCTTCGTCTGTCCCACCTGCTATTGCTTCGACATCTCCGATGAAACCCTCTTCAATGAGGGGGCGAGAAAACGGTTCTGGGATGCCTGCATGTTCACGGATTTTACCCTCGAGGCCAGCGGCCACAACCCGCGCCCGAAAATCTTCCAAAGGTACAGGCAGAAGGTTTGCCACAAGTATGCCTATCACGTGCGCAAGTACGGTTGCATCTCCTGCGTGGGTTGCGGGCGCTGCATCCGCGCCTGCCCGGTGAATATCGATATCTTCTCGGTCGTCGAGAACGCATTGAAATGGTGAGAAAACGATAGTCGGATCCATTTGAGGAGCGATCATGCAAAATCCCTATATCCCCATGCCGGTCGAAGTGGTCAAGATCGTCACGGAGGTGGACAGCAAGGACATCAAGACCTTCCGGTTGGTTTTCGTGAACAAGGAGGACGAAGAGCGGTTCCGGTATCTGCCGGGACAGTTTGCCGAACTGTCGATCTTCGGGAAAGGGGAGTGCCCCATCGGCATCGCCTCCTCCCCGACCCAGCAAGGCTATCTCGAATTCACCGTTCAGCGGGCGGGCGCGCTGGTCGCGGGGATCGTCACCTCCGCGCTTCACGATCTGGATGTCGGCGCCCGCATCGGCGTCCGGGGGCCCCTCGGGAACGCCTGGCCGCTCGAATATCTGGAGGGAAAGAACGTTGTGGTAGTGGGCGGCGGTTTTGCCTTCACGACCCTGCGTTCCCTGATCCATTACATGATTCACGAGAAGAACCGCCCGCGCTTTGGCGATATCAGCGTGATCTACGGCGCGAGAACGCCGGGGCTTCTCTGTTACAAGGATGAACTTGCGACCTGGGAATGTCGGGAAGATGTTCGGATGTTCGTGACCGTGGACAAGGGGGATGAGACCTGGAAGGGGCGGACGGGCTTCGTCCCGGCCGTCTGCCGTGAGGTCGCGCCGGGTGCCAGCGGTCCGACCTGTTCCGAATTCACGCCCAGCGCCGAGAACGCCGTGGCCGTGATCTGCGGCCCGCCGGTCATGATCCGCTATACGTTGCCCGTGTTCTTCGAGCTGGGTTTTTCCAAGGAGAACATCATCACGTCGCTGGAAATGAGGATGAAGTGCGGCATCGGCAAGTGCGGCCGGTGCAATGTGGGAGAGAAATACGTCTGCAAGGACGGCCCCGTATTCTCCGTGGCCGAACTTGAAAAACTCACTCGGGAATATTGACAAGGACCGATTTCGTTCTTGCGGGACCTGCCCATCAAAATCTCAATCCCTCCGCGTGTCGATATCCTGTGTCGATATCCTTGCAAATTCGCACCCGGCAGATTATAAATGATCCATGATTCGAAGGATTTTCGCTCGATTAACCCTGAAAGATGCTTCCCCGCCAGGGAAAGATCTGGCCTATTGGCTGAGCAAGACCCCGGAGGAGCGTATTTTTACGGTGGAATTCCTGAGAAGACAACGGCATGGAGATACAGCCCGACTTCAAAGAACTGCTCGTGTTATTCAACGAGCAAAATGTTGAATACCTGATCGTCGGCGGCTATGCCCTGGCCTTCCACGGCGCACCGAGATACACGGGTGATCTGAACATCCTTGTACGGCCCGATCCAGCAAATGCACAGCGGATTCTCAAAACCCTCGCTCTATTCGGTTTCGGTCTGCTCGGTCTGACGGCAGCGGATTTCGAAAATCCGGAACGGGTCATCCAGCTTGGCGAGCCGCCTGTTCGTATCGATCTCATCACATCCATCACGGGAGTTTCCTGGGAAGAGGCTTTTTCAAGTCGCGCGCTGGGGCACTATGGCGATGTCCCGGTCAACTTCCTGGGGCGAGAACCATTTATCCAGAACAAACGGGCGATTGGCAGGGCGAAGGACCTCGCCGATATCGAAGCCATGGATAAGCGGTAATATGAAATTTTGGTCCATCCGATTATTACGTATAGCTTCCTCCACAAATATGGAACCTCGGAGAAAATGCTTTGTTTAAATTGATTATCAATAGCTTGGTACCCATCACCTTTGATAATTGCAGAATATAAAATCCCGTGGTATGCTCATTTTGAAATTATGGAGGTGTTTTATGCACAACATAGAGGACATCATTCAAGAGGCCACCTCGCTCCCCGTAGAAGAGCGCATCATAGTGGTTGACTCCCTCCTTCGCACCTTGAATATGCCAGACCCTGACATTGATAAGGAATGGGCAGTGGTTGCCAAGCGTCGGCTTGCCGAGCTCCGGTCCGGACGAGTCAACCCCGTCCCTGGTGATCAAGTTTTTGCGCGAATCAGAGAGCGGTTCGGACGATGACGTTTGATTTTCATCCGGAAGCAGAAACGGAATTCCTTGAAGCCGTCGAATATTACGAAAGTTGCTCACCAGGGCTTGGAGAAGATTTTTTTCTTGAAGTCAATTCCACAGTACAGAACATCCTATCCTATACGTATGCGTGGCCGATTGTGGAGGATGATGTCCGCAGATGTTTAACCAATCGCTTTCCGTACGGCGTTTTATATGGCATTGAGTCCGATCGCATCTACATCCTTGCGGTCATGCATCTTCATCGGCACCCGGACTACTGGAAGTCCAAACGATAGACGGGTAGAACCAGAGTAAATAGCGATTATTCATCTACATGCTGAATTTTCGCCGGAGATAATATTTCATGGAACAGGCCGAAGCTTTGAAGTGAGGCCAACTTCCTGAAGCCAGTAAATCGCCAACATCGATGAATATGCTTGATTTCAATCGGTTAACAACAATTTTATTAGCGATTATGATATAGACGACCATATTACCATTTCTTATTTGTATTGACAGTAATCCCCATATGAGGTTAGGAGAAAAGTGCTGTCAGGATAGGAGATATAGATGGACTCATCCCGTCAAAAGACACCTGTAAAAGAAAAAATATCAGCAATGATTCTCAAGGTTGCCGATGGATTGTTCGATACGGGAGAGACTTTGGAGAAGAGAAGGAATCTCCTGCAAGTAGCATGTTCTGCATGGAATATTGGTTGCTTAGTATCACCTCAACGGTATGAATATCTCGAAAAGTACATTGATAAATTCCGGGAAGTCAACAATCCTCCTGAAGATGTTTGCAGAGACCTGCGAGAGGACATGCTGCGGCTGATAGAGCAGAAGGACAAACTCTATCCAAAAATCATGGTGCAAATAATTCACTCTGACATATCCGTGGAAGACGGGAAAGAGAATCTGGTTGTCCTATCAACGCCATTTTTGGACAAGTCCGAACAACAGACGGCGCAGGATGCTCATGCTTCGGTCCATTGAAACACATTCTTATGTGTATCTTCCTGTAATTGTTAGACTGAGAAATCTACAAAATATAATGGATTTCGAATAAGCGTCAATCTTCAGCGGAGTTGCAGATTGACGCTTGAAGAACTAAGCCGCGTGCCACAGTCTATGGTGTTTCAATCGATTCTTTTTGTCTTTTTTCTATCGATCAGTCGGTGAGTAAAGAGCCTTGTTGCCCCATTCATACCGATTCTGATCAGACACGGGCGCCAACATCGTTATAAATTGGCCTACCGATGATTGGGGAAGGCAGGAATGGACGTTTTTAGGC
>DIKL01000008.1:0-5012 GCA_002424545.1 Syntrophaceae bacterium UBA5619
AGCTCCCGGCCGGCCATGCGCTTATATATGCCGACTCCCTTGTACAGGCAAGAAAAATCGGCCCGTCCTTCCTGTCGGATAAAAAACGAGCGGCCGCTCGATATTTTGATTGACTCCCGGTTTCCACCCCGGTAGAATTGTTTCACGTGAAACAGGGGATCCGGTAAAGCTCTACAAGGAATGAATGACCCTATAGCAGGCTGCAAGGCATTAGAACCTATGAGCACACGGATGCGACCCACAGCAAGCTGCGGGGAATGATCGAGTTAAAAGGCTTTCCAGAGGATCTTCGAAAAGATCCCCGTTCGTTGGGTGACCGGGGGTGTACCGGAAACCGGTGCTCGTTACTTGGAAAGCCTTTCGAGAAAGGGTCGGCGCAGGCATCCGAAAAGTCCTTTCGGAAAAACGGCAGCAGCAGGACGATCGGCGTCCGTATCTCGTGCGACTCGATCTCGATGGCACTGACAAGGGCCACAAGATGTCGGTCGCCAAATGGATCCTCAGGGAGTACGCCGGGCGGACCGTCCGGTAAGGCAGGGGGCGGCGGGAGCGATGAAATTCCGGAAATTTAAGGAACTCGTGAACCTGTCCCAGGAGGAAATCTGCCGGGACTTTCTCGCAGAGAACCGGGATAGGATCCGCGTCAAGAAGGATCAGACGGTGGTGAAGAACCTCGTGAAGATCTTCGACGCGACGCTTTCGATCAGCAGCCGGAAGGGCTTCCAGGCAATGAGCGTCCGCGACTTGAGCCGGGAGACGGGTCTCTCCATGGGCGCGCTCTACTCCTACTTCAAGGGCAAGGAGCAGCTTCTCGACATGATCCAGCGGCACGGGCTGCGGATCCTGATGCGGGTCCTGCTATCGGAGATCGAAAAAGGACGGGATCCCTGGGAAAAGCTGGTCCGGGCGGTCGAGACCCACATCTATCTGAGCGAGGTGATGCGCCCCTGGTTCTATTTCGGCTACATGGAAGCGAAGAACCTCGGCCGGGACGAGCGGAAGCGGGCGATCGAGAGGGAACTCTACACGGAAGGGCTCCTGGTCGAGATCCTCCAGGCCGGCCGGGAGGAGGGCCGGTTTCGCCCCGTGGACCCAACGCTGACGGCCGCGGTCCTGAAGGCGATCCTCCAGGACTGGTACCTCAAGACCTGGAAATACCAGAAGAGGGCCGTTTCCGTGGAGGATTACGCCCGGTTTGTGATCGGCATGATGGAGTCCTTCCTCCTGCCGTCCGGGAAATAGGGGGAGGGGCATTTCGCAGACCGCAGAAGGCAGCGCGATACGAATCTGCATCGCGGCCAAGGATTTTTTTTCGATGATGATCATCCTCGCTGTTCTGCCGGGAAAACCAGCGCCTTCGGCGCTCAGACCGTTTGCCCGGCGGTCGCTCCGCTGCAGTGTCATGGCGCCCGAAAAATTTCCTAACCGCCCCTTTTCAAGATTCTGTCGCATTCGGATCTTACATGTGAGATAAAGCAGTATCGTTTACATTTGCGGGATTTCCTGCCAGAAGATTTTGGAGAGAGAAGGGCTTCGATGGATTTCATCGACAGGACGAGACCGATCCGGGAAGGCCCTGGCCAGGATGCACGTCTACCGGCAGCGGCGCAACGAGGGATAAAACCGTTCTGAAGTCAACCACATTGGGAAAGGAGCGTTATGATGAGAACCAAACAGGATTACATCAACGGTCTAGCCAAAATGAAACGGAACATCTACTATGACGGTCAGTTGATCGACAGGACGGACGAGCTGCAGATGGATTGCATCAACACCATCGGTACGACGTATGATGAAGCGGCAAAACCGGAGAATCGGGAGCTTTGCACGGCGATTTCCCACCTCACAGGAGAGAGAATCAACCGCTTTAACCATATCCATCAGAACAAGGAAGACCTGCATCGGAAACAGGACATGACGCGGCTGCTCTGCCATAAGGTTGGCGGCTGCATTCAGCGCTGCATGGGAATCGACGCAGCGAACGCCATCTACAACGTCTCCTACGAAGCGGACAAGGTGGACCAGGGGGCCACGAACTACCATGAGAACTTCAAGAAATGGCTTGTTCCTTTCCAAACGGAAGATCTCATCGGCTGCTGCGCACAAACGGATGTGAAGGGTGACCGGATGCTGCGGCCCGCCGACCAGCCGAATCCCGGTGCTTACGTGCGAATCAAGGAACGGCTGAAAGACGGCATCGTGGTCGAGGGCTGTAAGGTGCATATTTCGGAGGCATCCGTGGCCGACGAGATCCTGGTGGTCCCCACCCGGGCCCTGCGTCCCGAGGACAAGGACTATGCGGTGGCCTTCGCCGTTCCGGGAGACTGGGACGGATTGAAGCAGGTCGTGACCATTCACAACCTGCGGCCGCGGGAACATTACAAGCGGGGATTCGTTCCGGGCGCTACGGATTCTTATTTGATTTTCGACAACTGCTTTGTACCCTGGGAAAGGGTATTTTTGGCCGGCGAACATCAGCACGGAGGCGTGTGCGCCCTCCTCTTCGCCCTGTTCCACCGCCATTCCTATTCAGGCTGCAAGCCGGCCATCGGCGATGTCATCCTGGGAATGGCCGCCCTTGCCGCCGAGGTAAACAACATCCATAAGCAGCCCCATGTCCGGGAAAAGCTGGCAGAGCTCATCATGACCATAGAGCTGGGTTATGCCGCGGGCTACACGGCATCCGATCTCGGCAAACCGGAGGTCTATATACCGGGTTTTGGTTTTGTCCCTTACGGTCCCGGCTCCTATATTCCCAATTCGATTTACTGCAATGTCGGAAGGTGCCTCTCGGGCGAGGCGGTCTGGCGCGAGGCGGAAATCCTCTGCGACCTCGCCGGCGGCGTTGTGGCCACTTTTCCCCACGAGAGGGATTTCAAGAATCCGGAGACCGGGGAGCTGCTTCTCAAATACACCAAACGGAATCCCAACATGTCGGCGGAGGATCAGGCCAATTTCTGGAGATTCCTGGGCGACTTGCTCTGTTCGGCGACGGGAGGTATCATGAACATCGGCAACTACCATGGCGGCGGTTCACCGATTATGGAGCAGATCGCTATCACGACCCAGTACGATATCGAATCCCGCAAGACGCTGGTGAAACACATCGCCGGCATGAGCGGCGGGGACCGTGACGTCCTGAGCAGGAAGATCACGGCAAAGGCGGATTAGGGTTGACAAATCGGCGATGATTTGATTTTTACGGCGTCATTGAAGCACTGACCCGGGGGAGAACACGATGGAAAACTTCAATCTGAAGGGGAAGCTCGCGCTGGTCACCGGCGCCAGCCGCGGGATCGGCGAGGCGATCGCGAAGACGCTGGCCGAACACGGGGCCCGGGTGATCCTCGCCAGCCGGAAGCTGGAGGCGCTCCGGCGCGTGGAGGAGGAGATCGTCCAGACGGGCGGCGCGGCGGAGGCCATCGCCTGCCACGTGGGTGAGATGGCGCAGATCGACGCCCTGTTCGCGCAGATCGGCGAGCGCTTCAGCCGCCTCGATATCCTGGTGAACAACGCCGGAACGAACCCCTTTTTCGGCGACGTCCTGAGCGCGGATGAAAAGGCCTGGGACAAGACCTGCGATGTGAATCTGAAGGGGTGCTTCTTCATGAGCCAGCATGCCGCAAAACTCATGAAGCAAACGGGAGGGGGGGCCATCGTGAATGTGGCCTCGGTCAACGGCATCCGCCCGGCCCTCTTCCAGGGGATCTACTCAATCACCAAGGCGGGGATCATCGCGATGACCCAGTCCTTCGCCAAGGAGCTCGCCCCGTACCGCATCCGCGTGAACGCGCTCCTCCCGGGGCTCACGGANNACGAAGTTCACCGCCGTGCTGACGGAAAATCCGGAGATCCTGAAGACCGGGCTCTCCATGATCCCGATGGGGCGGATCGCGAAGCCCGGGGAGATGGCCGGGGCCGTCCTCTACCTCGTCTCCGACGCCGCCTCCTACACGACGGGGATCTGCCTCACGGTGGACGGCGGAATGCTGGCGTAACAGGCAAGTCGGAACCGGCGCGCGGAGGATCCGGCTTTCAGCACCCTGATCAAATGGAGGCCCGGAGGCCGGATCTCGGGAACTTCAAAAAAAGGAGCTCTCCCAGCCGCATTGTGCGTCCTGCTCGTCCTGGTTTTCGCGGATCTTTTTTTCGATCTTGAGACGGAATGCTTCGAATCCGGCCTCATCCAGCACGGCAGGAACGGGGATCGTCTCGCCCCAGCGGACGACGACTGTGCTGAAGGGCTTCGGGATCAGGAACCGATCCCAGCTTTTGAGAACCCAGGCGCGGTCCACGGAAATGTAGACAGGAATGATAGGGGCGCCGGAGAGCTGGGCCATGCGGACGATCCCCGCCTTGACGACGCCCCTGGGACCCTGGGGTCCGTCGAGGATGTGGACGGCGAAAGGGTGCTCCGCGAGGTTCGCGACCATTTCCGAAAGCGCCTCCCGGCCACCCCGCGAGCTTGAACCGCGGACGGGACGAAAGTTCAGACGGCGATACACGTCCGCGATCAGGTCCCCGTCCCGGCTCCGGCTGATCATCACCCAGGGGTTCCATTCGCTGAAGCGCCTGGCGTAACCCAGCACGACGAGGATCCTCTGGTGCCAGATGGCCGCGATCCCCCAGCCTCCCCGGTCCAGATACGCCCGAAACTCCTCCTCGCCCACGGAGCGGACGCGGATAAACAGAAAGTAGAGCCGAAGGATCCCATAGGCGATCGGAATCAGGCCGTAGCGGAGGGCAAATCTCGAGAGGGTCTTGACCATCTGGAATTCCCAACCCGGGGTTTCTTCTCCACGAACTCGGTCTCGCGGGAGGCGATAGAACTCCTCTGCAAAGCGCCGGACATCCCTTCCGGCGGCCGCGCGGCTTCGGCCAAATTGCCGACAACTCATTGCTGGCACGCAATCATCGGGCCGCAATCCGCGCCCCTGAAAATTGAGGCGTACCCGGGGGTACGCCTCAATCGACCGCACAACGAGAGATCCCGCCTTATTTGGCCTTGGTTT
>DIKL01000008.1:5061-5326 GCA_002424545.1 Syntrophaceae bacterium UBA5619
CCGGTCGCCGGGTAGAGGGCGTAGACGAGCAGGTCCTCGTCCGTTTTGGCGAGATCTCCGATCTTCTTTTTATCTTCCTCGAGCTCCGGCTCCAGAATGTCGGCGGGACGGACGGTGATCGGAATCTGGTCCCGCCGGCGCTTCAGGACGAGCTTCTGAACCTCCGGATCGACCGGGGTGGGGGTCTGACCGTAGAGTCCCATCATCAGGTCACCGAATTGATTGCTGATCATCTTGTACCGGCCGGCGACCACGTTCATGACCG
>DIKL01000008.1:5356-5489 GCA_002424545.1 Syntrophaceae bacterium UBA5619
GGGTGACCAGGGGCGGCGTTCCCGCCTCCTTCCTCGTCCTCGGGATCTCCGCATGCACCTCATCCAGACGATCCAGGGCGTTCATCTCCTTGAGCTGGCTGATCAGGTTGGAAATCATCCCGCCGGGAACCTG
>DIKL01000049.1 GCA_002424545.1 Syntrophaceae bacterium UBA5619
ACCCGGTGACCGTAAAAACCCAGGGAACGAGGTTCTCCATGAAGCAACATTCTGATGATTCAATTTCTTCCGAGGACGCGAAAGATGTCGGGAGGTTTGGCAAGTCCCCGAATGACCGGCGACGGAACCCTTTCCAACCGGATCCGGTTTTCCACAAGACGAGCCGTTTCGCTGCAGATCAGGATCTCATTCGCCTGGGCGAGGTTCTCCAATCGCGATGCAAGATTGACAGCGGTCCCGAACACGGTGTATTCCTTCTTGCGCGTCGATCCGAAAATCCCGGCCATCACATCGCCCGTCGCGATCCCGATGCCGATGGCGATCTTCTGCTCCGCATCCCGGATCCTTTCGTTGATCACCAAGATCTCATCCCGGATGGCCAAAGCGGCCTCCAGGGTCCGAAAGGCATCATCCTCGCCGCCAACCGGCGCCCCGAAAACACCCATGATGCTATCCCCGATATGCTTGTCCAGCGTCCCGTTGTGACGAAAAATGATGTTATCGAGGGGGGTGAAATAGTGGCGGTTGAGCAGTTCGGAGAGTTCGGCGGGGTTGAGCCGTTGGGAAAGGCTCGTAAATCCCCGGATATCGGTAAACAGGATGCTCGCCGTCAGGCGCTTCGGGATGAGCGTCGTCCCGTTTCGCTGAAGCTCCGCCAAAACCTGTTCCGAGACAAACTGCTTGAGTTTTTTCTTCATGTTGAATTCCCGAACCTTGGCCCGCAACTCATCGTTTGCAAACGGCTTCGTCAGAAAACCGTCAATCCCCTCGTTGACCGCTTCGATCGCGCTGGCCATTGTTGCATAACCGGTCAGCATAATTCGGGTGATCTCCGCGTTCAATCGTCCGATTTCGATCAACGTCTCCAGGCCGTCGATCCCCGGCATCCGATAGTCGGAGATGACCGTTTCGATATCCCCGTCGTCGCTGCGAACGATGGAGATCGCCTCCTCTCCGTTTTCCGCAAGGATGATCCGGTAACCATCCTTCTCGAGAACCTTTTTCAGGGAGCGGCGAACTCCCTCTTCATCGTCCACCACCATCAGTCCGTTCATGATTCCCTCCTTCGGCAGGGGAGTTCGACCGTCACGGTCGTCCCATTCCCCTCCTCGCTTTCAACACGGATTTGCCCGTCATGCCGCCGAACGATCTCATGGGACAAGTAGAGACCAAGCCCCGTGCCCGAGCCAACCGCTTTTGTCGTAAAGAAGGGCTTGAAAATGTCCTTCAGGAAAGCGGTGGGAATCCCGATTCCCGTATCGCGACACTCGACTTCAACCATATCGTTCGAACGGCGGCGAGTCGTCAGGGTGATGCGCCCCTTTCCTTCCGGAAGCGCTTGGAGTGCGTTACGAATGATGTTGATCAGGACCTGCCCCAGGTTCGCAAAGTTACCCTCGACGGCCGGGAGAGAGTCGTCGTAGGATTTCACAATCTCCACCGGCATTTTTTTATACTGGTTATACAGCACCCGGAGCGCATCATCGACGGCACGATTCATATCCACCGCTTCTACATACGTCTGTGTCTGTCGCGACAGGTCGAGCAGACTTCGGATGATCGTCGCCGATCTCCGGAGTTCGCCGATTGAAAAACGGAGATCGTCGAGAACCTCTTCCTTTTGAGCGGACTGAATTTTCCATCCCGCAACGGTTTCAACGCTCGTTTCGATGAGGCTCATCGCTCCGGAAATCGGGTTGTTGAGTTCGTGAGCGGTCCCGGCCACAAGCTGCCCGATCGCCGCCAAGCTCTCCGATCGAATCAGGTATTGCTGGGTTTTCTCTTTTTCCGCCAGCGCCTCCCGCAGGGCCGCCGTTCGTCGTTCAACCTTCCTTTCGAGATCGCGATTCAGCGCCTCCATCTCCTCGTAACTCTGTGCGTTCTCGATGGCCGTGGCTGCCTGATTCGCCATCGTCGTCAGCAGGTTCAAATCCTCATCGACGAAGAGCTCTCCGGATTTCTTCTGGCCAAGAGCGATCAATCCGGCGAGCCCCTCCCTCGCGGTGAGAGGAACGACCAGCACCGCGCCGATATGGTCGAAAAGCCGGCCCAGACTCTTCCGTTCCGCTTCATACACCCCATACCTTTCCATGGTGGAGCGGGTCATGGTCCGCCTCTCCTTTTCCAAAATCCGGACCAGTGCAATTGTCTCGGCGGATGCCGCCTCTTTCGTGCGGTTCACCCCTTGACCTTCGTATTGATGAAAAACACCGGCCTCGGCCATAATGAGGGTCACTTTTTCCACCTGCAGCGCCTCCGCAATCGAACCGATCAGCAATTCACGAATCTCTGCGATGCTGAGAAGCGAGGCAAGCCGACCGCTGATGTTCCGGAGCAGCTCTCGATAATCGTAGCGCCCTCTGAAGAAGAGGTGATCGATAAAGCGCTGGACCCATTGCCGGAGAGGGGTGAACAGAAGAACGATAATCAGCGCCAAAACCAGGGAGAGGATAAATGAATTGCTGCCGCCGGTAGTCATAAAAATGGTATGGAAGAGAAAAATGATGATGATATAGAGGGCGGTAAGAATGCCGGTAAGAAGAAAGTAGACCGTTCCCCGGCGGATGAGGACGCCGATATCCAGTAGGTCATATTTAAGAACGCCAAAGGCGAGAAAAACGGCCGGAATAAAACTGAAATTCCCCAGCGGATAGACGGGAACGCCGCTGACCGGAAGCATCGTGAAGGCCAGCAGAAGGGCGGAAAATCCCAAACCTCCGAAGATATACTTGATCCGGTTTCTTCTGATGTTGTCGGCGCTCCGCCTCATGGCGCGATAAAGCACCGTGAGACAATAGATGACCGTGAAGACGGCGGTCACGGAAAAGAAGTGAAAGAGAACACCGGCGCGGGCAATTCGTCCGAAGAAATGGTAATGGAAACCGCTGAAGTAGAGATCACTGGGAACGATGGCCAGAAAGGCGATGCTGAACAACCAGGCGCAGATCTCCAACCACCGTCGCCCGCGAACGCCGACAAACGAATGGACAAAACCGATGTAGATGGGGACACTGAATACGAAGAAGAAATGGACGATTCGATCGACGAGTAGGGCTATCCTTTCGTCGGGCAGAATGGAAACCAGTGCCACGTCTGCGTTGAGGACGGCGCCCAGGAGACAGATGCCGGCAAACAGGATATTGGTTCTTTTCCCTCCGCCCCGAAGAAGTGAGATCAGCGCCAGGCCCAGTAATACGATAAATCCCAACAGTGGAGGAATCACATAAGCGGATACCGCCTGCAGGGCATTCGGAACCATTTCGCCCCTCTCCTGCAAAAGGTTTTCTGCCGGGCAAACCCCTTGTGATACCGGTCACGGGATTTGCCATGCCCGCCCCGAATGAGCGACGCTCAGAAGACGAATACGGCAACGGCGATGACCGTGGTAAACCCGTGCGACTGGACGATGCTGGACTGCGTGATGTTGCTGGTGCTGACGATCTTGCCGCTGATCTTGAAAATTTCCTTCTTTTCGTCCCAGCTCTCATCGATATCAAAATCAATGCCGAGCGTGGAGGCGAGCATGGCCGCGGCCAGATCTTCAGCGTAGTCCCCAGCCTGGCGCTGGGTCTGGCCGAAAGCGTGATGCTCGCTTATGTAGCCATACGTGCCTTTGTCGGCGGGAATGGCGCAGCCGACGGAGGCGGCCAGCAGGCGTCTTGGTTCATTGCTGAAACAGCGGCTCATCACGCAATACGTGATGGCGCCCGCCTGGAGTTCATCGAGACCCCTAGCCTTCGAGATGACCTGACACCCCGGCGGCAGGATGCTGGAGACCTGCACCAGATTGCATTTTTCAATTCCCGCGTCTCGCAGCGCGAGTTCAAAGGAATGGAGTTCCTCCTTGTGGATACCGACCCCCTTCGTAAAAAATATCCGTTTCGGAACATATACATCCAATGTTTTTTCTCCTTCAACGGACATCTGACCGGGCGGATTCGATTTTTTCCCCCCGTTCGTTTCCATTGTCGAAACGTCAGGATTTGATCGAGAGGTAACCCATGATCCGATAAACCAGTTTGGACGCCAAAAAATCAGGGGCAACCAGCCCCGGAATCGGAGCCAGTTCCACGACATCAAAACCACGGATCCGACAGCGCTTTGCCGCCTCCCGAATCAGAGCCAGCAGATCCCGCCAGGAAAGTCCTCCGGGTTCCGGGGTTCCGGTCGAAGGCATGACGGCCGGATCGAGAACGTCGAGGTCGACCGTGAGGTAGAGATCGCCGCGCAGGTCACCGCAGATCGTCTCCCACCAAGACGCCCCTTGTTTATCCAGGATAAAATCCGCCGAATGGCTGCGGACATGGCCTTCGGAGATGAATTTCGCCTCCTCGATGCTCATGCTCCTGATCCCCGCTTGCACGAGCGGGCAGATTCCGGAGATGCGGCGAGCCACGGAGGCATGGCTGTAGGGCGTTCCCTGGTAGGCGTCCCGAAGATCGGCATGGGCGTCCAACTGAAGGACGGATATCTCCGGATAGACCTCCTTCATCGCCTGGACGGCTCCGAAGGAGATGCTGTGTTCCCCGCCGAGCATGACGGGAACCTTCCCGTCGACAGCAACCCGAAGAACGGTCCGGCGGACGGAGTCGACCATCTCGGCCGGCCCGCGGGCGTCCGGCTCGACGGGCGGGAGGGTGTGAATGCCGGACCGATAGGTCTCTTTCCGAAGCTCCTCGTCGTAGAGCTCCATGTTGCCGGAGGCTTCCAGGATGGCCGACGGCCCGCGTCGAGAGCCCGACTGGTAGGTTGAGGTCAAGTCATACGGGACCGGGATGACAACGAATTGCGCCTTCTTATATGCCGTAAATGCCTGTTCGATACCGCCGAAGTTCATGGCCCGCCCTCTCAGCAGAAACCCGTTCCGAACACACCCTCGCCTGCCTGTCCATGGCTTTTACATGACGCCTGTCCTGCTCGTCGACGGTGGGATCGTTTTTTGCCCATCCCCGATATAGGGGGGATTCTGGTTCCCCTGATTCTCCTGCATCTCGCGACGGAGATCCCGGATCGTCTTGTTGAGACGATTGATCGTCCGCGTGAGACGGAAACGCTCCACGATGCCCATAAACCCCGTAAAGATCACGCCCGTAAGAAACGCGAAAAAAATCAGCATGTACGTGGGGAGCGATCTCTCGAAAAAATCATAGTAGCGCAGTTGAATCGCCGTCGTATTTTCCAGGGAAAAGGTGATGATGAACATGATAAAAATCGCCAAGATGATGGTATAGATCACTTTCATCCGCAGACCTCCCGCTGTAATTTCATGAAATAGGGTCTCAGCTCACGGGCCGTTCCCAAGACATCCTCCGGAATGACGCGAACCTCGCCGATGACGCTTACGAAATTGGTATCGCCCGCCCACCGCGGAACGACATGGAAGTGAAGATGATCGTCGATCCCGGCTCCTGCCGCCTTTCCAAGGTTCATGCCGATGTTGAACCCCTCCGGCCTCATCGCCTCGGTCAGCACCCGGACGGACAGATCCATAAATGCAAAGAGCTCTCCCCGCTCTTCGGGAAGCAGATCGCTCAGACGACACAGATGGCGGAACGGAACAATCATCAGGTGGCCGCCCGTGTATGGATAGCGGTTCACGATGACGTAGCTGCGCTTTCCCTCGCAGACGACCAGGTCCTCCCCCCGCAGGGAGTCCCGGCAGAGAACGCAACCCGCGGGTTTCTCTCCGCGGATATAGGCCGTGCGCCAAGGCGCAAATATCGTCTCCATCCTGATCCCCCCCGGCTACACAGTTACCTGTTTTAACCATTCGTTTTCATTGCGGGGTGATTATAACGAGAAGTCTCAAAAAGACAAGGATTATTTGGTCGGAATGATTGATGCGAGCGGGGTCGCTGTCTGTTGCGGTCGCTAGTTTCGGTTTGACTTTCCGTACGGCTGACGTTAGGATAGATGCGAAAAATCAATGCAGGGATTGGAAATGATGTTCGAATCCTCACTCGACAAACTGGCGCAACAGATTCTCGGTCTCGATGAGGCCTCCCTGGCCTCTCTCTGGGGAAAATACCGGCAGCGGATGGAACAATTTGAACCCACGAAGGAATGGGAAAAAGCGGTCGTTATCTTCTTCATTATCAATGCGGTTCGGGCCAAAAACCATATCTTCAACGAACAGATGATGAAGCGGAAGCGGCAGACGAAACCTGAAAAACCTCCAAAAGTCAAGCCGGCGTTGCGGCTGGTCAAATCGTGAATCCCCAAGAATCGTTTCAAACATCCCTCTTGCCGATGGCCGGTTTCTTTAACAATCCGGATTCTCACAAGGACAACGCACGATGAATCGTGAAGCGGCACGGATCAGGATCAAATCGCTTCGTGAAACCATCCTCCACCACAACATGCGTTACTACCAGTTGGATGATCCGGAGATCTCTGATGCCGATTATGACTTTCTTCTCCGGGAGTTGATTGATCTGGAAACGCAATTTCCCGATCTCGCCGCTCCGGACTCCCCAACGCAGCGGGTGGGCGCCCCGCCGGTAGAAAAGTTCGGCGCCGTCATCCACCGAACCCCGATGCTGAGCCTGGCCAATGCCTTCTCCGACGAGGAGATCCGGGAATTCGACCGTCGTTGCCACCGCTTTCTGGAAAGCGAAACCCCGATCCTCTATATTGTGGAACCGAAGCTCGACGGTCTGGCCGTCAATCTGCTCTACGAATCGGGACGGTTGACGGTGGGCTCGACTCGTGGGGACGGAACCGTAGGGGAGGATGTCACGTTCAACCTCCGGACGATCCCGACGGTTCCACTGACCCTCGCCTGCGCAGGGGCAAAGAGTGCTCCGCATGACGTCTGCAACGCCGAAATACCGGAAAAAATCGAGATCCGCGGCGAGATCTGCATGGAGCGGGAGGCATTCGCCTACCTGAACCGCCGCCGGGTTGAACAGGGGGAACCGCCTTTCGCCAATCCCCGCAACGCGGCCGCGGGATCCCTGCGTCAGCTCGACTCACGGATCACGGCGCGGCGCCCGCTGACCCTTTTCGGATATGCCGTCGGAACGGTGGAAGGGGCGCCCTTCCGAACGCAGCAGGAGGTGCTTCGCACGCTTGCCGCCTGGGGATTTCAAGTGAATCCGTTGATCCGCCACGGGGCGGACATCGAAGAATGCATCCGGTATTATCATCAGATGGACGGCATTCGCGATCAACTCCCATACGAGATCGATGGAATCGTGATCAAGGTGAACGATCTGCTCCTGCAGGAGCGTCTCGGGTTTGTTTCCCGCAGCCCCCGCTGGGCTGTCGCCTGCAAATTCGCGGCCGTCCGGGAGAGTACGGTGATCGAGGATATCGTCGTTCAGGTCGGACGGACCGGCGTTCTGACGCCCGTTGCCGTCATGAGACCGGTCCGCGTCGGCGGCGTAACGGTCAGCCGCGCGACGCTGCACAACGAGGACGAGGTCCGAAAGAAGGACATCCGTATCGGGGATACGGTGCTGATTCAACGGGCGGGGGACGTCATTCCCGAGGTCGTCGGGGTCGTCCAGACCGCGAGAACCGGGGCGGAGAAGCCCTTCACTATGCCGGAAACCTGCCCGGAATGCGGTTCCCGCGTCGTCCGGATGCAGGGGGAGGTCGCCCACCGGTGCATCGGCATCTCCTGCCCGGCACAGATCCGCGAACACATTGCCCACTTCGCCTCCCGCGGGGCGCTGGATATCGAAGGGCTGGGAGACAAAATGGTCAGCCAGCTCGTGACAAGCGGGCTGATCCATGATCCGGCCGACCTCTTCCGCCTGACACGGGAACAGCTTCTCGGTCAGGAGAGGATGGGCGAGATATCGGCCAAAAATCTGCTCACGGCCATTTCGCGGGCGAAAAAGCCGCCGCTGGACCGCCTGATCTTCGCCCTCGGCATCCGGCACGTCGGCGAACAGACGGCGAAGCGGCTCGCCCAGACCTACGGCACATTGGATGCCCTCATGGCCGCCACCAACGAGGATCTGCAGGCCGTGCGGGACATCGGTCCCGAGGTGGCCGCGGCCATCGCCGGGTTCTTCCGGGAACCGGCCAACCTGAAGGTCATCGAAAAGCTCCGTCATGCCGGCGTCACATCACGGGAGATCCCGCTGCCGCGGGCGACGCCTCTGACGGGCAAGAAAATCGTCTTTACGGGAACCCTCGCCCGATTGGGCCGCAACGAGGCCAAGGCCCTCGTGGAATCACTGGGGGGAGAAGTCGGCAGCTCCGTGACCAAGTCCACCGATTATGTTGTCGCGGGGGATGCAGCCGGATCCAAAATAGAGAAGGCGCGACGGCAGGGCATCTCCATCCTCGATGAGGAGACCTTCCTTGCAATGACGGGGGGAAAGACGGAATGAAGAAACGGTACCATGTCCGCATCTCGGGCCGTGTCCAGGGGGTGTATTTCCGGGCGAACACCCGCAGGCAGGCGCGTGCATTCGGCCTGACCGGCTGGGTCCGGAATCTCCCGGATGGCCGGGTCGAAGCGGTGTTCGAAGGCGAACGGAATAACGCCGAGGCCATGCTGGCCTGGTGCCGCGCCGGAACGCCTCCCGCACGTGTGGATCACGTTGAGGCTGAAGAGGAAAACGTCGAAGGCGGCTTCACGAGCTTCGACATCGTCCATTGACATTCTTCGTTCCGGGGACACGTTCCGATCCCCGCGGACTTCCGGAACATCTCCCCGACAACCACTATTTGAACTCTTTCAGCGCTTCGCCAAAGCCGTCAATCGCCCCCAAAATCGTTGCATCGTCCACGCAGTAGGCAATCCGGATATGGCCGGGTCCGTAGAAACCGCTCCCGGGAACGGTGAGGATCCGTCGCATCCGGAGCGCCTCGGCAAAACGAACGTCGTCGTCAATCGGCGTCCGGGGAAAGAGATAAAAGGCTCCCTCCGGTTTGACCACCCGGTAACCGACCGACGCGAGGCCGTCGCACAGAAGGTCCCGCTTTCTCCGGTAAGCCTCTACATCGATTCTTACACCCTTGAGGCCGGCGATTGCCCGCTGCATCAGCGACGGGGCGTTCACAAAGCCGAGGATCCGATTGCAGAGCGTCAGACCGCCCATCACCTCATCCAGACCCGCCATCTCGGGATTCACGGCGATATAGCCGATCCGCTCGCCGGGAAGGGAGAGGCTTTTCGAGTAGGACGAGGCGATGAAGCTGTGGGGATAAGCCTTCATGACGCTCGGTAGCCTCACCCCATCGAAGACGATTTCGCTGTATGGCTCGTCGGCGATCAGGAAGATCTCGCGGTGGAATTCCTTCCCCTTTTCGCTCAGCATCGCCGCAAGCCCCCGGATCGAGGGCTCGTCGAAAACCTTCCCCGTCGGGTTGTTCGGAGAATTGATCAGGACGGCCTTCGTCTTTTCGTTCACGGCCTGCCGGATCGCGTCGAGGTCGAGGGAAAAATCTTCGCGCGGCGGGACGATTCGGGAAACGCCGCCGGCATTGTCCACATAAAAACGGTACTCCACGAAAAAGGGCGCCGGCATGATCACCTCATCGTCCGGATCCAGAATCGTTTTGAGAATGACGTTCAGTGCCCCGCCGGCGCCGCAGGTCATCACGATCTGGTCGGCGGTGATCGCCACCCCGCGGGATTCACAAACTTCCGCCGCCACGGCGGCGCGCGTCTCCGGGTATCCGGCGTTCGGCATGTACATATGCTTCCCGGGGATGTCGGCAAAAGCCAGTTCACAGAGTCTGGCCTTGACCGCCTCGGGGGGAGCGAGATTGGGATTCCCTAAACTGAAATCGAAGACATTTTCCGCACCGTATTGCTTCTTGAGACGGAGCCCCTCCTCGAACATTTTCCGGATGAACGAGGACTGTGACATGAATCCGTGGATTTTTTTCGCGATGGCCATACGCTATCCTTTTTACCCTGTGATCCGCTTTCATCCCGACCGGTGCGGGAGAATCGGTTTTTTGAAAATTTTGGAATATCTCTCACGCCGCCCTGCCCGTGTCAAGACCAATGTGGCGATTCGTTCCCGAATGGGATTCTGAACCGCCTCGAAAGCCGCCTCCACTTCGGCTGCCACAATGAGACTATTCGTTTGGGCGCTTCGGTCTTGACATTTTCCTGGGTTTCTTCTAATCTCCCCGCGACTGGACGGTAAGACGAATCGTCGGCCAACGAGCGATGGGCCGGGATGCGTTTCGTCCGAGGAGATATGCTGATGCCGATTTTTGAATTCAGATGCCGGAAATGTCGGGCTTGTTTCGAGGTTCTCTTCCGGAGTCGGGACGAGAAGCTGGCCGTTGACTGCCCGCAATGCGGCTCGAAAAAAGTCGAACGGCAGATGTCCGCCTTTTCGGGAAAGATCGGCAACACCTCCGATGGCGGCGCCGGCTGCGGGAGTTGCGCGGCCACCAGTTGCAGTCCCTCCTGAGGACACTGACCGGTCACGGCCGTGCGCCGCGAGATAGCTGCCGATCCGCAAAACAGGATTTCCCCCGTTCCAGGCCTTCGCCCAGGTTCATTTCACGCCGATGGAAAGGTCAATTTGAGGAACATTTACCGATGGAATCATACTTTGTTTCCGACAGGCGGTGAACACCGCTAACCTCATTTCGATAAAGGAGCTCGACACCATGAACATTCTGATTTTCGGTCCGAACGGAAGCGGCAAGGGAACCCAGGGGGCGGTGGTCCAGAAGAAGTACGGGGTGCCCCATATCGAAACAGGCGTAATTTTCAGGGAGAACATCAAGAACGGAACGGATCTTGGCAAAAAAGCCAAGGATTTTATTGACCGGGGTGAGCTGGTGCCTGATGCGATTACCGTCCCGATGATCCTGAACCGGCTTCGAGAGGCGGATTGCAAGAGCGGCTGGCTCCTGGACGGCTTCCCGCGCAATCTCGCCCAGGCAGAGGCCCTCTGGAAGGCCCTTCAGGAGGCCGGGATGAAACTGGACCGTGTGATCGAAATCATCCTCGACCGGGAGATTGCCAAAAAGCGGATCATGGGCCGGCGACTCTGCGCGACGGACAACAACCATCCCAACAACATCTACATCGACGCGATCAAACCTGCCGAAAAGAACGGGAAGTCGGTCTGCCGTGTCTGCGGCTGCGACGAACTGACCGCGCGGGCCGACGACCAGGATGAAGGCGCGATCGACAAGCGCCACGGGATCTATTACGATACAAAGACGGGAACGCTGGCCGCCGTCCATTTCTTCAAGGAGCGCGTCCAGGTGATCGAGGTGGACGGCACACCCGGCGTGAAAGAGGTCTCCGAGGCCCTGCTTTCAAAACTGAATTAGCGCCTTCGGCATTTGAACCTTGCGCAAAAAGACCGTGAATCCGGATCGTTCATATCATCCAGGTTCACGGTCTTCGAATGCAATTACGGTCTCCCGGTCAGGATCGTCCCAACCGCAAACACCTCTACTTTTTGGTCTCCCCCTGAACGGCCTGCTTGACTTCCTTTACGGATTCCTTCGCTTGCGCGGCCTGCTCCTTCGCTTCCTTTTTGACGGCCTCTTTCATTTTTCCCACGTCTTTTTTGATATCCTTGACATCCTGCTTCACGGTTTCCTTGACGGTTTCTTTGACTGTTTTTTTCTCAGCCGTTTGCGCCTTGTCCGCGGCGGTATCATCCTTGCTGACCGCCTTCTTCACTTTCTTTGCCTCGCTTTTCACCGCCTTCTTCACTTCCTTCACGGATTCCTTCGCCTCCGCGGCCTGCTCCTTCACTTCCTTTTTGACGGCCTCCTTTATTTTCCCCGCGTCTTTCTTGATATCCTTGACATCCTGCTTCACGGTTTCCTTGACGGCTTCTTTCACCGTTTGTTTGTCCCCCGCGGCGGCCTTGTCCGCGGGAACCTGAGCCGAAGCAGCGATCGTCAAACCGAACACAAAAACCACAACCAGGAACATCACTTTCTTCATCATACCCTCTCCCCAAACGTTGTTAATACATCACGGAATCACCTGCCGCTCGTTCGAGACAACAATCATCGCGAACCATTCCTCTCTCGAAACCGCGGACATGAATTGTTATCTATACCTCCGGCTCATTCCTGTCAATATATTTAAAATCAACCATTTAAAATCCTTCCACCTCATTTGCCCCGCCTCCTGCGGATGAGAAGTATGGACGATCGGCCCTTTCTTTCGGGTTTACTAACCCCGCCGATCATGGTAAGTTCACCGCCAAAAAGAGCCGCAACAGGTTATGGACCATATCCGAAATTTCAGCATCATCGCCCATATCGACCACGGAAAGTCGACGCTCGCCGATCGGCTGATCCAGTTCACCGGCATTGTGAATGACCGCGATTTTCAGAACCAGATCCTCGACAACATGGAGATCGAGCGGGAACGGGGGATTACGATCAAGAGCCAGGTCGTTTCGCTCCCCTACCCCGCCAAGGACGGCCGGCGTTATACCCTGAATCTGATCGACACGCCGGGCCACGTCGATTTTACCTACGAAGTGTCGCGGTCGCTGGCCTCCTGTGAAGGCGTCCTGCTGCTGATCGACGCCGCCCAGGGCGTGCAGGCGCAGACGCTCGCCAATTTGTACCTCGCGATGGAACACGACCTGGCGATCATTCCCGTGATCAACAAGATCGACCTCCCTTCGGCGGACGTGGATCGGGTCATCGAGCAGATCGACTCGGAGCTGGGCCTGGACCCGGACACCCATTTGAAATGCTCGGCCAAGGAGGGGATCGGGATCGAGGAGATTCTGGAGGCCATCGTGGAGAGGATTCCGCCCCCCAAGGGCGATCCGGAGGCGCCGCTTGCGGCCCTCATCTTCGACGCCAAGTACGACACCTTCCGCGGAACGGTGATCCACTGCCGTCTCTTCGACGGTACGGTCAAAGCGGGCGACATCATCCGCTTTGTGTACAACAACTCCACCTATCGGGTGGAAGAGGTCGGACACTTCCTGATCCAGCGCCAGAAACGGGATAAACTTTCCGCCGGGGAGGTGGGCTACATCATTGCCGGCGTGAAAACCGTGTCGGACGTCCGCACCGGGGACACGATCACCCTCGAAAATCGCCCTTGCGCAAAGCCGCTGCCGGGATTCAAGGAGGTCAAACCGGTCGTTTTCGCCTCGATCTACCCCATCGCCGCCGATGATTACACGGACCTGGCCGATTCTCTGGACAAATTCAAGCTCAACGATGCCTCCTTCGTCTACGAGAAGGACTCTTCCGCCGCCCTGGGGCAGGGATTCCGCTGCGGGTTCCTGGGTCTCCTCCATCTGGACATCGTCCAAGAGCGGCTGGAACGGGAGTATGACCTGTCGATCATCCTCTCCGTGCCGTCGGTCCGTTACCGGTTCACGCTGAAGGACGGAACGGTCCTTTATGTGGACAATCCGACGCACTATCCCGACCCGATCTCTATCCTCAAATCCGAAGAGCCCTACATCCGGGCAACGATGATGCTCCCCGAGCGCTACCTCGGCGCGGTGATGAAGCTCTGCATGGAAAAGCGGGGTGTCAACTCAACGCTGAGCTATCCAAGCCCCGGCCGTACCGAGCTGCTTTACGATATGCCGCTGGCCGAGGTGATCTTCGATTTCTACGATCGCTTCAAATCGGTCACGCAGGGGTACGGCTCCTTCGACTATGACCTGATCGATTACCGAGAGAGCACCCTCGCCCTTCTGGACATCCTGGTGAACGGAGAGAAGGTGGACGCCCTCTCCCAGATCGTGCACCGGGAACGCGCGCGCGCGCGGGGCCTGCAGGCCTGCGAACGGCTCAAGGAGGAGATCCCCCGTCAGATGTTCAAGATCGCGATCCAGGGTGCGATCGGAGGCGAGATCATCTCGCGGACGACCATCTCCCCTTTCCGCAAGGACGTCATCGCCAAGTGCTACGGCGGCGACATCTCCCGGAAGCGCAAGCTTCTCGAAAAACAGCGGAAAGGGAAAAAACGGATGAAGATGATCGGCGACGTCTCCATCCCGCAGAGCGCCTTCCTGGCCGTCCTGAAGTCCGACACGGAATGAATGGCGCGACTTTTCAGACCGCCGGAACGGGATCCTCATTCAAAGGATTCCTGCAATTTCTCGGCAAGGCGGATGTCTGAAGAAATGTTTCCGACCATGGAGAACAGGCCGTCGGAACCATCCGCGATACCGGATGCGCTTCCGGGGCTGTACATTCACATCCCGTTCTGTCTCCGGAAATGTGTTTACTGCGGCTTCTACTCCGTCACCGACCGTTCGCAGATCCCCAACTATCTGGCGGCTCTCCGCCGGGAAATGGAGCTTTACCGGGAATGGGCCGCCTCTTTTGACACGCTCTACATCGGCGGCGGGACTCCCTCCGTTCTGCCCGCTACGGAACTTGAAAAACTGATCGCCGACATCCGCGGGGTCTTTCCGATCGCAAGCGATGCCGAGATCACCGTCGAAACGAATCCCGCGGACATCGATGCGGGGCTCCTCAACGCGATTTGCCGCGGCGGCGCAAATCGCCTCAATATCGGCGTCCAATCCTTCGATGACGGGATACTGGCCTTTCTCGGCCGGCGCCATGATCGGCGGCAAGCCGTTGCCGCCTTCACGGCCTCCCGGACCGCCGGAATGGAAAACATCGGCATCGATCTGATCTACGGCGTCCCCGGCCAACCGATGTCCGCGTGGTTCGCGTCTCTCCGCGAAGCCATTGCCTTGGATCCCGACCACCTCTCCTGTTATCAACTGACCCTGGAGGATGGAACCCTACTCGATGAACAATTCCGACGGGGAGAGGTCGTATTCCCCGACGATGCGCTTCAGGCTGATTTTTTCAGCGCCACATCGGAATTTCTGGAGAATCATGGTTACACCCACTATGAGGTTTCCAACTTTTCCCGTCCCGGTCGAGAATCGAGACACAACCTCAAATACTGGGATCATATTCCCTATCTGGGTCTCGGTCCCGCGGCGCACTCCTTCCGGGGACGAGAACGCCGCTGGAACCGCCGCGCCGTCGGCGTCTATATCAACGATCTGACCTCCGGACGGGCCCCCGTCGAAGCGGTGGAAACCCTGAGCGACGAACAGCTCAGCCTGGAGGACCTCTTCCTCGGTTTCCGGACGCGCCGCGGCGTCTGCCTGGAAACGTTCAGGCTCCGCTACGGCCGGGATCTTCTCATGGAAAAGCGGGATAAGCTGAAGAAGCTTTCCCGGGAAGGGCTCGTGGAGATCCGCGACGGATTTCTCCGGCCGACCCGCACGGGAATGGCCGTCGCCGACAGCCTTGCCCTGATTTGAACGGCATCATGGACTCCCCGATCAAAGGCAATCGCCATCACCTCCGACCCGGAAGTCGGCATGGCCCCGAACAGGATATAAATCTACGAAGTTATGAAGGCAGATTATTATGGATTATCAGTATCATCCGTCTTTTTCTTAAAGTATTTTATAATAATCTGCACACCCACCAGAATCAGAAGAATGGGGAGCAGAAGATTCACGATCTTCCAAATCTCCATTTCGACATTCTCCACGAGGAAAAAGACCACGCCGACGCAGCCGATGATCCAGCCGCCGAGATCCTTCACGCGCTGAATCAAGGTTCCGGCGGCAATCGCGATGAGCAGCAGCGGCCAACTGCGGGAGAATTCCCAGACATCCGTTTTGTGCAGGATGATCAGGGTCCCAATGGTGATCAGAATCATTCCGCCCGTCAGGATATTTCTTTTGTTGCGCGTCGCCATAAAGAAACGCTCACCTCCGAATGGGTTTGTCCCGCAAACGGTTGGTTTACGATGGAAATGTTTTATGGCCAAATGCGCGGAGAGGTTTGCCCTCCCCGCGCATTGGTTTACGCCTTTTCCGCCAGTTTCAGGAACGGTTTGAACAGATCGATCGGGATTGGAAAAACCGTCGTCGAGTTATTTTCCGCCGCAATCTGGTTCAGGGTCTGGAGATAGCGCAACTGCAGCGACATCGGCTGGGTCTCCATCAGCGCCGCCGCCTCGATCAGCTTCTGGGCGGCCTGGAACTCGCCCTCGGCGTTGATCACCTTTGCGCGCCGTTCACGTTCCGCTTCGGCCTGTTTGGCAATGGCCCGCTTCATCTCCTCGGGAAGATCGATCTGTTTGACCTCGACATGGGAGACCTTGATGCCCCATGGATTGGTGTTCAGATCCAGAATCTCCTGGAGCCGAAGGTTGATCTTTTCGCGTTCCGAAAGGATTTCGTCCAGCTCCATCTGGCCGCAGACGCTCCGCAGCGTCGTCTGGGCAAGCTGCGAAGTCGCATAGAGGTAATTCTCCACATCGATCACGGCGGCGTTTGCGTCCATGACCCGGAAATAGACCACCGCGTTGACCTTGATCGAGACGTTGTCCCGCGTGATGACGTCCTGGGGCGGAACGTCCATGGTGATCGTCCGCATGTCGATCTTGACCATCTTGTCGACGATCGGAATCAGGATGATGAGCCCCGGTCCCTTCGTGCCGATCACCCTGCCAAGACGAAAGATGACACCCCGTTCGTACTCGTTAAGAATCCGGATGGCCGACGCGAGAAACATGACGACCAGAACAACCAAGACAATGACTGAGTACATACCTGACATGACCAACCTCCCTTTTTTATTCTTCGATAGGTTCGACCTTGACGATTAAATTTTCTATCTGAATCACCCGGATCCGCGCCCCCTTTGCAATGGCCGTATCGCTGAACGCGCTCCAGTACTCTCCGTGGATCAATACCTGTCCTTCCGTGAAAATATCGGTCATAGCCCGCCCCTCTTCGCCGACCATCCCCTCTTTTCCGCCTTGAGGTTTCCGCAACTGTGCCTTGACGGCGATTGCGATAACGGTGATGAAGAAGAGAGAGGTCACCGTTACGGCCGGGATCAGGACGCTCCAGGAAATTCCGATCGACGCATCGGGGGTTTGGAACAGCATCAGAGAACCGATTACAAGCGAGACAATCCCCCCGACCGTGAGGATGCCGTGGCTGATCACCTTGATCTCGGCGATGAACAGGATGATCGCAAAGAGGATGAGCGCGATCCCCGCGTAGTTCACCGGAAGCGTCTGCATCGCGAAGAAGGCCATGATCAGGGCGATTCCTCCGATCACGCCGGGGAGGATGCTCCCGGGATTGGAAAACTCGAAGTAGAGACCGGCCAGACCGATCAACAAAAGAATGTAGGCAATGTTCGGATCGCTCAGCGCGGAGAGGATCTTCTGCCGCGCGCCCATGATCTTTTCGTTGATCACGGCGCCCTTCGTCTTCAGGTTTTTCTTGCCGGTCGCCAGCGATACCTCCCGGCCGTCCATCTGCTCCATCAGGCGGTTGAGATCGGTTGCCACGAAATCGATCACCTTCAAACGGAGCGCCTCCTCGGCCGTGATCG
>DIKL01000129.1 GCA_002424545.1 Syntrophaceae bacterium UBA5619
AGGGTATCGGCGCCGACCTTCTCCGCCCGCATCAATAAACTGCCCGTTCTGTTCACCGTCGCGCCGATGAGTTTCTCGCCGGCCGATTTGGCCGCCGGGATGGGTTCACCCGTGACCATGGATTCATCGACGTTGCTTTCACCGTCGACGACCGTGCCGTCGACAGGGACTTTCTCGCCGGGACGAATACGCAAGGTATCGCCGGGCTGTACCTGCTCCAGCGGGATATCTTCTTCCGTTCCATCCTTTCGCACGATGCGCGCCGTATTGGGAGCGAGGCCGAGCAACATCTGAATGGCCGCATTGGTTCGTGAGCGGGCGCGTAATTCAAGGACTTGCCCCAGCAGCACCAGGGCCGTGATCACCGCTGCCGCTTCAAAGTAGACATCGACCAAACCGCCTTTCATCTGCATGATGGGTGGGAAAATCCGTGGAAACAACAGGGCCACGACGCTATACACCCAGGCTACCGAGACGCCCAGCGCAATCAGGGTAAACATGTTGAGATTCCAGGTCCGGACGGATTGCCAGCCGCGAACAAAAAATGGCCAGCCGCCCCACAATACGACCGGTGTTGCCAACGCAAATTCAATCCACTGAACCGCCTGCATCGAAAGCCAGTTCGGTAACCAGGCAGGCATCATATCGGCAATCATCGCCAGAAAAAACACCGGCAAAGCCAACAGGGTGCAGACCCAAAAGCGGCGGCTCATGTCGATGAGTTCTTCATTCTTTTCTTCACCGCTGAATGTAACCGGTTCCAGCGCCATGCCGCATTTGGGACAATTACCGGGATGATCCTGCACCACTTCCGGATGCATGGGACAGGTGTACTCTGCTTTGGTCGCAGCCGCCGGCACTCCCATCGGCTCCAATGCCATCCCGCACTTGGGGCAGTGGCCGGGTCCCCGCTGTTGAACTTCCGGATGCATCGGGCAGGTGTAGGTCATGGACTCGCCATGTGTTCCCAGGGATGGTGAGGTTTCCTTACCCGGATATTGTTCCGGGTGCTCTTTGAATTTGTGCAGGCAATGTTCACTGCAGAAATAATAATTTATGTCTGCATAATGGTAATGGTATTCTGAGTCACTCGATACCGTCATGTTACAGACAGGATCTTTGTGCTGATCTTTTTCCGTATTTGGTTTTGTACTCATATCTCCGTCTCCCATTGAGGTGGCTAACGGCCCAGATCGGCGGTGAGCGCATCGCGTGAACGGTCGAAAAACCCCGCACTGCTTATCGTGCGAAGGAGCCCGTGGATATTGGACGGAAAGAGATTATCAGGCAGCAGATTCGTGACGACCGCCTCCCGGATTCGGTTTGTTCAGCAGCTTTTCCGGATAGGCCATGCGTTTCTTGTAGGCCTGGATCTCCTTCCGATATTTCTCACGCTCTTCTATCAGTTTTCTATCCGTTTCTGAAGTTCCGGCAGTTCCTTTTCAGATGTCTGCTGATGAGTTCGTTCCCGGAGCAATAGGGAATAAACAGCCTTTCCCTCGCCCGGGTGACCGCGACATAGGCCAACCGGCGGATCTGCTCTTCCGTCCATCGTCCCGGCGCCAACCAGTCCAGGCCCAGGAGAAAAACGCAGGCATAGTCGAATCCCTTCGCGATGTGGATGGTGGAGATCGTCACGCTTTTCGTGGTGATTTCAGAATTGAAGTGAAGATTACCGTTTGAACAGTGCTTGAAACTATGACTCACAACAAACCCTGTCTTTCCCGTTCTTTTTCCCCTGGTACATGAGCTGGTCAACTCGGTGAACGAAGGCCTTCATCTCTTCCTGCGGCTTGTATTGCGCAAGACCGATGCTCACCGTCACATGAACCTCCTGATCCGGCGCCGGAGAGAACGTCTCCTTCTTGAACTCCGTCCGGATTCTTTCCGCCGTAACAGCGCCATCCGCGCTTGTGGTCATGGGCAGGATGACGGTAAATTCTTCTCCGCCATAACGATAGGCGAAATCTGTCTCGCGCAGGCATCTTTTCACTACCTGGCCGAGTCGCTTTAAGACCTGGTCTCCCTCGACATGGCCGCACGTGTCGTTGAAGTGTTTGAAATTGTCAATATCGAGCAGCAGCAGGGTCAACGGCTGCCCATAGCGGTTCGACCGGTCCAGTTCGGTTTTAAGCTGAAAGTGAAACTGGCGGGAATTGTAGAGCTGGGTGAGGTCATCGACTATACTGAGTTCCCGGTATCTCTGTTCGCTCTCTTTCAGCGCCTGCTCCGCCTTCTTGAGGCCGGCAAAAAGCTGCGAATTGGCGATCGTCCCGGCAATCTGGCTGCCCACCCGTTCAGCCAGTCTTACATCGCGATCCGTATAGGCATAAGGTTTAAAGGATCGTAAAAGCAACCCTCCTATAATCTCCCCTTTTGAAAAAAGGGGGATATTCATGAGCGATCGAAATCCGGCTTGAAATGTGGACAATAGCATGGGGAAACGGTCCTTGTATTCGTCGAAGTCTTCCGTCTGGATCAGAAAACTTGACTTTGTACGCACCATCTCGAAATTGCCTGAACCTTTGAGAGGATAGATCACTCCAGTGGTCCGATCTGTAACCCCATGTCCGGCTATATAGACATTGGTAACCGTGTTCATTTCAACATCAATGTGGTTAATCACGATCCTGTCAAAGGGGAGGATTTTACGGATTGTCTCGGCAAAGTGACTATAAACCCCATCAATGTCCGGCGACGAGCTGATAATCCGTCCGACATCGGCGAGGGTTTCTATCTCCTGCTCCGTCCGCTTGCGCTCGGTGATGTCGACGATGGTGCCGACCAATCCATCAGTGCCGCCGTCGGCGCCGGCAAAGGTGGCCTTGTAGAAAAGCGTGTTGTGCAATTCTCCGTCGGCGGTCGTGACGGTCGTCTCGGAGGACCTGGTCCCGGGATGGTCCCACAGCGCTTGATCGTCTGCGTGCAGCCGCTGCGCAATTTCGGGGTTTCCGGGGTAAAGGTCGTGCACGGTTTTACCCAGGAATGCTTGGCGCGACACGCCGAAGAAGGTTTCCCATGCCTTGTTGACGCCGAGATATCGGCCGTCGGTCGCCTTGAAATAAACCGGGTTCGGCAGCACCTCGATCAACTCCTTCGTCCTGCGCTGCTCTTCGGCGAGCCTGGCCTGGTTCTCACGCAAATCCGCCGTCATTTTCTCGGCCAGCGTTTGCGCCCGCTGCCGTGATCCGGCCAGAGAGTGGATCAAACCGCTCAACAGCAGGCTTGCCATCAGCAGCGCGGCAAGCGCGGCCCAGGGCAGCACATGATGGGCAGCGCGAAGAAAAGGCTCCTGCGGGGCGCTGAATTTCAGTTCCCAGCGGCGCTGGCCCGCATTGATGTAGACAGAATCCTTGAAAACTGCGCCTGCTTCAGGTGGGCGTAAAGCGGCGTTCGAGTACAGCTCTTGCGGCGCCGGTTTCGGGTCGCCGTCAACGTATCCCATATCGTGGATACTCAAAGTGAACTTCTCGTGGCCTTCGCCGGATAGCATGCGCTGCACCAATTCTTCCGCCACGAAGGTCACGTTTGCCAGGCCGATAACAGCCTTGCTGCGTCGCTCGGCATCGGGCACAAATGCATCCTTGCGATACAGCGCCAGACGCATGACCAACCCGGCCTCGCTCTTGGTCGGGTCGATTGCCAGGACAAGGCGCCCCGACAGGGTCGGCATGCCGGTGTCGCGCGCCCGTTCAACCAAGTCCATGCGTTTCTCGTCTGAAGCAAGGTCATAACCCAGCGCCGCTTTATTGATATGCAGAGGTTCGATATGCGTGATCACGAAGTATTCGGACCGTTCCCCGGCGGGATTGATGACGACATTTCCGCAGCCGCGCCGGACGAGTTCCGGATCGCGGCGCAACTTCCTTTCAAATTCCGCTTTCGCGGAAGCCGGCACGCGATGGGCGTAGGAAACCGAACGGACACCGGGATAGCGCAGGGGAAGATGCAACGCGGAAACGTAACGGTTGAACGCGGCGCGGCTGACCGCGGGATCGGTCTGGAACAAACCTTGCAGACCGTACAGCAAATTGGCGTAACTGCTTATTTGCGCTTGAGCGGTTGATGCAACGGCGATCGTGGCGGACTGGAACTTGAAGCGTGCATCGCGCTCGACCACGGCCCGAGTGAAAAACCACGCAGCGATGGACAAGACAACACCGATCGCCAGCGCCATCCATGCTGCCCCCCGTCCGCTATCCCATAGCAACCTGAAACGCGATCGTGGTGTCACGCGTGCCGCCTTTGCGTCGTTTGCTATACGAAGTTCCGTATCCCGTGTGTTTCTACAGGAGAACTTTCCGCCCCGCGCCCAATCGCTCCGACCACAACCGGCTCGGTGGTATTTCTGGACGCGCCCCGGTAAACGCCGGTCTGGTGCGACACAATGTGCGACAGCGCACGTGCGGTAGTCATGTGCGTGCAGTTACGCTCAAACGGCTGTTGCTTTTTACGCGGGAACTGTAGGCAGAACAGACTCGTGTGTCAAGGAAAAAGTGGTCGACATTTTATTGACATAAAAGAACCTTTTCTCTATGCTCAGATCGAAAACCAATTCCAGTGGAACACAGGAGGCCTTTTATAACGACTCGAAATAAAATGATTTTGGCCGCCCGGCTTGCCCTGCTGCTGTCCTGCATCTTTTTCTCCTCTTGTTCAGCGGTTCTGGAGCAGACGTATGATGCGCGATCTCCATCAGCCGTATGCCTTCCCAGTTTTCCGGACAAAGACGGGTGGTATGGCGGGGATGGCGCATACTCCATCATGCTGGATGACCGTCGTGTCCTGTGGCTTTTTGGCGATACCTTTGTTTCGGACCAAGAGGGCAGGCAGGACCGCTTGGGTATGGATGTCCTTCTGGGGACTACGCTGGCCCTATCCACTTGCACCGCCCAGGCAGAATTCAAAATCCGCTATTTTCTGAAAAAGAAAGATGGGAAATTCGTTTCGTCTTTTGGTGAAAATGAGTGGCTTTGGCCGCAGGATCCCTTTATGGTGGATCAGACACTCTATGTTCCGCTTATTGCCATAAGGGCCAATCCGAAGATAGAGGGGCCTTTCAAATTCGAGATCGCCGGGCATAAATTCGCCAGGATACGAAACTTCGAGGGGGCCGATCCAAACCATTGGGTAGTGGATTATATCGATCTGACGCCCGGCATTCCGAACGGCGTCAAGGCTTTTGCGACGACATCGGTCGTTTATCGGGACCATGTTTATTATTATCCTCTCTACAGTGCGGCAGAGAATGGGTTGACTATCCTGGGCAATATTCTTGCCCGGATTCCCACAAACAGACTTGAAGATCCGGTTGGCGCCATCGCATATTTGACCAGAGATGGACACTGGGAAAAAGACCCGGCGCCCGAGAAGTTAAGGGTCGTGATTGGTGCGGCAGCTTCGGAGATGAGTGTGAGATACCATTCCGACCAAAGGAAATGGATAGCCGTTTACATGTCCATCAGAAACAACGGCGATCAGATGCTATACCAAACAGCGGATGCACTGGAGGGGCCGTGGAACGAACCCCAGATCCTGATCTGGTCCATTCCGGAAGTCGACCGGAGCAGCCCTCGATACGACAAGAACAATTTTTGCTACGCCGGCAAAGAGCACCCGGAATTCGCCCGGGAAGGACATCTGGTTGTAACTTATGTATGCAATTCATATGAGGATTTTGAAAAGGACTCGAGTTTCATCCGTAAAAATCTATTTCTCTACCGTCCTGTTGTAGAAAACCCAATGCACTGAACCCGTTATCCAGACACTATCGGCCAATGCCAGGGGGCATACCGGTTTTGAGGCAGCCATGAACCTTTCAAAAGGAGCGTGTCCGTCCCACGATAAAATACTGGCTATCGGCAAGCGCATATTTCGCATTCAATACTCCGGCCAGATCAGCCGCAGTGAAGTTTTACATGTCTGGATTATCCTTTACTTGATGCTCCGTATCGCTAGCAAGAAGGAAATGGTACGCAAGTTGCGCGCCGCCCGCCTGACGGATGGCCGTCTCGCCCCTGGCATCTTTCCCTTGTCCCTTCTGCATCCCCCGAGGGGGACCCGCCACCCGCCCTCTAAAAGGAACCTCCTCTCTCTAACTCTTTCCATTGCAGCGCAGGCTGAAGGCTCCGGCCGTCAAGGGTAAACGGAGCTTCGGCTGGTCAGGGGTCTTCGGTGTTTCTGCGGGGCGATATGTCGTTGGCGCCGCCTTTGAGCGTCTCTTGGCTCTTCCGGTTAGCCGCTACGGGCGGTGGGATTGTGGAAGGTTCCGCGTCCGCCCGTTACTCCCGCCGGGAGGTCCGGGGGTTTTTTGTTTGTCCCGGAGAGTAGCGACGGCGAAAGCCGCCGCGCCTTCGCCCGCGCCCACGAGTCCCATTCCTTCGTTCGTCTTGGCCTTCACGCCGACTTGCGACGGGGGAATCCGGAGCGCAGCGGCGATGTTTTGGACCATGGCCTCGAGATGGGGGGCCAGTTTCGGTCTCTCCAGGACGATCGTCGAGTCCACGTTGGAGACCTCGAAACCCCTGCCGGCGGCCAGCTCCCTCACCCGTTCGAGCAGGGCGAGACTGGAGATGTCGCGGTAGGCAGGGTCCGTATCCGGAAACTGCCGGCCGATGTCCTCTGCGGCCACGGCGCCGAGGATCGCGTCGCAGACGGCGTGGACCAGCACGTCGGCGTCCGAATGACCCGATAGCCCCCGGTCGTGGGGAACCTCCACACCCCCCAGAACCAGTCTTCTCCCCGCAACAAGGCGGTGGCTGTCATATCCGAAGCCGATCCGCATCCATCCCCTCCTGACCCTCCTGCCCGAGACGGAGGAGGATCTTCTCCCCCAGCTCCAGGTCCTCGGGCGTCGTCACTTTGATGTTGTCGCGGTCGCCGGGGATCATCCGCACGGGAACTCCCATCCTTTCCACCAGCGAGGCGTCGTCCGTTCCCTGGAAACCGTCAGCCAGCGCCCGCTGATGGGCGGCGCAAAGAAGCGCAACATGAAAGGCCTGCGGAGTCTGGATCAGCCAGAGCCCCTCCCGCGCCACCGATTTCATCACCCACCCGGAAGGGTCCGCCTCCTTCACGCTGTCCCGGACTGGAATGCCGACGCTGACGGCGCGGTCCGCTTCGGCCGCGGCCGCGGTACGGCGGATCAGATCGCCGGAAACGAAAGGTCTTACGCCGTCATGAACCAGGACGATCCCCTCCTCCCCGCGCAGGTGCGCCAGCGCGTTCCGGACCGAATCCTGCCTCCGAACGCCTCCGGCAACCACTCGGCTGACCTTGGAAAGGCGGTATCTGGTGACGATGTTGTTTTGGACTTCGGGGATGTCCTCCTCCGGGACCGCGAGAAGGATCTCATCGATGAACGGCGAATCCTGAAACGCCTGCATGGTCCGGGCGAGGATCGGAACGCCCCCCAGCGGCAGGTACTGTTTGGGAACCCCTCCGCCCATCCGCAGCCCCGATCCCCCGGCGGGGATGATCGCCACCCTCTTCATGATCCTCCCCGGAAAGAAAAAGACCCGGCGGCAAAAGCGCACCGGGTCGGAAAGAATCCGCCTCTATTTTGCGTTCACTCCGTTGCTTTTTCGGTCCGCCATGACCGATTTCAATTCCGAAAAGATCATCCTTCCGGCCGTGGTCTGCAGAACGCTCGTCACGAGGGCCTCCACGGTCATCCCCTGGTGCTTCTGGGCGTTGTCCACGATGATCATCGTGCCGTCGTCCAGATAGGCCACTCCCTGCCCCGGTTCCTTGCCCTCCTTGATGATCTTGACCGTCATCATCTCTCCGGGCAGGACGACCGGCTTCAGGGCGTTGGCCAGTTCGTTCACGTTGAGGATCTTGATCCCCTGGAGTTCGGCCACCTTGTTCAGGTTGAAATCGTTCGTTACGATCTTGCCCCCCGTCTTCTTGGCCAGGGCGACGAGTTTGGCGTCCACACCCTTGATCTTTGGAAAATCGTGGTCGACCACGTCGATGGTTATGCCGCTGCTGCGCTGCATCCGGTTGAGGATCTCCAGCCCCCTCCGGCCGCGGGCCCTCTTCATGGAGTCCGAGGAATCGGCGATGTACTGCAATTCGTCGAGGACGAAGCGGGGCACCATCAAATTCCCTTCGAGGAACCCGGTATCGCAGATGTCCGCGATCCGGCCGTCGATGATGACGCTGGTGTCCAGGATGCGGTAATCCGCGACCTCCTCGGGCGGCCCCCAGCCCAGGATGCTGAACTCCTCCACTTTCTTGGATCCGAGAACGAGCCCCAGATAACCCATGATGCCGGTGAGCAGGGTGTAGATCCAGGGGACGACCTGCCTTTTTTCCATGATGTTGCTGACAAAACTCAAACCATAGGCAAACAGGAAAGCGATCAGGAGTCCGACGATCATTCCAAACACGCCGCCCAGGATCACCCGCAGGGAAACCTTCCGGATGGCCCGTTCGGTCTGAATGACGAACAGCGCGATCAACAAGCCTGCAATCAATCCCGACAGCCATTGCCACCAATGGCCGAACGTATGGTAGGCAATCCAGTAACCGCTTACGGAACATGACAGAATCAGAAGTATTTTAACGATCAACCCCTCTCGCCTCCTATCCGATCGTTGGACGGAATCCGCCCCTGGTTCTCGGCCGTCTGTACCCGGAATGGGAAGGGGGTCACTGGACGGTAAAGATCGTCTTCAGGTCCTCTTCGACCTCGGTTTCCTTCAGATTGCTCGCCACGGAGATCTCCTTGACGAGGAGGCTCTTCGCCGTATCCATCATCTTTCTTTCGCCGAAGGAGAGGTTCTTGTCGATTTTCAGGATGAAGAGATCCCGGAGGACCCCGGCGATTTCAAACACGGATCCCGTCTTGATCTTTTCGAGGTACTCCCGGTACCTCTTGTTCCAGGTCTGCTTGTCGATNNGTGACGTCCTTCATCCGGAGAATCTCGTAGACCTTGGGGATTTCGGTCTCGGTAATTACCTCGCGCAGTCCGACCGACTTTGCGCTCGCCATGGGGATCATGATCTTCATGCCGTTGCCCATGATCTTCATGATGTAGAACAGCTGCCTGTTGCCCCCGACCTCCCGGTTTTCGATCGCCTCGATGATGCCGACACCCTGGGCCGGATATACCGCCAAATCTCCTACCTTGAACATGTGTCCACCTGATGAATTTATTTTTGAATGTAGGAGGCTATCACAGATTTGCAGAACAGTCAACCCAATTTACGATTTGCTCTTGACACCCAATTTACGATTTGCCTGATATGTCAGGCCGTTGCCTTGACTCCCTCTCGTTTCTTTTCAGATATAGCGGCTCCGGATTCGCGCGAGATCCCGTTCCAGTTCAAGCGGCTCCTTATGGCGGTATCCGTCCAGGATGTCCTGAAAACGGGTCCGCCAGACCCCGTCGGACAGATCGTCGAGCCGCCGGTACACCCCCATCCGTCTTCCCAGACGGAAGATCATCCGCTCCTCCGGCGGCAGGGAAAAGAAGCGGTCGATGACACCGAGCAGCCTCTCCCGGTCCCCGGGAAGCTTCCCCTCCAACTCCTCCAGCAGGTTCAGGATGTGGTCGCTGACGATCTCCGATCCGATTCCTTCCAGGTTCTCGATCAGCAGACGGATTTCGCGGAGGATCGCCTCGTCGTCCAGGGGCTGGAACTCCCCCCCTTTGATCTTCTGAGCGAGTTCCGTTCCCGGAACCGCCTGTAGCGTCCTCAGGCGGATGTGATCCGGATCGATTTGGTTGAGCGCATCCGCGGTTGCCAGGGCATGTTCACGCGACCAATCCTTTCCCCCGAGCCCCGGCATGACATACTCGCACAGGGAGATGCCGGCTTCCCGGATTTTTCTCCCCCCTTCGACCTGATCCGCGGCGGTCACTCCTTTGCAGACGAACCGCAGCAGCGGATCGCAACCGCTCTCCATTCCCACATGGATGCGCGAAAGGCCGGCCTCCCGCAGACGCTTCAGCTCCTCAACGGTTTTCCTCGACGCGGTCTTCGCGCGGGCATAGGTCGTTATCCGGCTCACCGAGGGGAAGGTTTTCCGGATGAAGGCGACGACCTCCGCAAGGTCCTCCGTCTTCATGATCAAGGCGTCGGCATCCTGCAGAAAGACGGACTCCCCTCCCCCGTCCAGCCAGGCCGCAATCGAACGGCAACCGCCGTTCCCTTCCCCCGAAAAGATCCGGCGCAGGGTTCCTTCGCCGATTCTGCCCCCTTCGCCGCAGCGCCGGGAAAGCGACCGGATCTCTTCCGCGATTTCGGCCATCCGGAGGATATCCNNCCTTGATCTCCTCCACCGGCCGGAGCGAAAATCGTTCTTGCCGGTAGGTATGGCAGAAAGCGCACCGGTTCCAGGGGCAATTCCGAGTTGCCCGGACCAGGAGGCTCCCGGCTTCGCTCGGCGGACGGATCGGGCCCTGTTCAAATCCCGCAATTTCCATGTCCGGATTCATGACCGATCGACCTCACCCTTCCGTCTCCGCCGATTTGCGCCTCACCGCCCCTCCTTTCGAAACCGCGTGGAAATCAGATCCCTTAAAGCGCGAAGAACATACGGCGCGCGGAGGAATCGCGATTCTCAAAGATCTCGTTTCATCGGGCCGCCCGTTCCTTCAGGGGAGAAAGAAGAGCGGATTCCGGGCTTTGTTCCTGTGCCGGATCTCGAAATGGAGATAGGGATCTCCCCCGCCGTCCGTCTTGCCGAGAAAGGCGATCCGGTCCCCCTGCTTGACCCGGGTCTCCTCCCGGACGGTCCTGACCCCGAGCTGGGTGTAGACGGTTGCATACTGGTCGTCATGTTTGATGATGACCGTCTCTCCGTAATCCTTGAGGGGCTGGGAGAAGATCACCAATCCGCCGGCCGCGGCCACGACGGCCGTTCCCTCTGCCGCCGCGATCCGGATTCCGTTGAAATACATCCGGTTCGGCTGGATTCCGAACTGGGAGACCACCTTCCCCGTCACTGGCCAGACGAATCGTTTCCGGTCGAAATGGATCTCCTCCTTTTTCCTCTCGCCCGGCCTCGCGGGCGGACTCTCGATTTTCACGCCTTCGGGCTTCTCGGGAATTGCCGGGGGAAGGGCCCGCTCCTCCACACGGAGAGGCGCGGGGCGTTCCTTCGGAATGGAAACGACGGGGGCCTCTTCCCGCTTTTTGACCGCCTCCGCCGCCGGCGGTTTCCTGGGGGGCTCCAGCGCCGGCGTCTTCGCCTCCGCGGCGGGTTTCGGCCTCTCCAGCGGAGGCTCGAACTGCGGCGAGACCATGGGCCTCTGCGACCGGGCCGCCGTCAGGACATCGTCCAGAACCTGATTCGCGTCCGGGACGAAGATCACGCTGTCCGCTTCGATCTGGTCCGGATTGGCGATGTTGTTGATCTCCGCAAGATCCTGCAGGTTGACGCGGTAGGCCCCGGCAATGGCCGTAAGGGTCTCCCCCCCCTTCACCCGGTGGTAGACCCCCCGGGGCCGTTCGCTTCGCAACGGATAACCCGCGCAGGAGAGGATCGTCAGACCGATCAGGATGAATCCGAGCAGTTTCCGGGCCTGCGGAAGGGATGAAAAACCCGGGATTGGGGGCGTTTCCTTCCTCAATTTTCCCACCCGTGCTCCCCGATCAGGTCCACAAAGCGGCAGCCTCCCAGGTCTTCCCGCTTCTGATCATCCGGATCGGCCGACAGGCGCGTCACTTTCGTCAGAACCTGGGAGTGCCGACCCCCCACGGGAACCACCAGGCGCCCGCCGACGGCGAGCTGTTCAACGAGGATCCGCGGGATCCGCGGCGCCCCGGCCGTCACCACGATCGCTTCGAACGGGGCTTCCTCCCGCCAGCCGTACGTTCCGTCCCCCACGCGGATGGCCACGTTGTAGTAATTCATCAGGTCGAGGACTTTCCTGGCCCGGGCCGCCAGCACGGCGATGCGCTCGACGGAGAAGACCCTTTCGGCCAGCTCGGCGAGGATGGCGGTCTGGTATCCCGAACCGGTCCCGATCTCCAGCACCTTCTCCCTCCCGTTCAGCTCCATCGCCTCGGACATCAACGCCACGATATAAGGCTGGGAAATAGTCTGCTGGCGGTCGATGGGCAGGGGGGTATCGGCGTAAGCCTGACCGATCAAGCCCTCGTCGACGAAAAGATGGCGGGGGATCTTTTCCATCGCCTGGAGGACCCCTGGATCCGCGATGCCCCTCGCACGGATCTGGGCATCGACCATCTTCATTCTTTGTTTCAGAAACCGGTCGGTCAAGGGTCCATCCCGATGATCGTGTTTTCGGCCCAGCAGGCCGCTTCCTCTCCGAAAAGATCCGCGCGCGGGATTCCGGGCGGTCGCGTTGCTTCGCCCCGCGCCGCCATCCGTCTCTGCCGGTTCCCGCTTCCACGCAGATAAAGTCGGCTATTCTTACCATCGGGGCGCTTTTTTTTCAAGCCCCAAGCCCTTGTGGATGGAGAAAAGTTTCGCTTTACTCTTCCCCGTTCTTCCGTTAGAAAATTTCTGCACGAAGGCGGGCGGATACGGCGGTCCCGTTTTTTGCCGAAGAGGTCCCTGGAAGGAGGTTGCACATGGATGCGGATGAGAAGCATCCCCTCGCGGAGGCGGTGAGAGAGGCCTACCGGCGGGGGGAGGAGGATGAAACCCTCCGCCCCCTCGTCCTGACCGACGGCCGGGATCGGCCGATCGGACGGATATCCAGGGGGGATGCCGTCATCTTTTACAATATCCGGGGCGAACGGGAGATCGAGCTGACCCGGAG
>DIKL01000028.1:0-991 GCA_002424545.1 Syntrophaceae bacterium UBA5619
GGCTGCGATCTTTTTCGCCAGCGCCATCGCCTCCTCCAGAAGCGCCTCCGCCGGGACGGCCCGGTTGACAAGGCCGATGCGCTCGGCCTCCCTCCCGTCGATGTAATCGCAGGTGAACAGCAGCTCCCTCGCCTTTCCCGGCCCGACGAGGTCCTGGAGCAGGCGCATCGCACCGCCCGTGACGGAAGAGGAGACCCGCGCCTCGGGGGAGCCGAACTTCGCCCCCTCCGCGGCAATGCGGATATCGCAGGCCAGCGCCAGCTCGTAACCGCTTCCCAGGGCGAAACCGTTGACGGCGGCAATCGTCGGCTTGGGATAGCGGATGATCTGGCGGGAGATCTCCTGCAGATGGACGAGGTAATCCCGGTAGGCCTTCAGCGATCGCCCCCTGGAGTCCTTGAGGTCCGCCCCGGTGGAGAAAGCACGTCCCGCCCCCGTGAAGATCAGGACCCGGATATCCTCGTCTTTGCGGGCGTCGGCAAGGGCCCGCTCCATGTCCAGCCAGAGCTGTTTGTTCATGGCATTGAGCACCTGGGGACGGTTCAGCGTGATGAGAGCGATTGCCTCCTGCTTGCCGTAGATGATGCATTCAAAATCCATCGGAAATTCCTCCCTGGAGCGTCTTAAGCGAGAATGACCCGGGCATCGACAATGGACGCCCCCTGTTCGTGAACGATGACGGGATTGATGTCCACCTCCTGAATCTCCGGGTAATCGGCTGCCAGCTGGGCCAGTCGCCGCAGGATCTCCTTGAGGCTTCCCGTATCCTTCGGCTTTTGGCCACGGACACCGGCCAGAAGCGGATAGCCCTTGATTTCATGGATCATTTCACCGACATCGAGATCGGTCAGGGGAATGACCCTGAACGAGACGTCATTGAGGACTTCCACGAAGATCCCCCCGAGGCCGAACATGACAACCGCCCCGAACTGGGGGTTCCGGATCATACCGATGATGCACTCCTGACCCTTCGGCGCCATCGGCGCGATGA
>DIKL01000028.1:1029-2528 GCA_002424545.1 Syntrophaceae bacterium UBA5619
GCAACGACCTGCGCAAACCCCTCGCGGACGGCCTTTTCATCGGCAAGGTTCAGCAGGATCCCCCCCGCGTCAGACTTGTGGAGGATCTCAGGGGAGACGATCTTCAGGGCGGCGGGGAAGCCGACAGACGCAGCCGCGGCAGACGCCTCTTCCGCGGTTTTCGCCAGTCTGGCCGGGGGCATGGGGATGCCGTAAAGGGAGAGGAGCTCCCTGGCCTCCGTTTCGAGCAGGTTCTTCCGGCCGTCCCGTTTCACGGCGTCAAGCAGGGTCCCGGCCCCAGTCGCGTCCGCCTGGATCGCCGGCAGCGGACGGGACAGAGCGAGTTTCTCGCGCCGGGCGGCAAATTTGGCCATACAGGCCAGGCACTGTGCGGCCCGCTCTGATGAAGGTGTAAGCAAGATGCCGTTTTCATTGAGGATCTTCATTGATGGAAAGGGCGCGTGGGCGAAGGAGGTGTGGACCGCAATCGGTTTTTCGTGCTGTCGCATCAGGCGGACCAGTTCCCGGGAGGTCTTTTCTTCCAGTTCGCCGACGTGAGGGGCGATGATCTCCTTAAAACCGCCAAAGAATCCTGTCATATAGACGGCATCGACGGATTCTTCCTGCATGAGAACCTCGACGACCTTATTGATCATGTCCGGGTTCTCCTCGGCCGTTCCGCCGTAGTCGATCGGATTGGACGCAGGCATTCCGGGCAACAGGAAGGGGCGGATCTTCTCCTGAACGGTTTGCGGAAGGACCGGAACCTTGAGTCCGAAATGGTCGGCGTTGTCCGCGGCAACCGAATTGTCCCCCCCACCCTCGGAAACAATGGCAACCCGGTTTCCTTTCGGCAGAGGCATGTTGGCAAATGATATGGCGACGTCGAACATTTCGTCCACGTTGGCGACCCGGACGATTCCCGCCTGGCGGAAGGCCGCATCCACGACGGCATCATCGGCTGCCAGCGAGCCCGTGTGCGAAGCGGCGGCCCGGGCGCCCGCCGTGCTGCGTCCAACCTTGAGAATGATGACCGGTTTACGCCTGGAAACCTCGCGCGCCGCACGGACGATCTGCGCCCCCTCCTTGATCCCCTCCATGTACATCAGGATCGCCTTGGTTCCCTCGTCCTGTCCCAGATACTCGATGTATTCGTGAAACTTGACGCCGATGGCATTGCCCGCGGAGATGATGTGGCTCAGTCCCACCCCGCGCATCTCGGCATAGTGGGTGATCGAGTCGATGATGTTTCCGCTCTGGGCGATGACGGCCAGCGGACCCTTCCGGATCGGAGGGACGCCCAAAAGGTTCATCCCGCCGGCGGCGCTGAAGAGGCCGGAGCAGTTGGGACCGATGATCTTTGCGCCTCCCTCGGTTGCGATGCGGAGGATCTCCGCCTCGATTTTTTTGCCCTCCTCGCCGGTTTCTCCGAGACCTGCCGTGATGATCACGATCCCCTTGGCGCGCATCTTCACGCTGTCGGCAACAGCCTGGAGGATGAGCTTCGGGGCGACGACGAC
>DIKL01000105.1 GCA_002424545.1 Syntrophaceae bacterium UBA5619
TCCGCACGGAGCATATGTTCTACGGCGAGGGCTCCGATCAACCCCTCTTCTGCCTGCGCAAGATGATCCTCAGCAAGACCGCCGAGGAACGAAAAGCCGCGCTGGATGAGCTCTTTCCGTTTATCAAGAGTTCGCTGAAGGGGACGATGGAGGCCATGGAGGGGTTCCCGGTAACGATCCGACTCCTCGATCCGCCCCTCCACGAGTTTGTGCCGCAAGGCGCGGAGAAGCAGGCGGAACTGGCCCGGGCGCTGGGAATCGAGGTCGAGGAGATCCAGAAACGGGGCGAAACCCTGCATGAGTCCAACCCGATGATGGGCCACCGCGGCATCCGGCTGGGGATCACCTACCCGGAGGTGAGCGAGATGCAGATCCGCGCGATCTTCGAGTGCGCCGCCGAACTGATCAAGGCCGGCAAACGGTGCACGCCGGAGATCATGGTCCCCGTCACCTGCGACGTTTCCGAACTGGAGTTCACCCGGAAAATCGTGGAGCGCGTCCACACCGAGGTGCTCAATCGCTTCGGCCTCGCGGGCCTGGCCGGCCTCGAGTACAAGTACGGTACGATGATCGAAATCCCGCGCGCCGCGCTTCTCGCCGACCGCATGGCCGAAAGTTCGATGTTCTTCTCGTTCGGAACCAATGATCTGACCCAGTTGACCTACGGCTTCAGCCGCGACGACATCGGCGGGTTCATGAATGATTATCTTGACCTGAAACTGCTCCCCTCGGATCCGTTCCAGACCATCGATCAGGACGGCGTCGGCCAGCTCATCACGATGGCCGTCAAGAAGGGCCGCGCCACCCGCCCGGAACTCAAGGTGGGCATCTGCGGCGAGCAGGGCGGCGACCCCGCCTCGGTCGATTTCTGTTACAAAAACGGCCTGACCTACGTGAGCTGCTCACCGTTCCGCGTGCCGATTGCGCGGCTCGCGGCGGCCCAGGCGGCGATCAAGGCCGCAATAGAAAACTAAAACGCCCCCCCGCGCCATCCGGCAGGACGACGCGGGGGAGCGCCTTCTCGAAGAAGCTGCTTTTGGGCAACGCGCTTCCGAGGGTAAAAGATCGGGATCATCAGCGATAGGTCTTGACAATGCCGCCGTCGTAGAGCAGATCTCCGCCGATCAGGAAACGGCTGTGCTGTGAAAAGCCGAAGACGAAGAGGTTTGCCGCCTCGATGGGAGTCATCATCTCCTTGATCCGCGATTTACCCAACATGACGTCCCGGACGACGGCCTCGGGGGTGATCCCTCGTTGTTCCGCCTGGGAGGGAATCTGTTTGAGCGCCAACGGCGTTGAAATGAAGCCGGTGCTGATCGAGAAGGAGCGGATCTTCCCGTCGCCTTCCGCCGCGATGGACTGGGTTAGACCGCGCAGGCCGAATTTGACGATGTTGTAGACCGGCTTGTTGATTGTCGTGATGTGCGCATGGATCGATGCCATGTTCCCGACGGCGCCGATGCCGTCCCGACTCTTTCGGATGTGAGGGATAACGAGCTTTGCCAGACAAAAGGGCGCCCGGAGCATAATCGCCTGCATCAGGTCGTATTTTGCCATCGGGAAATTCTCGATGGCGTCGATATGCTGTATCCCGGCGATGTTGGCGAGAAATTTGATAGCGCCCAGTTTTGCCGCCTGTGCGACGCAGGCCTCCATCTGTTCGTCGCGAGTCAGATCGACTCTACAGAACTGCGCGTGGCCGCCGAGCTTTTGGGCCATCTTCACGGTGGCCTCGCCGCCTGCCTCGTCGACATCCGCGCAGAGGACCTTCACACCGTTGGCGGCCATCGCGAGGGTCGTTGCCCGGCCGATGCCGCTGGCCGCCCCCGTGACGATGCAGACATTCGCCGGCTTGAAGTGCCCATCCTCCAGAATCAGCACATCCTTCTTCCGGATGACCGGTTCCCGCAGATCCACTTTTCCTTTCATGCTGTCACCTTTATGGGATGAAGATGTCGGATGATCTGAGCGTTATGCTTCTTTTACGTGAATGACCTTCAGCAGGCCGACGATTTTCTCGTCCCGCCAGCGTGCGATTTCGACGGCGTTTTTGCCGTGCATCGCTTCCCGAACCCCCTCCACGAGAATGCGTTTGGAATCCTCCGAGATCTCGCTCCAGGTTGCCATCTCTCGCCAGTAGGTTCCGAAGGCCTTGCCGATGTGATCGATGAAATAGCCGTACCCCCCTTCGCCGCCGCCAAGGTGATAGATCATGTGTTGCCCCATGAGCGCATAGCGGATGCCGGGACCGGCGCAGAGGGCTTTGTCGACATCCTCAACCGTTGCGGCGCCCTTCAAGACCAGGTCGATTGCCTCGCGCCAGATGGCGGCCGCCAGGCGATTGGCGATGTGGCCGGGGATCTCCTTCTTCAGTACGACGGGGATTTTGCCCAGACCCTCGAAAAATTTCTTGATTTGATCCACGACGGCGGGCGCCGTCTTTTTACCCGGCACGAGTTCCACCAGCGGTACGAGATGCGGCGGGTTGAATGGATGGGCGATGAGGCAGCGCTCAGGGCGTTTGGCGGATTCCTGGATCACGGACATCAGCAGCCCTGAAGACGAGCTGGCCAGGACGGTTTCCGGCGCCGCCAGGCGGTCCATCTCGGAGAAGACCTTTGCCTTGACCTCATAGTTTTCCGCCGTCGACTCTTGGATGTAATCGGCGCCGTCGACCAGCGCCGCCATGCTTTCCGCGGAAACGATGTTCCTCTTTAGGGTTGAAAGCCGCTCCCTCTCCACGAGTCCGTACTCGACGAGGTCATCCAGATTGGCGCAGGTCTTGACAATCCCTTTCTCTTCGGCCGCCCGATCGACATCGTGCACGCGGACCTTCATGCCCTTCGCGGCAAAGAAGGTTGCCCAGCTCGATCCGATCGTTCCGGCGCCCAGAATCCCAATCGTCTTAATCCGACAGGAGTCCATGGTTTGTTCCCCTCCGTAAGGCAATCTCTATTTGCTTTCCGGCGGCATTCCGCCTCCGGTACGATCAGATCTCTCCCAGCGTGATGTCCGTTTCCCCCTTTGGCAGCGGGATGATGTAAACCGGCTTGCGAATGCGGCGGAGAACCCTTTCGGAGACGCTGCCCAGGAAGGTATGGCTGATGGCCCCTTTGCCGTTGGTTCCCATGATTACGGTGTCGCAATCGAGTTCGTCGGTTCTGTTCAGGATCTCCGAGGCGGGGTCTCCGACGACGACATGAATCCCGATCACCCGCTTGAGCGTCTCTGTATCATCGCCGAGCTCCCGCTCGGCAAATTGCTTCAGGCGCTCCTCGATCCGCCGGATGAGATTCTGCTGCGACTCCTTCCGTCTTTGATCGATTTTGTCCGGATCGATGTGCAACAGCAGCATCGCCTCCGCCGCCGGCGACGGTGTTTCGATGACATGGAGAAGATGGATCTTCGCATCGTGCTTTCTCGCCGTGTTGACCGCGTAGCGGAACGCATAGGCCGAGTTTTTGCTCAGGTCGGTCGCATACAGGACGTTCTGTATCTTTGGAATCATGTTCTTTCCCTCCCTTTTTTATACGGCAATCCCTGGACCCTCGCCTCCGCTATTTCCCGAGCATCACGTGGGGCAGCCAGACAACGACCTCCGGAAACATCGTGCAGATCGCAACCCCGATCGCCTGAAGGGTCAGAAACGGGAGAACGCCGCGGTAGATGTGGCTCAGTTTCACCCCTTCAATCCCGAGTCCCGACAGGTAAAACAGCGCGTAACCGAACGGCGGGGTCAGGAACGACATCTGCAGGTTGATTGCCAGCATCGCGACGAACCAGAGCATGTCAAAGCCGAGCTGTTGCGCGACCGGCAGGAAGATCGGGAACGTGATCATCACGATTCCGATCCAGTCGATGAAACAGCCGAGGATGATATAGATGATCATGATCAGGACATAGGTACCCCATTTTCCGAGGCCGAGGCCCAGGATCGCATTGACCAGGGCGGTTCCGCCGCCCAGCCCCAGAAAGACGCCGGTGAAACAGGTCGCGCCGACGATGATGATGATCACCATCGTGACCGTTCTGGAGGTCTGGTAAAGGCAGTCGGCAAAATTCCGCCAGGTGAGCTTTCCGTAGGCGATCACCATGATGAATGCCGCGAAGGCGCCTACGCCGGCTGCCTCGGTCGGCGTGGCGAGACCGAAGAAGATCGCTCCGAGGACGAGGAAGATCAGCGCCAGCGGCGGCACGGCATAGCGGAGGGTGTCCTTGATCCGGACGCTCATCGGGATCAGCGCCAGTTCGTCGGCCGGGACCGGAGGTCCGATCTTCGGGTTGACGAAACAGCGGATGGCAATATAGATCATATAGAGAACGCCGAGTGTGACTCCCGGGACGACGCCCGCCATGAGCAGTTTCCCGGCGGAGAGCGCCCCCTGGTCGGCCATCATGACGAGCATGATGCTCGGTGGGATCAGGATCCCCAAGCTCCCGCCGGCGGCCACCAGACCCATCGAGATCTCCTTCTGATATCCGTAACGGATCAGCATCGGCCCGGCCAGCAGACCCATCGTGACGACCGACGCGCCGACGATCCCCGTGCAGGCCGCAAAGACGATGGAAACTCCGATGACTGCGATTCCCACACCGCCGCGTATCGGGCCGAGCAGGATCCGCAGCGCCTTGAAGAGCCCGTCCGCGACCCCCGACATCGTCAAAAAGTTTCCCATCAGGATGAAGAGCGTGATCGCAACGAGAACGAAATTGTCCATCGTTCCGTAGATTCGGTCCATGAAGATCCCGAAAAACTGCGGCCCGATGAACAGGAATCCGAACATGACGCCGACGCCGCCGAGGGCGAAGGCCAGCGGATGTCCCATGAAAAAGAAAACCACCAGCGTTACGAACATGCCGATTGCAGCCATTTCTGGACTCATTGGCTCACCCCCTTTTCCCGGACGAGAACGTCGATGGTCTTGATCACCTCGGAGATCCCCTGCAGCAGCAGCATCGCAGCCGCGATCGGGATGACCGTCTTGATCGGGTAGAGAGGCGGACCCCAGATGCTCCAGGATTTTTCCCACATCTGCCAGGAGTTGGCCGCATAGGAAACGCCGAAATAAAGCCAGACGAAGATGAACGGGAAGTACATGAAAAGATAGCAGATCAGCGACAGGATCGCCTGGGTTTTTTTCGGTAGGCGGCCGGAGAACAGATCGACCGTGACATGCGATTTGTACAGCAGGCCGTAGGCTGCCACGAGCATGAAATGGGCGCCGTAGAAGAAGTTGCTCATCTCAAAGGTCCAGACTGTCGGGCGATCGAACAATCGGGTGACCACCTCATAGACGACCAGCAACGTCAGCGGGATCATCAGGTAGCTGCAGACGATCCCGGTCCAACGGCTGAAGGCATCAATTTTTTGTGACAAGACAAGCCATGTCTTCATATCTGAAACCTCGCTCTCAAGAAAGTGCGGTGGAGCGCCCTATCGCGAACGGGCGCTCCATTCGATTCGGATCGGTGACCATTACTTCAGGCCGGGAAGTTTCGGCCAGGAGAATGGGTTCCGTCCCTGAGAAAAGGGTTCCTGCGCCTCACGTGCGATAGCGAAGTCTTTCAGGAACTGGAACATGGAGAGGGCGGCCGTTTGGTAATCGGGGTTCTTTTTCGCCTCGTCCACGAGATATTCCCAGGCGTACTCCTCGAGCTTCTTGAGCTCGGCATTGGAGAGCTTGAAGATCTGGGAACCGGCCTTCTGGAAAAGTCCCAGAGCCTCGATGTTGCCGGCCTCATACCAGCTGCTGATGTAGGCGACGTTGGCCTGTGCCGCTTTCTCAACGATCACCTTCAGGTCCGCCGGGAGCTTTGCCCAGGCGCCCTTGTTGATCATCACGCCGAAGGTGGAGGATGGCTGATGCCAGCCGGGACCGATGTTGTACTTGGTAACCTCGCCGAAGCCCATCTTCCAGTCGATCGAGGGGCTGCAGAACTCGGCGCCGTCGATCGTCGCCATCTGGAGAGCCTGGTAGATCTCGCCGCCGGAAATCATTACCTGTGCGGCTCCCAGTTTCTGGAGGATGTGTCCCTGCGCCTTTCCGGACATTCGAAGTTTCTTCCCCTTGTAGTCGGCCAGCGTCTTGATCGGAACGCGGGCGCGGATTCCCGATTCCATCGGGCTGACGGATGTGAGGAAGTACATCATGTTGTATTTTCCGAAAAGATCATCAAACACTTTCTTTCCGCCTCCGTGGTAGTACCAGTTGATGGCGTCATACTGGCACAAGCCCATCGGATAAGAGCCGAGGAGGTCGAAGGCGCTGTTTTTCCCCGCCCAGTAGCTCGGCCAGTCGCCGCCGCATTCCACGGAGCCCTTGGCGACGGTGTCGAAGACCGCGTTGGCCGGGACCAACTCACCGGCGGGCGAAACGGTGATCTGGAGGCGACCATTGCTCAGTTCACCGACGAGTTTCGCAAAGTTCTTGTCGCCTTCCAGCAGGTTGATCGCCGGTGTCCAGGTGCTGACCATCTTCCATTTGATCGGTTGGTCAGCAGCCGCGGCAACGCCGAGGCCGGTGCAGAAAATCATCATCATTGCGATGGCAATCGCGATACCCAATCTTTTTTTCATAGCATTTTTCCCCCCTGATTTTTATGAAAGCAACCGTTACAAACCGATTCTTCGAATCCGATCGCCATGACCGCCGATCGAAGCCTGTCGTTCCTTCCGGTGGTTTTGCCCACCGGGATTCATTCGCCCTTTATCCGGCCTCACCTCCTTTGCTTTGGAAATAGTCTGTCCGGCAGATCTCTCGACGACACAAAACGCTTACCTTTGGTTGCGGAGAATGGTTCGGCCGATTCTCCTTACATTTTTTCAATCTCCCGCCGACGCAGCTCCCCGCGGATGATCTTGCCGGTGCTCGTCATCGGAAGTTCTGCCACGAATTCGACCTCTCGGGGATACTCGTGGGCAGCCAAGCGGGTCTTGACAAACTCCCGGATTTCCGCTGCAAGTCCTTCCGTGGCCGTGATGTCCGGCTTCACGACAACGAAAGCTTTGACCACCTCCGTTCTGACCGGATCGGGCTTGCCGATGACCGCGGCCATGGATACGGCCGGATGTTTGAGTAGGCAATCCTCGATCTCCGCGGGGCCGATCCGGTAGCCGGAAGAGGTGATAACGTCGTCTTTCCGGGCGACGTACCATAGATAACCATCCTCGTCCTTCTTTCCGAGGTCCCCCGTGAGGGACCAATCGCCGACGAACTTGTCCCGCGTGGCCTGCGGATTCTGCCAGTAGTTGAGGAACATGACCGGGTCGGGGCGAAGAATCGCGATCTCGCCGACCGTCCCCGGCGGGACGATGTTCCCCTCGACATTCACCACCTCGACGCGGTGGCCGGGGATCGGTTTTCCCATCGAGCCGCGGCGGACGGGCATGATCTCGCAGCAGTTTCCGACGACAAGGTTGACCTCGGTCTGGCCATAGAATTCGTTGATTTCCAGATCCATCACCTGGCGGCCCCAGTCGAGAAGTTCCTCTCCCAGCGTTTCACCGCCGCAGCCGATCGTCCGCATCCGGTAGTCGTAGCGGCTTTTGGGATCCCGAACCTGGCGCATCATTTTGAGAGCGGTAGGCGGCATGAAAGCGTTGCGGATTCCGTATTTGGCGATAAAGTAAAAGGCCTGTTCGGGATCGAATTTTTTGGCGCGGTAGGCAACGACGGGAACGCCATGGTGCCAGCTCGGCAACAGCACGTCGATCAGGCCGCCGATCCAGGCCCAGTCGGCGGGGGTCCAATAGACATCCTCCTTTTTCGGGAAGAAGTTGTGGAAGAATTCAACCCCCGGGACATGGCCGAGAACGACCCGGTGGGCGTGGAGGGCTCCTTTCGGAGGGCCGGTCGTTCCCGAAGTGTAGATGATCAGCGCGGGATCATCCGCTTTGGTCGGTACCGCTTCGAAGCGCGAGGATCCCTTTTCCAGCGCCTTCCAGAAATCGACGACGCCCGCCCCCGGTTTTCCCCGGGTGACGAAGATGATTTTCAGTTCGGGGAGACGGTCGCGTATCTGAAGGAGCTTCTCGACATTCGCCCCGTCGGTAATGATCGCCTTCGCGCCGCTGTTCATCAGACGATACTCGAGGGCGTCGGGACCGAAAAGGGTAAACAGCGGTATCGCGATCGCCCCCAGTTTGTAAACAGCGATATGGGTAATCGCCGTTTCGGGGCATTGCGGAAGCAGGATGCCGACGCGATCGCCCCGGGCGATGCCGTTTGCCCGCAGCGCGTTCGCCAGGCGGTTGGAAAGATTCTTGATGTCCCAAAAAGTAAATTTTTCGGTCCGGCCGCCCTCGTCCTCGTAGATGAGGGCAAGCCGGTAGCGTTCGTCCGCCCATTTGTCGCAAACATCGATGCCGATGTTGTAAAATTCCGGAATCTGCCAGTGGAAACCCTGGTAAACCTCATCGTAAGTGTTTCTCTTTTGCAGCATAGGCCTCCTCTTTTTTGAAAAATGGAATCGAACGACGCGTTTACTGCTCCGTCAAGGCCTTCCTGGCTTTTTCCTGACTGTCGTAGATGTACGGGGCCAGACGTCGTATCTTCAGCTCGTCGCCGAGTTTCATCCGCAAAAAGGTGCTGGTGGTGTAACGGGTCACGCCCCGGTAGTACTTCATGACGTGCTTGACCATGTCGGAGTAATCATCCACCAGCTCCGGCAGGATGTTGAAATTGTCGTAATTGACGATGGTATTGACCTTTTTCCCCAAAGGCGCCAGGATCTGTTCCACCTTTTTTTGGATGAGGCGGATGTCGCTGCGGGAGCGGATATAGAAATTTTCAAAATTGACGAAGAACAGATTTTCCTCGGGATGATAGACCAGACGGTCATCCAGGGGCAGGTTCAGCAGATCTTCCTTGAGTCCCATCGGTTCGGCCAGGAAGATTCTCTCGTCCATCCGTTTGGTTTTTTTCGCGATGATCGGTTTGAAATCCATCTGATCCAGGATGTCCCGCTGCAGATCGATGCCGGGGGCGATTTCCATCAGCTTCACGCCCTTCTCGCAGAGGGTAAAGACGCATCTCTCCGTGATGTACATCACCGGCAGTTTCAGCGAGGCGGCATACGTTCCGCTGAAGGTTTTCTGCTGGACCCGGTTGACGAACTTTCTTTCGCGGCCCTCCCGGACAATCCGGAGGTTGCCGCCCTCGATGGCAATTTTCAATCCGCCCGCCGTGAAGGTTCCGACAAAGAGGATCCGCTTTGAATTCTGGCTGATGTTGATGAAACCGCCGGGTCCGACCAGTCGGGGCCCGTATTTGCTGACGTTGACGTTCCCTTCCCGATCCACCTCTGCGGCCCCCAGGCAGGCGACATCCAGGCCGCCGCCGTCATAGAAGTCGAACTGGTAGCACTGATCGATCAGGCAATCCATGTTGGTTCCCGTGCCGAAGTTGAGGCCGCCGTTGGGGAGCCCGCCGATCACGCCGGGTTCCGTCGACAGTGTCAGGTATTCGATGATTCTTTCCTCATTGGCCACCCGGGCGACTCCTTCGGGTACGCCGATGCCGAGGTTGACGATGCTGTTGGCCTTCAATTCGAAGGCGGCCCGGCGTGCGATGATTTTGCGTTCGTCCATGGGCAGCGGTGGAATAGACAGCATGGGGATCTTGATCTCGCAACTCAGGGCGGGGTTGTAGGCCTCGGCAAAGGTCTGCCAGTGATTTTCGGAAGGGGCAACGACCACGCAATCGACCAGGATCCCGGGGACCTTGACGTCTCTGGCGCGGAGGGTTCCCCGCTCGGCGATTCTTTCCACCTGGGCGATGACGAAACCGTTGGAATTCTTGGCGGCCATGGCCATGGAGAGGGCATCCAGCGTCAGCGCTTCCCTTTCCATCGTGATGTTGCCGTCCGCATCGGCGGTCGTCCCACGGATGATGGCCACATTGATGGGAAAGGCCTTGTAAAAGAGGTATTCCTGCCCCTTGATCCGGATGACCTCGATCAGATCATCCCCCTTCTGCTTGGTCAGGTCGTTGATCTTTCCCCCTTCCACACGGGGATCCACAAAGGTTCCCATCCCTACGGTGCTGATCGTTCCCGGCCGATGGGCGGCGATGTCCCGAAAGAAGTGGGAGACCACCCCCTGCGGGAAGTTGTAGCCGAAGATCTTGTTTTCCCGGATGAGCTTCTGGAGCTTGGGGGCCAAGCCGATGTGTCCGCCGATGACCCGCCGGACCAACCCTTCATGACCCAAATGGTTCAGCCCCTTCTCCTTGCCGTCGCCCTGGCCGGCCGCATAGAGCAGGGTCAGGTTCTTTGGGCTGCCCGTTTTCAGGAAGTACGACTCCAACCGGATGGCGATCTCCTCGGCAAAACCAGCGCCGACAAAGCCGCCGGATGCCACCGTGTCGCCGTCGCGGATGATGCGGACGGCCTCTTCCGCCGAGACCAGTTTTCCTTTTTTGACTTGCTGGGAGGGTAGTTGCGACAGGATGGGATGGGTCAGTTTTCGCTTCGGTTCAAAGACCTCCATGCCGTGCCTCCTGAAGAACGTCTTTTACAATCCGCTAAATTTCCCCCAGCGTGATGTCCGGATCCTCTTTCGAGATGGGAATGATGTAAACGGGAATATCGATCCGGTGGAGCACTTTTTCCGCCACGCTTCCCAGAAAGGAATGGCTGATGATTCCTTTGCCGTGGGTTCCCATGACGACGATGTCGCATTGCATGGTGGTGGTGATTTCCAGGATCTTTTCGGTCGGATCGCCGAAAACGACTTGAATCGATGCGACCCGTTTGAGCGTTTCCGGATCTCCCTTGAGTTCTCTCCGGGCAAAATCCCGCAGTCGCGCTTCGATTTTGTTGACCAGTTCCTCACTGGCTTCCTGATGAATTTCCGCCATTCGGGTCGGGCCGGTGTAGAAAAGAAGGTGGGCTTCCCAAAGGGGCCGGTTGTCTACCACGTGCAGGATATGGATCGACGCGTCATGCATTCGAGCCGAGTTCACAGCGTAGCGGAACGCATAGGCCGAGTTTTTGGACAGATCTGTGGCATATAAAATCTTCCGGATCCTGGGTATCATGACTTTTCCGTTGACCTGTTGAAAAAGCTTCCGCACCTTGTCTCCGCTTTCCGCATCCATATCGATGATGCCTGCAAGGGATCACAGCAAGAAGCGGGCCACGAGCCATTCATAAATGCAATATGATGAATTTGTTGTGAATAATATTTACGATCGGTCAACCGAGCGGAGAATCTACTTTAAAAGAGTCGATAAAAGGCTACACTCAACCGGATGATGTGCCTATAACAACGGCGATGGGAGCGGACATTCCGCGATAGGTAGACTAATGGCTACATGTAGAAAAAAAGATACTTTAGGCCTGTTTTAAAGAAATATTCAGTTTTTTCATCTTCTTGTAGAGGGATGTCCGGTGGATTCCCAGCAAGCGCGCCGCCTGGTTCTTGTTGAAGTTGGAAACGCGGATGGTTTGCAGCAGGGTTTCCCTTTCCATATCGTCCCGCAGCCTCTTGAGCATGGCTTTGTCCTGTTTCGACGATTCCCGACCCAGGTCCTGCATGAACAGAGGAAGATGCCGCACCTGCGTCTGGTCGCCGTCGAGCGTAAAGAGGATTCTCTCCAGGATGTTGGAGAGTTCCCGAACATTGCCGGGCCAGGAATAAGATTTAAAAATCTGCATCACGGCAGGAGAGAAACTGGCCATCTTGGTCCCGTGTTCGCGGCTGAGTTTCTTCATCAGGGACTCCGCAATCAGCGGGAAATCCTCCATCCGCTCCCGCAGGGGCAGGATCGAAATGGGAATCACGTTCAGTCGATAAAAAAGATCCTTTCTGAACCTGCCCCGTTCTACCAGATCTTCGAGACTCTCATGGGTGGCGGCAATCAGGCGGAAGTTGCTTTTGATCAGTCGATTGCCCCCGAGATGCTCGAATTCTTTTTCTTCCAGGATCCTCAGGAGTTTGGGCTGCATTTCCATGGGCAGATCGCCGATTTCATCCAGAAAAATCGATCCGCCGTGGGCCAGTTCAAATTTTCCGGCTTTTCCCTTATTGGAGGCCCCGGTAAAGGCCCCCGGTTCGTATCCGAACAATTCCGCTTCCAGAAGCTCCTTGGGAATCGCGGAGCAGTTGAGGCGGATGAACGGATAGAGACGCCGCTTGCTCGCATAATGGATGGCGTGGGCGAAAAGCTCTTTCCCCGTACCGCTCTCCCCCGTAATCAGAACCGGGGCGTCGATCTCCGCCGCCCGGGTGGCGAGTTGCTTGAGCTCCAGGATACTCCTGCTGTTGCCCACGATATGTTGGAGGGTATACTTCGACGATCTCAGATCCGTCAGCTCCCTCTCATAGAATTCAACCTTGGATTCCAGCAGATTCAGCCGGCTGGAGAGGGTATGGACGTCGCGCACATCTTTGAACATCACCTGCCCGAAGACGAAGAGCCCCTGTCCGTCGATCCGGATGGGGATGCGCTGGACGACCATCTCCTGTCCGCGGATGCTCTGGGCGTCATTGATTTCCGGGACCCCGGTTTCGGCGACGATATGCATTCGCGTGTTTTCGATCACCTCGGTGCAGTTCTTTCCCAGGACCTTTTCGGGTTGGATGCCGAGAAACTCCCCGTAGGTCTTGCTGAAAAAAATGATCCTGCCCCGCCGGTCGGTGATCATGATGCCGTTGCGGATCGAATCGAGAATGGTTTCGTAAAAGATGATCTTCTTCTGCAGATCCGCAATATGGGGTTCATCTATGGAACTTCTCTTGGTCGTTTCCGTTTTTCTCGCCTGTTGCATGCTGTTTTCCTCTTTTCCGGGACGTCGATGCAAGGTCCGGCAGGTATCTCGGGAAATCAATTGGGTCTGATTTGGGCCTTCGGGGGGCTGACGACAGCCTCCCCGTCCAGCACCACGATCCCTTTCTGGTTCTTGCAGAGGGTTTTCAAGCGGATCCGGTTCTTTTCCGTATGGATTTCGATTACTTCCACGGACGCCGTGATGGTGTCGCCGATCCGTACGGGCGCGAGAAAGGAGAGTTCCTGGCGGAGGTAAATGGTCCCCGGTCCCGGAAAACGGGTGCCGAGTACGGTGGATATCAATCCTGCAACGAGCATGCCGTGAGCGATGCGCGTCTTGAAGACGGTTTGGGATGCATGGCATTCGTCGATGTGGACGGGGTTGAAATCGCCCGTGATTCCCGCATAGAGATAGATATCCGTTTCCGAGACGGTCTTGGCAAAAGAGGCCCCGTCCCCCACATTGATTTCCTGAATGGTTTTTCCGGTCATCTTCTCTTTCCTCTTTTCTGTTGCAATCCCTATACGGTGCGGCTTTTCCAGACGCCGCCTTCCATGACTATCCTCGTGCTCTCACCGGAACGGGGCGGTTGACGCAGGGCCGCAGGCCTGTACTCCGAATCGGTGGGAAGGCGGATGCCGAAACCATCCTTCGCCCGAAAGGCATCGGGGAGGATCGTCCGGATCGGCCGCGACCGGGCGGCGGCAATGAGCTGCGCGGCATTGGAAAAGGACAGCAATTCTTCCATCGTCTTGAGCGTGGGCGGCATCAGGACGATCTTCCCCGCCGCGTGTTCGGCAAGCGCGAAAGCGGGGCTCATCCAGCGGGATTCGGTCAGCTCCATCCGGTCGTGGACGGGGACCTGCCCTTCCGGAAGCATCGCCAGGAAAAAACGGGTGTCGAACCGACGGGTTTCCATCTCCGGCGTGATCCAGTGGGAATAGGGAACCAGCAGATCGGGTGCCAACTGGAGGTTTTCCCGTTCGACCAGCTCCCCCAGGGTCAGCCTTTTCTCATGGAGTTCCAGACGGTAGGCGGAAACACGGACAGCCGTTTCGGGAGCGGACAGATCGACCGTCCCTCCGTGGACATTGCGCGCAAGGAGCACGCCCGCCTCCTCAAAGGTCTCCCGGATCGCGGTCATAAAGAGGGCCAGGGCGGTGGCATCCGGAAGATCCGCTTCCTGGAGGAGGCGCTTCGCATCGGGCGCGCGGAATCCGCCAACGCAGAGCGCAAGTTTCTGATCCGTATCGGCTTCATCCAGGCGGCCTCCGGGAAAAACAAAGGCCCCGCCCATGAAGGCCTGGTTCCGTCCGCGCCGCATCAGAAAGAGCTCGTAAGCTGCTTCCGGGCGGTCGCGGAGCAAAATGACCGTCGCCGCATTGCACGGCAAATGATCCACTCCTTTGCGATCCCCGCTTTGCGTGTAAAAGCCATTCTTCCCCAACGGCTTTTCCCCACAGTTATTTGGCAAGCAGGCCGCCGTCGTTCACCACAACCTGCCCCGTCATGTAGGACGAGGCGTCCGAGGCCAGAAAAACGGCAAGCCCCTTCATGTCGTCGCAGTCTCCGATGCGTCCGAGGGGGATTGTGGCGAGCGTCAGGTCATGGGCGGCCTTGAATTCCGGTTTTTCAATGTAGGCCATCATGTCCGTTCGGAAGAAGCCGGGGGCGATGGCATTGACGCGAATTTTATAGGGAGCCAGCTTGACGGCGAGGTTCATCGTCAGCAGGTTGATCGCGGCCTTTGTTGAGTTGTAGGGCACGGCCGGGTGAACCAGCTCCTCCGATCCCCGGAACGCCATCACCGACGAGATGTTGATGATGTTTCCGCCCCCCTGATTTTTCATGATGTTGGCGATCTTCTGGGTAAGCACCCAAACGCCGCGGACATTGACGTTGAAGAGTTGATCCCATTTCTCCAACGGGAATTCCAACGTGGGCGCCCCCCAGGTCGCTCCGGCGTTGTTGACCAGGATGTCGATCCGGGGAAATTTCTCCAGTGCCGCCTGCAGCATGGCATCGATCGCCTCCGGACTTGCCAGATCGCAGGCGATCGGGAAAACCTTCGCGCCGTACTCCGCAGCAAGGGCTTGTGCCGTCGCATCGAGGTTTTTCATTTTTCGGGAAGTCAAAATCAGATCCGCCCCCGCCTCCGCCAGCCCCGTGGCGATAAATTTCCCGATTCCCCTGCCGCCGCCCGTCACGAGGGCGACCCGTCCGTTCAGTTTGAATAGATCGTGCAGTTTCATTCGAACCTCCGCATTGAAGATATTGGACCCGTGGCAAACGAGGATTCGCCGACGCCGCCGGGGGGGACACGGCCGGATGCTTGAAGCATCCCTCCGCTTCTATTTGCGACGCGATCCGCCGCCCAGGATGGAGCCGAGGACGCCGCGAACAATCTCTCGCCCGACGGAGGAGCCGATGGTTCGCGCCACGCTTTTGGCCGCCGCCTGAACCATACCTTCGGATTTTCCTCCCCGTGGGCCGGTTCGTCCAAATAGAATGCTGCCCAGTGAGCCGCCCAGACCGCCCAGCAATCCGCCATCGCCATCGCCGGCAGCCGTCTGGTCAGCTCTTCCGGGCGCAGCCGGTTGACCGCTTCCTATCCGAGCCTGGGTGTCGTCGCGCAGTTTTTCATAGGCCGATTCCCGATCGAGCGTCTGTTCATAATGACCGTAAATCGTCGAACGTTTGATGGCGGCGGCTCTTTCATCCGCGCTCAGCGATCCGAGCCGTGAACCGGGAGCGATGACAAAGGAACGCTCCACCACAGAGGGCCGGCCTTTTTCATCGAGGAAGGAAACGAGGGCCTCGCCGACGCCCAGTTCCGTAATGGCCTGAACCGCGTCAAAGGCCGGATTGGCCCGCATGGTTTCAGCCGCGGTTTTGACCGCTTTCTGATCGCGTGGGGTGAAGGCGCGCAGCGCGTGCTGGACACGGTTGCCCAACTGGCCGAGGACGGTTTCCGGAATGTCCAGCGGATTCTGGGTGATAAAATAAACACCCACCCCCTTGGAACGAATCAATCGCACCACCTGTTCAATTTTTTCCAGCAAGGCCGGCGGGGCATCGTTGAACAGCAGATGGGCCTCGTCGAAGAAAAACAGCAGTTTCGGTTTATCCGGGTCGCCGACTTCAGGCAACTGTTCAAAGAGCTCGGACAGCATCCAGAGCAGAAAGGTCGAATACAGCTTGGGATTGTTATAGAGTTGATCGGCGGCGAGAATGTTGACGATGCCGCGGCCTTCGGCGTCCGTCTGCATCAAATCCGCTATGTCCAGCATGGGCTCGCCGAAAAACTGATCGCCGCCCTGCCGCTCGATGGTCAAGAGTCCCCGTTGAATCGCGCCGACGGATGCGGCGGAGATATTTCCATATTGCGTAATGAACTGCTTGGCATTTTCACCCACAAACTGGAGCATCGTCCGCAGGTCCTTCAGGTCCAGCAACAGCAGTTTGTGATCATCGGCTATTTTGAACACCAGTTGCAGCACCCCTGATTGGGTTTCATTGAGGTTCAGCAGACGGGACAGGAGCAGCGGACCCATGTCGGATACGGTGGCCCGTACCGGATGGCCGGACTTGCCGTATACGTCCCAGAAAACCGTTGTGTTGGCGCGGGGAACAAAGTCTTTTATGCCGATGGATTCCAGGCGTTTGAGCAGCTTTTCCGAAGCGACGCCGGCCGCGCCGATGCCCGAGAGATCCCCCTTGACGTCGGCCATGAAGACCGGAACCCCGATCGTGGAAAAGGATTCGGCGATCTTCTGCAGAGTGACCGTCTTTCCGGTTCCGGTGGCCCCGGTGATGAGGCCGTGCCGATTGGCCATGCTCGGCAGCAGGGCGATCTCTTTCCCTTGAGACATTGCAATGATCAGCGGTGCGCTCATTTTCAACTCCTTCAGTGGATCGGTTTTGGTTTTCAATCGTTTCGGGAAACTTCGGACTTCGAAGAGGACATGCCACAAAAGGTATATTTATCGGTCAATAGCGTCGGTCAGTCTCTGTTCCTCATGGTAGAAGTATATGGAGAAGGCTTTCATGTGTCAAGGGTAGCCTTATCGATATTCCACAACAAACGTCTCTTCTGTTCTCGGGACCTCCTTATCATACCGGTCCAATGCGACAAGTCGCACGGTATAGATGCCGGGAATGACCTTCATGGCATTGAAATCGAATTCGTGCTCGAACTCAAAGATCGAATAAAAAAGATGGTCCGGCTCTGACGGGGTGTACACTCTCCCCAGATTGATATCGCGGGTGACAACGGCGATTTCAGTTCCCTGAGTGTCCTGTATTTGGTAACGAACCTTTGAAATCCGGTTGTCGGCGGCGTAATAGAGATACGATGCTTCTGTAACCGTGGTCGGTATAGGCGTGACAACGCCAAAAACAGATAATTCCTCGCCCGTTTTCATTTCGATGCCGTCTGCGACATCGAGATCAAGGGTCCTGGGCGTCTTGTCGTAGAGATTGTATCGGTTATCCCCGTCCCCTGTGCCGATCATTCTGGTCTCGGCCCTCGTGAGCACCAACCGGTCACCCTGATCAAACTGGACAATGGAGCCATCGATAGTCTTCTCCTCTGACGCCATCGTGGTATAGGTAATCTCGGGCTCTCCGATATCATAGCGGAAAAAGAAGGTGTTCGGGCTGTCAATGACCTCCGTCAGCAGCGCCTTGCCGATTTCGAGACGGGAGGTGGTGCCGGTTTCGACCAGATTATAGAGGATAAAACCGATCTTGGCATTGTCCGGGGTGCCGTACGATGCGCCGTCGACCGTGTTGACGACCTCCAGAGAGTTCTGCGGTCTCCAGCGCTTATCGATCTTGTAGTTTCCTACGGAGTAACCTTCGGGGAAAAAATAGCCTGAAAAGGGATCCAGAAACATCCTGTAGCCATTTGTCGTTGCATAGGCAACAAATTTGCTGTTATGATTTGCGGGTTGGAAGGCGCCGAATAATTTGAACATGGGTTCAAAATAGAGATTCATCGTCTCGCTCTGCAGAACCGTATTTCCCGAGAAGGCCGTCACCCGAAGGGTGTAAACCCCCTGTGTCAGATCCGTCAGCGGGGCCCCTGAGGAATCATTATAGTCGGTATCGAAATCCTTTGTGGACCCACCCAGAATAATCCCTCCGAAATAAGTCTTGGTGACCAGGACCTTGTTGCCCGGATAGTAGAATCCTCCCGGATCGTTGACCAGGTCCGGGGCCTTGTTTAGGTTCCAGCCCGTGCCGTTTGAGTAGCCTGAATCGATAGCGCTGGCTGGCGTTACTCCGGTTTCGTCCACGCGACTTTCAATCAACCGTATGGGGTCGCCCCATGCGTTTTTTCCTCTGAACAGTTCTATTCTTATATTCCCAATTCTTGGAGCACCCTCTTCGAAATACCCCACCACGTAAAAATCCCGCTTCTCGCCAAAATACCGCTCACTCTGGCTGGGCACGGCAATGGTGAAAATCTTTTTCGAAGCGTCCGGACCCGAATCTGAGCACGACAGCGTAAACAACAGACACAGAAGTGCGCCGAACGGAACAAGGCGTTTTGCGAAAAAAACAATCCTCTGTATCGATCGCATTTTCATGGCATTTCCCTTCAATCCCGGCCGGGGTCGGTAATCGGCAATCGGTGGCGCTCTGTATAGCGGGTGCAAGGCGTAAGGGGACCAACACAGCCTTCCAAAATCACTGCGCCTTTAACCCGTGACCTACAGATAAAAAGTGAAAAAAAGCCATGAGTGACTTGCATGTCAATCAAAAATGGGGGGACCACAAAATTCTGTTGATATGAAAAGAGTTTTATCTTGTCGATGAAGCTGTTTTCCGAAAACAGCGACCAAGCCTAAACAAAAAAAGGGTTAACCCCGCTCCGAGCTAACCCTCCGTTTTTTGGTGCCGAAGGCCGGACTTGAACCGGCACGGGTTGTGCCCACTACCCCCTCANNTACCAGATTCCACCACTTCGGCATCTGCGTTTGATCCGGCCGCCCCGCGTCCCTATAGAGGAGCGATACCGCCGGGAACTTACCCGTTTCAAATGGCTTTGTCAATACCCAACCGGGCCAAGCGGAAGAACATCCGAATCTTGCCCACAGCCTATTTCGTCGTTTGCGGCGCGGCCGGGGCTGGAGAAGCCGGAGCGGCTGCCGGTACCTCGGCCGCAGGCGTACCCGATGTCGGCATCGGGGCGGTCTGCTGCGCAACCGGTTTGGCGGCGCCCTCCATCAGCGAGCTTCCCTTGCGGGATGCCGAGTAAGATAAGCTCAAGGAGGTCAACATGAATATCACGGCGACCGCAGTCGTCATTTTCCCCAGGAAGGTTCCCGGACCGCTGCTTCCGAAGATCGTCTGGCTGGACCCGCCGAATACGGCGCCCATGTTTGCGCCTTTTCCCGCCTGCAACAGCACAACGAGAATCAGGACGATACATACGGTCACATGCACGATGGTGATCAGAATCTGCACTTTTTCATACCCCTTGTATGGATTGATATCCGATCAGCTGGACAAAAGATTCGACGTCCAGGCTGGCCCCTCCGACCAACGCCCCGTTGATGTTCGGCCGGCGCATCAGATCGGCGATATTCTTCGGCGTGACGCTTCCCCCGTAGAGGATGGCGATTTCCGCTGCCCGTTCACTTCCATACCGGCCGGCGATCCATTCCCGGATCAGCAGATGTGCCTCTTCCGCCTGTTCCGGGGTGGCCGTTCTGCCGGTACCGATCGCCCAGACCGGTTCGTAGGCGAACACCGTGCGGCTTATATCATCAGGATTCAAATTATTCAACCCCTCTTTTAATTGCCGTTCCACGACGATCTGCATCCGGTCTTCTTCCCGCTCCTGCAGGGTTTCCCCAATGCAAAAGATCGGTCTCAGATCCGCCGAGAGGGCGGCTCGGAGCTTCCGATGGATGATCTGATCCCCCTCGCCGAAGAGGGTGCGCCGTTCCGAGTGGCCGACAATCACGTACGTGCAGCCGGATTCGCGGATCATCCCTGCGGATATTTCCCCGGTGAATGCCCCTTTCTCCGCTTCGTGGAGATTCTGAGCGGCCAAACAGATCGTCGATTCCCGAAGAACCTCCGCCACGGCATGCAGCGCCGTGAAGGGAGGGGCAATGATGACCTCCGCCTGCGGGGGGGTGACAAGCGCATTCCGAAGGCGAGTGGCAAAATCGATCGCCTCGGCAACCGTTTTGTTCATTTTCCAGTTTCCGGCGATGACCGGGCGCATCATTTCTCTCTCCTCCAAACCAAAAGGATGGCGGCCGCGCGGAAAAAGCCTCGATCCGGCACACGACCGCTCCGGTTGAATGATCGTTCTGCCGGATCATAGACAGGCCGCCGGTATTCGTCAATCTATTTTTTAGACGGCTTGTTGCATGCTCCGGACGGGAATTTTTGAATTGCATTCTCCGGGCTTTCGAATTAATCTGATCATATGGATGTGACGGAAAAAAAACGACCCCGGTCGGCGCTGGAGATCAATCTGGAAAGGACCCGGGCGGTCGTGGATATCCCGGAGAAGCATCGGGTTCTTCTCGATATCGTTCGGAACCATTATGGGGTGGCCAAACGGACGGAGGAACTGCTGGTCGAGCTGCACCACCCGTTTGTGAACTGGGAATACCTGTTGACGCAACTCAAAGACCTTTCCATCGGTAATTTCTACGATTTCAACATCCATGAACAGGGGCTGTCCGCGCTCAAAACATTTATGGATATCTACCTGACCGTCATCGCTTCGGCAGGCGCCGATGAGATCCGGGAAAACGCCGTCCGTTACGGTTTTGAATATCTCAATATCATTCTTTCCGGGAGCGGCAACCTTCTGCCGAGAAACAGGGTTCTGTTTGCCCCTTTTTTTCGCTCGCTTGTCGATCTGTCGGGAAAGCAGGATGATCTGCTGAAGAAATCATCGGGTCAGGTGAAGGCCATTGCCGGACGGATCATGGAAAATCCCGCCGGAATGGATCTGCAGGAGGTCGGCCGGCTTCTGTTCACCGCCCTTGGGGCGACGTACCGATACTGGCTGACGCAGCCGGATCCCTCCCTGTGGTTTTCCACGGATGGCGAAACCGTGGAAAACCGCGATGCCTATCGCGATCTGATCGCGCCCCTTTCCCATGAGCAGATCCGCAACCTGATCCGGCGCCTGGAAACCCTGGAACGGCAGGCTTCGACTGATGGGAACCGGCTTGCGCAATGCCTGGAGATGCCCGATCACGGACAGATCGCAAACGGATACCTTCGGGTCGCGGATGCCTTGGAAAAATCGGACGCCTTCAAGGGGCATCATTATTTGGCCAAGCTCAATTTTCTGTTCAAGATGATGGGCGTCGCCGCGCTGTCGGATCACCACAGCGCGGGTCTGACGGAGATCAATCGCTGCCTCGGAAGGGCGTTGAAGGAAGAGAATCAGCAGACGGCCAATGAGTTTGTGAAAAATCTCTTCCGGTTGCTTAAAAATTTGTCTTCACAGAAACCTTACCGGGGCTCGATCATCGATTGCATTACCACCCTGGCCAGAGAGGTCTTTGATTCCAACAACCACCCGCTGGCGGATGTCTTCATCGATGAACTCGTGGCCTTCGGTTTTCAGCATCCCGATCTTCAGGGATCGACCACAGAATGGCAGATTCAGGTGAACCCGGCCCATATCCAAAACATCCGTTCCTGGATCGAGATTATTTCTCTGAAACCGAGATGGACCAAGAAACTGCTTTCGGCGCTGATCATCAATCTGAAGTTGCAGGGGGTTTTCATTCGGGACACGGACCTTCTCCAGAAGGATATCTCCCGCCTGCTGAATTCCGATATCCTGCCCGCCTACAACCTGGTGAAGCAACTCCTCAGAATCTTCCCGGTATTCTTTACCGAAATCGGCGCGGAAGGAGAGCTGCGGACGATTTCCACGGAGGTCGACGAACTCACCGCCAGGAACGACCGGCTGATCTATTTCCTGCGGAAACAATCGCACGTCGAAAGCAACAGCCGCCTGGTTCCTTTCATGGAAGACATCTTCCGCTACTGGAACTCAGGCGACAAGGGATTGCTGAAGGAGCACCTGCCCGTGGAGGTTTTTCGGGAAATTCAGGTCTCAGGCGAATATTTTGAAGACCTTCACCGGATCTTCGGTAAACTGTTCGGGAAGATCCGCGGCGACGTTCCGAAGCTGCTGGATTGGGACGAAGAGAGAATATCCAGGGAGATCGAATCGGTCGACGGCGTCAGCGGGAGAGAAAGGGAACGCGCCCGGCTGATGGTTCGATTTTATCAACTGATTTACAAGAAGTATTTCCACCAGCATACGGACATTCTCAACGAGCTGGAGCTCTCCTGTCTGCTGGAGCCGGTGAAAATTCGTTCCCTCCGGCGCGCCCTGCAAAGGAATGATTATTACAAAAGCCTGACGGTTGTGCTGGCGATGCTGACCGTTCTCAAGGAGAAGGTGCTTTCGCCCCAAAAGACGGACTATTCCGAAAACATCTATTACAAAAGGCATATCGCGGCGGGCATCCCGTCCATGTACGGAACCTATCGCGAAGAGAAATTCGAGTCGATGGGGTTGATCTTCCGCCTGGAGAGCTTCGCCACGATGCTCTTTGAAAGGCTTGTGGAGTCCCTGAACCTCAAATTCATCACCAAAAGCACGCTACTGAAGATCCATGAATATCTCTGGCTCTACATCAAGGCGCTCGAACTGGAAGGACTGGCGACCGAGGGACTCGTCGACAAGCTGCGGTATATCACCAGCGCCTTGCAGATCCGGCAGTTTTCGATCGATCAGTATATCGATATTTTTCAGTTCATCGCGAAAGGCATCCAGGATATCACCCGCGAATACCATATCGACGCCCACCGTTCGAACCTGCCGGTCATCATCGGCCAAATGAGCGATGGAGACGAGCCGGGAGAGAAGAAAGCCGTCGCCCCGTTGGACCAGAAGGCATTTTATCGGCATTCGGAGAACTTTGTCCGTTCCATCATCGCCTCCGCCTTCGGCCTGCAGGTCCTGGACAATTTCGTGAACGCGATCATCCGGACATTGAGCGCCGAGCTTGAAAAATTCAAGGACAACAAAAAGATCCTGAATCTGGTGATGGCCTATATCCCGGAACTGGCCATATCGACCCTCTACAAGAAAAACCGGGATGCGGACAACCCGATTCTGATCGGCAACAAGGCCTATCTGCTCAAAGAGCTGATCTCTTACAATCTTCCCGTTCCGCCGGGATTCATCATCACCACGGAGGTTTTCCGCGGCTATGAGGGCGTTGTCGGATATAAACACATCTACCGGGACCTGAAGCGGAGGATCTACCGGGAGATCAAGGAACTGGAGCGAATCACCGGGAAGACGTTCGGCGATCCGCGGAATCCGCTGCTGCTTTCCGTACGGAGCGGCGCGACGATTTCACTCCCCGGGATGATGTGCTCCTTTCTCAATGTTGGAATCAATGAAGAGATTGTGGAGGGGATGGCTCAAAACGAAGGGTACAAATGGGCGGCATGGGATTCCTACCGGCGTTTTCTGCAGACCTGGGCGATGTTTCAGGGAATCGAACGGAATGTCTTCGATGAGCTCATGAGAAGCAACAAAAGACGTCATGCCGTTGTGAAAAAATTTCAATTCAGCCCGGAGCAGATGAAGCAGCTCGCCCTTTCCTATAAGGAAGCGATTCTGAAAAGGGGCATACGGCTTTTGGACAACCCGTACCAGCAACTTCAACACGCCATCCTGGATGTTTTCGCCTCCTGGCATTCCGAACAGGCACGGATCTACCGCCATCAGATGCACCTTTCCGACGAATGGGGCACGGCCGTCATCGTCCAGGCCATGGTGTTCGGCAACCTGAACGAAAACTCGGGATCGGGGGTGATCCTGACGCGGGATCCCAAGGGTTCCTCGCGGGATGTGGCCATCTATGGAGACTTTATCTTCTGTGTTCAGGGGGAGGATATCGTCTCCGGTCTGGTGGAGACCTTCCCCATTTCGGAAAAACAGAGGATGTCGGAGAGAAGGGAGTCGCCGATCTCCCTGGAAACCAAATTTCCGGAGATCTACGACGAAATGGTCAGGATCGCGGAGTTTCTGATCTATGAAAAGGGATTCAACCAGCAGGAGATCGAATTCACCTTTGAGAATGCCACGAAAAAGGGGCTGTACATCCTCCAGACGCGGGACATGGTCAAAAGAGAAACCGACAAGGTCAAGACCTTCGTCGGCGGCCGGGATCTTGAACGGTCCTTCCTCGGCATGGGGATCGGGATCAGCGGCGGCGCGCTGACCGGCAGGGCCGTCTACTCCGAAAACGAGATCGAACATTTTCGGGAGAAAGATCCGGAAACCGCTCTGATTCTGATCCGCCCCGATACGGTTCCCGATGATGTGGGCATCATCCTGATGGCCGACGGCATTCTGACCGCGAGGGGTGGCGGCACCTCTCATGCGGCGGTCACGATCCCTCAGCTCAACAAGATCGGCGTCGTCGGCTTCAACAAACTTCACGTCTATGAAACGGAGGGATTCAGCAAGGTCGACGGTAAGACGATCCGGGGCGGGGACTTCATCAGCATCGACGGCTGGAGCGGGGCCGTCTATGTGGGAAAGCACGAAATCGCCGCCGATGAATCCTACAAGTTCGTCCTGTAGCCTCCCGTAACCCGTGGGGAGAGCCTTGAAAGCAACCCACGTCCATGGGGCGGATTCAAATCCGTCCCCATAGGCTCAGGTCCCGGTCATGTGATGCCTACTGAAACAGGCTTTGATGGACGTACGCGGTCAGATCTCCCAGCCGGTTCGTGTAGCTGCCGAATTCATTGTCATACCAGCCGAAGATCTTTGCATGGACCACCGGGATGCGCATGGTGGATTGCGACAGCGTTTTGAGAAACGCATCCGGCAGATTCGGAACATTGGAGAGATCGATGTCGATGAAGGCCGTCCGCGTATGGTTGAACTGCCCCTCGATCACGATCGCCGCATCCAGTCCGATCAGATCGGTCGATACGTTCTGCTCCTCGGAATAAACAACCAGGTTCCCGGGACCGTTCGCGGCGGCCTGCCGATAGATGTCATTGAGAACCCCGGTGGTCAGCGGAATGTTTTTCACGCCTTTGCCCGCGCGGGTCTGAAAGGTGACATTCAACACGATCAGCGATTCCGTGTTCGTCGGCACGCGGATCGAATCCGCCATGAATCCGATATGTCTCACTTCCGGAATCACTTGGCTCAAGGCTTCGGCGGCATTGGTCGAGGTCAAAATGATGTTGTTGAGCGTGCTTCTGTTCTTGCGAAGATCTTTTTCGCCCGCCTTCGGCGTTTTGTCGAGGATGCTCTGCGAATTGGTCACCGCATGGATCGTCGACATCGATGCGGTCAGAATTCTGCAGGTCGCTTCGTGATCGAGGAGCGGTTTGAGCATATGCGCCAGACCCGTGGTCGTGCAGGACGCCGCCGAGACGACGCGGTGTTTCCGGCGATCGAAGGCGGTGTGATTGATCCCGTAAATCAGGGTGACGGCGTCGTCGGGCACCGACAGGGCTTTATTCTTGATCTTGAACGCCGAGGAGTTGATGACCGCTTTGGCCCCGCCGGCGAGATGGCCCTTCAGGGCGCCTTTTTTGTCGTCCGCCGCCAGCGAGGGGTCATGAAATTTCCCGGTGCACTCCACGACCACGTCGACGCCGTGGCTTCGCCAACCGATCTCGGCCGGATTTCGCGCCTCCCGCAGGATCGTCACGGGGATGCCATCGACGAGGAGCGTTCCTTTCTGTTCATCGACAATCCGGACGATCCTTTCCGCTTTGAAACCGTAGAGGAAGCGCTGGATCGTTCCATAGGTCGCATCCTTCTCGATCAATTGCGCAACGGCGGAAAGTCCGGTCCCGACGTTCCGACCCACATTGATGACGATTTCCTGGAAATATTTTTTTCCGATATGGTGCCACAGCGTCAGCTTGCCGATTCTCCCGAGGCTGTTGATGCCGAGTACCGGACGCCTGTTTTCAAAGACCTCGATCCTGCTCATACGCATGTCTCCTCCGTGTTTTGAGATGCAACCGCGAACGCATCCCGTCGCGAATTGGGAAGACGCGGGATTACCGTTCCTTCAAGATCGCGATTCCGGGCAACTCCTTCCCCTCCAGGTATTCGAGCGATGCGCCGCCGCCGGTGGAGATGTGGGTCATCCGATCCGCAACCCCCGCCTTTTCCACGGCGGACGCGCTGTCTCCGCCGCCGATGATCGTCACGGCCTTTGAAGAGGCGAGCGCCGCGGCGATTTCATTCGTTCCTTTCGCAAACTCTTCGATTTCAAAGACACCCAGTGGCCCGTTCCAGATGATCGTGCCCGCGGTGCGGATCGCCGCTTTGAATCGTTCGACGGTTTCGGGACCGATATCGAGGCCCATCCGGTCCGGCGGGATCCGATCGATCGGAACAACCTTCGTGGGAACGCCCGCGACCGCTTCGGCCGCGATCACGACATCGACGGGGATGATGAGCTGCAGGCGAGTCATCGCCTTCAATTCCGACCATATTCCTTCGGCCTCCGCGAGGAACTTCTCCTCCACCAGCGACTTCCCGACCTCGATGCCCTGCGCCTTCAGGAACGTATAGACCATCCCGCCGCCGATGATGAGCGTATCCACCTTCCGCGCGAGATTCCGGATCACCATGATCTTCGACGAAACCTTCGCCCCGCCGATGATCGCAACGAACGGTCTTCGGGGATCGTCGAGAGATTTTCCCATGATTTCGAGTTCTTTTTGGATCAGAAAGCCGCAGACGCCCGGCAAAATGCGGGCGACGCCCTCGGTGGAGGCGTGGGCCCGGTGCGCCGTTCCAAAGGCGTCGTTGACATAAACATCGGCGAGGGCCGCGAGCCGTTTCGCGAAGGCGACGTCGTTTGCCTCCTCTTCCGGATGGAAACGGACGTTTTCGAGCAACGCAACCTCCCCGTTCGCCATTTTCGCGATCGCGGCCTCGACCTTTTCCCCGACGCAGTCATCGAGCTTGATCACAGGACATCCCAGCAGTTCCACGAGCCGTTTCGCGATCGGGTCCATCCGCAGACTTTCCGTCACCCCCTTGGGTCTTCCCAGATGGGAGATGAGCAGCGCCTTCGCGCCGCGGTCGATCAGGTAGCGGACGGTGGGCAGGGCCGCCCGGATTCGCATATCGTCCGTGATGTTCCCCTGTTTGTCCATCGGGACGTTGAAATCGACCCGAACCAGCACCCTTTTTCCCCGGAGCTCATTGTCCCGCAGATCCGAAATGCATTTTTTCATCGTCCGGCCCTCCCGAATCGATCCAAGGATAAAAATCAGAGGCTTTTCGCCACGAGTTTCAGAAGATCGATCATCCGGCAGGAGAAGCCCCACTCGTTGTCGTACCAGGAAAGGACCTTGATCAGGTTGCCGTCCAGAACCATGGTCGATTTTCCGTCCACGATCGAGGAGTGTGGGTTGCCCAGATAATCGATCGAAACCAGCGGTTCATCGGAATAGGCGAGAATCCCCTTCATCTTTCCTTCGGCCGCCTCTTTCAGCGCCGCGTTGATCTCCTCGACGCTCGCATTCTTTCCGATCTCCGCGACAAGGTCCACAACGGAGACATCCGGCGTCGGAACCCGCATCGAGAATCCGTTGAGCTTTCCCTTGAGTTCGGGAAGCACCAGCCCGACGGCTTTGGCGGCCCCGGTGGTCGTCGGGATCATCGACATCGCGGCGGCCCTGGCCCTGCGAAGGTCCTGATGCGCAAGGTCCAGGATCCGCTGGTCGTTCGTGTAGGAATGGATGGTGGTCATCAGGCCGCGTTTGATCTGGAAGTGCTCGTGCAGGATCTTGGTGAACGGCGCCAGACAGTTGGTGGTGCAGGAGGCGTTGGAGATGATGTTGTGTTTTTGCGGATCATACAGATAGTCGTTGACCCCCATCACGATGGTGATGTCCTCCTCCTTGGCGGGCGCGGAAATCAGCACCTTTTTTGCGCCGCCGGCGGTGATGTGCACCTGCGCCTTTTCCCGGGATGTGAAAAGCCCCGTCGATTCGATCACGATATCGATCCCCATCTCCTTCCACATCAGCCGGGCCGGATCCTTCTCGGCGAATACCTTGACCTCCTGGCCGTCGATGATGATGGAGTGATCTTTGTCCTGGACATTGCCTTTGTAAATTCCGTGTACGGAATCATATTTGAAAAGATGGGCGAGCGTTTTCGCATCCGCCAGATCGTTGACCGCGATCCATTCGATGGACGAGTCTCCCTGCGCGGCCCTGATGATGTTTCTCCCGATTCTTCCGAAACCGTTGATCCCTACTCTGATTGCCATTTGTCGTTCCTCCTCTCCTTTCACCCTCGATCAAGGCAGGCGATGATGTTCGTTTTGCGGCGATTGTATCACCATATGGGGATGTGTCAACGCAAAGCTTGACACGCAAAGGACGATTTTTCCGCTGGTGCCGATCGTTGTGGAATGAATATCCATTCTTCAGCGACTCTTCGTTACGCCGATGCGGTCGCAATGGGCCGTTACCGGACACCGGCTGCAGAGGGGGGATATCGGGCGACAGATGTTCCTGCCGAAGGCGACCAGGAGCGTGTTGAAACGGTGCCAATATTTTGGGGGGAGTTTGGCCCGGAGGGCGATTTCGGTTTCTTCGGGATTTTTCGTGCGGACGTAGCCCCAACGATTGGAGATCCGGTGCACATGGGTATCCACGCAGATGCCGGCCCCGTTGAACCCCAGGGAGACGACCAAGTTTGCCGTCTTTCGTCCGACACCCTTGAAGGTCAGCAATTCCTCGATGCTTTCCGGAACGCGCGACTGGAAGCGGTCGATGAGTTCCCGGCAGACACGGCGGATGGTTTCGGCCTTGTTCCGGTAGAAACCGACGGGATAGATCGCCTTTTGGATCCGCTCTTCGGAAAGCCTGAGCATTCCGGCCGGCGTGGAGGCCAGCGCGAAGAGGCGCTCGGTGGCCGCCGCCGTCACTTCGTCTTTGGTCCGGAGGCTGAGCAGCGTGGAGATCAGGATTTCAAAAGGATCGCGGTGTTCTTCCGCCAGCCTGGTGACGATCGGAATTTCCCGTTTCAGCAGCTCCCGTTCGAGAAGTCGGACAATCTCATCGATATCCCTGTCGTCCATGCGCGTTTCCGTAACCGTCAGTCGTAGCCCTCTTCGTTGGCGAGCATATCCAGATGAAGCGTCGCGATATCCTCTACATCCAGATCCGCTTTCTGCTTCCCCTTCCGAAAATCGACGATTTTGATGTACCGCTTACACTCGTTGCAGACGTCAACGCGATACCGCTCATCCCCCTCGATCGTGAAGTAGGCGAGGCTCTGTTGCTCCTCATTGCCGCAGAAGGGGCATTTGATTCGCAGGTAGTTCCATTCGAAGCCGCACTGGTTGCAGAAAAGGTAACGGCTCCCCTCATCGTCCCGGATCTCGCCGATTTTCGGTTCCCGGCCGCAGACGGGACAGTAGCCCTCCGTCCAGCCCGTCTTTCGGACGGCTTCGCCGTAGCGTGCCGAGACCATCTCCAAGGCCGGCCGGAGGCTCTCTTCGATGAACAACTCCACCAGGTCGAAGGACGCCTCCTCTTCGCTCCCCGGTGTTTCATCATCCGTCGACTCCGCCGGGGAGTTGAAGGATTCATGGATCAGGTCGTTGAAAAGGATTTCACCGGCCCGAATTTTTCTCGCCATTTCGCCGGTTTCCCCCGGCGCCCGTTTTTCGGCAATCTCCAGAAGGGCCAGAAAATAGGCCTGGGGTTCCGCAAGATCGGAGGTGACCGAAGAAAAATCGATGAGGGGAAATCCTCCAACCATCTTGGCTTCGATCAGTTTTGGATTGACGGGAAAGATTTCATCCCGCATCCGGCCGCGGTACTCCTCGCGCAGGATCAGAATTTCTTCCAGAATATCGAGAAGCTCCGCATAATGGGGGCTCAAATTTCTATGGGTTTGTATCGTCCGCAATGCATCCTTCAGTGCCGTGGCCATACCGGAGAATCTCCTTCTATGGATCAATATGCGGCGTTCTATATCCTCTTTCGTTGCCGAGTTCAAGCGATATTTGCGGCAATCTTTCGAGAGGTTTTTAATTATAAATACAGATAAATACGAATACTTTCCGATCGTGGTTCCCGGCCTCGGGATCGGGAATCCCAACCCTCGTATTGTCACCGCCGACCCCGGATTTGTCCGGGAAGTTTTTGTTCGCGCCTCCTTTTTCACTTGACACCGGGGAGGGGTTGCAGTTAAAAAAACAACCTTCAACGAAAGGTTATTTTGGGGCAATGATATTTTAAACGATTCCTGACGAAAAAACAGACGGACCGGAATGGAGGTAGGAATGGATAACGTAACGTTCGGGATTACGATGCTGATTTGCGGCATGGGCGGGACAATACTGACCCTCTGGATCATGAGCCTCGTGATGGCTCTTTTGGGGCGGCTGTTCCCCGAAAAGCCTGAAAAGAAGGAGGCTTAAGTCATGGCAGAAGCGATCATTAACGGGCTAAGCGGCTTGGTGGTCGGATTTCAGATGTTGGCGACGGACTGGCGGAACGCCGTCATGCTGATCGTCGGCTTTGTGCTCTTGTACCTTGGGATCAAGAAGGATTGCGAACCGCTTCTTCTGGTCCCCATCGGGTTCGGCTGCATCCTGGTCAACATCCCGCTGGCCGATGTCATGAGCGAGGAAGGATTTATCCGCGTGATCTACAACGCCGGGATCGCAACGGAACTGTTCCCGCTGCTCATCTTCATCGGGATCGGCGCGATGACCGACTTCGGCCCCGTCCTTGCGCAGCCTTCCACCTTCCTTCTGGGCGCTGCGGGCCAGTTCGGGATCTTCCTGACGCTGCTGTTGGCCCTCGCTTTGGGCTTCGAGCAACTCGAGGCCGTTTCGATCGGGATCATCGGGGCCTGCGACGGTCCGACGGCGATTTATGTAACCTCAAAGTTTGCTCCACACCTGCTGGGCGCCGTATCGGTTGCAGCGTACTCCTACATGTCGCTGGTGCCGATCATCCAGCCGCCGATCATGAGGTTTCTGACGACGAAAAAGGAACGGGAAACCTTGATGAAACCCGTGGCCAAACCGGTTTCGAAGACAACGAAACTCCTCTTCCCGCTGGTCATCACGATCCTCGGCGGCCTGATCGCGCCGAAGGGGCTGCCTCTGCTGGGAACGATCATGCTGGGGAACCTGATGAAGGAATCGGGCGTCGTCGCCCGCCTGACGAAGGCCTCCGAGAACGAGATTGCCAATGTCACGACGCTCTTTTTAGGCCTGTGTATTGGCGCAACGATGGTCGGCAGCGCCTTTGTAAGGGCCGAGACCCTGATCATCCTCTGCCTCGGTTTTCTGGCCATTTGTCTCGACACGGTCTGCGGCGTCTGCTTCGGAAAGGTGATGCGGCTGGCAACCGGCGGGAAATTCAACCCGCTGATCGGCGCGGCGGGCATCTCCGCTTTTCCGATGGCGGCGCGCGTCGTTCAGAAGGAGGGCCAGAAATGGAACAAAAAGAGCTACCTGCTGATGCACGCGATGGGCGCCAACGCGGGCGGCCAGATCGGTTCGGTGATCGCGGCGGCGGTGATGCTGTCGGTCCTGGCAGGGATGGGAATCATTAGATAATGATTCCCATTGTTTCCATCGTCGGGAAATCCAATTCCGGAAAGACCACTTTGATCGAGAAGCTGATCATCGAGCTGACCCGGCGAGGTTGGCGGGTAGCGACGATCAAGCACAACCGTCACGGTTTCGAAATCGATCATGAAGGAAAGGACAGCTGGCGACACAGGCGGGCGGGCGCCGTGACGACGGTCCTGGCCTCGCCGGTTCGGATTGCGGTCATCGAGGATGCGGACAGGGATTATGCCCTCGCCGAGATCGCGGAACGCCATATCCGGAATGCGGACATCATCCTCGCGGAGGGATACAAAACCAACCCCCATCCGAAGATCGAGGTTTTCCGGAGTGAACTTCGGAAAGAACGTCTCTGCGGCCCCGCGGACAACCTGATTGCCCTCTCGGTCGATCGGCCGTTCTCCGCCGAGGTTCCCTGCTTCGACCGGGATGATGCGTCAGGCCTTGCGGATCTGATCGTGCAACGCTTCCTTCCCCGAAAGGGTTGAGTCGTGCAATACCCATTTACGCCTTGATGTTCTCCGCCAGCAGGTCCGCGACATGCTTCATCTTCACGCCGGGAACCTGCTTGTCGAGGCCGCCCTGAAGCTGGACCATGCAGCCCGAGCAGGCGCAGGCGACGATTTCGGCGCCTGTATCCCGGATGTTCTTCATCTTCTGCTCCAGGATCGGCATCGAGAGCTCCGCGTATTTGACGCCGAAGATCCCCGACATCCCGCAGCACTTGTCGGCGTCCTTCATCTCGACCAGTTCGCAGCCCGCCGCTTGGATAAGTTGCCGCGGCGGTTCGGAGATCCCCAGCACGCGCTTGAGGTGGCAGGAGTCGTGGTAGGTCACCTTCGGCCCGCCCCGGCCCTTCGTCAGCCGTCCCTGTTTTCCGTATTCTTCCGCGACGAAACTGGTGAATTCCCGGACCTTCCGGGACATCGTTTCCGCCCAGGGGCCCCATTGCTTGTCCGCCTTCAGGAGTTCCGCGTAGTGCTGGAGCGACTCGGTGCAGGTGGGGCAGGCCGAGATGATCACGTCGGGGTTCATCTCCGTCAGTGAGCGGATGTTTCCCCGGGCCAATTTCCGGGCCGTTTCTTCGTCCCCCAGCGCGACGACCGGCTTCCCGCAGCAGCTTTGCCCCTCGGGGAAGACGACCTCGTATCCCAGATCCTGGAGGACCTTGATCACCGAGGCGCCTGTGTCGGGCAGGACAAAGTCCATTGTACAACCGGAAAAGAAGGCCGCCCGGCCCACCGGCCGGTCGGGTTTGTGGAACAGACCCTTCACGCGGTCCCGGAGAGGTTTGGCCGCGATCGTCGGCAGGCTCCGGTCCTTTGCCAGGCCGGAGAAGAACAGCGGCAGGTGACGGATCAGGTTTTCCGAGGCGAAGGGCTTCATCCCCAGGGACGCCGCGCGCAGCAGGCCGTGGAACACCTTGCGGTTGACGATGACGTTGTCGAAGAGTTGCTGGACGACGAACGGGAGGCCGTGTTCGGCTACCGCCCGGACGCGCAGCTCCTCGATGAGGCCCGGAATATCGATTTTCCCCGGGCAGACCTCGGTGCAGCGGCGGCAGCCGATGCACAGCTCGTGAAACTTTTCAAAGTCCGCCATCCCGCTCAGAAACGCGGTCAGGATCGCCCCGATCCCGCCCGCATAGGTATGGCCGCCGTAGACGTGACCGCCGACCAGCGTATAGACAGGGCAGACGTTCAGGCACGAGGCGCAGCGGACGCACTGGAATATCTGCTTGAACTTCTCGTCCTTCGCCGCTTTCAGGCGGCCGTTGTCGAGGAGGATGATGTGCATTTCCCGGGTTTTCTCCACCCACCGTTCCCCCTCCTTGACCATCACGGGTGTGGGGCCACCCACCAGGGTCATGTAGCTCGTCATGAGCTGGGCGGTCGCGCCGCGGGGCAGGAGCTTCAGGATCAGCGCCGCGTCGGTGATTTTGGGGATCAGCTTCTCATAGCCCATGAGGACCACATGGATCGGGGGCAGGGTGGTGACGAGGCGGGCATTGCCCTCGTTCGTGACCAATCCGATCGCGCTGTTTTCGGCGATGCCGAAATTTGCCCCGGAGATCCCCATGTCGGCGTTGAGGAACTCCCCCCGCAGGCGCTGGCGCGCTGCCTGGACCATGAAGGCAATGTCCGGCGGGATCTCCTTGTCGA
>DIKL01000077.1 GCA_002424545.1 Syntrophaceae bacterium UBA5619
TCGCCGAACCGCGGGCGCCGATTCCCTTGAACGTATCCATGATCCCCCAGACGGTCCCGAACAGACCGATGAACGGGCTGGCGCTTCCGGTCGTCGCCAGAAATCCGAGGGTGGCCTCCAGCTTGGTCGTCTCCGTCCCGCAAGCCCGGTTCAACGCCCTCTCCACATTGTCAATCCCGCCGATTTCCGGGACCGAACCGGTCGCCTCGGCGGCGTCTCGACCGGAGGGTGTTCCGCGAATCGCCCTGCTGATTTTCACGAGCTCGGTATAGCCGCCCCGGAAGACCTCCGCCAGTGTCGAGTTCCGGAACCTCTTCGCCTCCGGCAGGATCTCCGAAAGTTTCGTGCTTTTCATGTAGGCATTCAAGAATTCCTCGTTTTCCCGGCTGGTTTTCCGAATACTGAAATATTTCATCAGAATGATTGCCCAGGAGACGATGGAGAAAATCAGCAAAAGCAACAGGACCAATTGAACGACAAATCCCGCATTGACAACCATGTCGAACAGGCTGCCATGAAAATTCCCTCCCAGATTCACCGCGGCCACGGACGAAACTTCTTTCACGCTCACGCTCCTTTATGATTCAAGATGACAATAATGGCAATACATCTAATGGAAAAGTCATGGCTTGTCAAGAACGGAGAGCTCAAAGCCGAGCGGAGAAGGGCCGCGGAACGGAGACGATGGGCCATCGACCCTTGTGAACGATCCAAGGAAATTCCTTCAAAGGGAATCGGGCGGAAAGGCGACCACCTCTTCGATTCTCGATTTTTCGGCAAAAAGCATGACGAGGCGGTCCAAGCCGAGCGCAATTCCGGCGGAGGGGGGCATGTGCGGCAACGCGGAGAGAAAAGGTTCCGGCATGGGGCAAGGAGGGCGGCCGCTGAGTTCGCGTTCCCGGGAAACCTGTTCAAATCGCCGCCGCTGCTCCTGCTCGTCGGTCAGTTCGGAAAAGGCGTTGGCCAGTTCCAGCCCGGCGATATACAGTTCGAAGCGTTCGGCAATCCCCGGATCGTCCGCTTTTACGCGCGCCAAGGCACCCAGTTCCGCCGGATATTCATAAAGAAAAACCGGCTTTCCCATGCCAAGGCGGGGTTCGATCTCGCAGGACAGGATTTCATCGAAACGATCCATCCGCAGCGCATCGGCCGCGGTCATCGTTGCGTACCGATGGAAGGCCTCCCGGACGGTGATGCGCTCCCAGGGAGGCTCCAGGCGGATCTTTAGATTCTGCCGGGAGAGCGCCCCGCCGAAACCAAGCTCCGCGGCCACATACAAAATCAGCGACTCGCAGTCGTCCATCAGGGTTCGGTAGTCCGTCCGTCCGCGATACCACTCGAGCATCGTAAATTCCGGCAGATGGCGGTCCCCCCGTTCCCCCACCCGGAAGCATTTGCAGATCTGGAAGATTTTCGGATAACCCGCCGCCAGAAGCCTCTTCATGCACAGCTCCGGGGAGGTTTGCAGATACCACCCCTCCGCGGCGACGGCATCGATATGGGATTCGGGTGCAGGCGCCGGAATCCGGACAGGCGTTTCGACTTCGAGAAAATTCTTCCTTACGAAAAAGCGCCGGATCGCCCGGATCATCCGGGCGCGCAGCCGGAGGACTTCCGTCCGAACGGCCAGCTTCCAGGAATCGTCTGAATTCATCCCTTAACACGGGTGAGGTACTCGCCGCTGCGGGTATCGATACGAATTTTTTCTCCCTCTTCGATGAACGGGGGAACCTGAAGCTGATAGCCTGTCTGGACGGTTACCGGTTTGGTGTTCCCCGATACGGAATCGCCCTTTGCCCAGGGGTCGGCCTTGGTGACGACCACGTCGATGAAATTGGGCAGACTGATCCCGAGCGGCCGATCCTCGAACAGCAGGACCTCCACCTCGATATTGTCGAGAAGAAAATTCTTCGCCTCGCCGACCTGGTCCTCGCCGAGGAAAACCTGTTCATAACTCTGGTTGTCCATGAAGCAGTACTTCCCCTCTTCTTTGTACAGGTACTGCATCTTCTTCTCCTGCAGATCGGCCATCTCGAAGACGTCCACGGAACGGAACGTCCGCTCGAACTGGTTCCCGTTGATCATGTTCTTCAGTTTGCAGCGGTAAAGCGCCTGCCCTTTTCCCGGTTTGACGAAATTAAATTCCGTAACGATATAGGGATCGTTGTCGATCTTGATCCGCAGTCCCTTTCTGAGATCACTGGCTGTGTACATGGGTTTTCCCTCTCCTTTTCGATTCGCTTCGGCCGGAAGGCGCGCCACGTTTCCGATCCCGGATTGCGGAGCCGGGCCCGCACATCTTGCTGTATTTCCTAATCCATTTGTCCTGTCTTGTCAAAAGAATGTTTTTTTATCCCCGCTTCCGCAGGGGGCAGAGAAAAGGGTTGAAGCGGGATCTTCCCGCGACCCCCCGGACAATCCAGCACATAACGCGGGAGGCAAAGGCCGGAGATGTTGCGCCGAAGCCTCTCCATGATCTCCATTCCCGTCCGGATCTCCGCCCGAAAATGGTCGGTTCCCCGGACCGGATCACACTGGAACAGATAGTAGGGACGGACCGAGATCCGCTCCAGCCCGTACAGCATATCCCGCATCGACTCATAGTCGTCGTTGACCCCCTTGAGCAGGACCGACTGGTTCCCCACGGGGATCCCTGCCGTCAACAGCATCTCGCACGCCCTGGTTGATTCTTCCGTAATCTCCCGGGAATGATTGAACTGCGTATTGAACCAGAGCGGACGGTGCCGCTTCAGCATGGCACAGAGCTCCGGTGTAATCCGCATCGGCAAGGTAACCGGCGCCCGGCTCCCGATGCGCAGGACTTCCAGATGGGGAATCGCGCGGAGAGCCCCCAAAAATCGATCCAGAAGCCGCTCCGGAATCATCAGCGGATCCCCGCCGGAGACGATCACCTCCCGCAGGGCGGGTGTCCGGGCAACATAATCCACCATCCTCTTCAGCCCTTCCCACTTCATCCCGTCTTTTTCAGCGAGCCACAAGCGTTTGCGGTTGCAGTGCCGGCAGAAGAGCGCGCAGGTTCCCGTGACGATCACGAGACAACGGTCGGGATAGCGATGGATCAGACCCGGAACGGGCATGTCACGCTCCTCGGCCAGCGGATCCGGTACCCCGCCCAGAGAAAAGGTGATTTCCCGAGGATCGGGGAAACACTGCCGACGCAGTGGGTCGTTCTCATCCGTGGGATCCAGAAGAGACAGGTAATAGGGGGTGATCGCAACCGGGTATGTCCGGACCACCGGCCCGCAGGCGGCCAAATGCGAAAGCGGACGCTTCTGCAGGAAGGCCAATTGTCTCAGAGAGCGGACGCGGTTCCTAAACTGCCATTTCCAATCATTCCATTCCGTCGGAGAAAACCCTCTTCCGAAAACCGCGCCACCCTGGTTGACGTATCTCGTCACGATCCTCCTTTTGTCACGGATCATCACTTTCCCCCAAGCGCTCACACAAAAAACGGGGCAAGGAAGGGGAGCGTGTGTATCATAATTCACAGCCCGGTGCAAAGGGGAATGTCACCCATAATCCACCATCAAGAAAATA
>DIKL01000013.1 GCA_002424545.1 Syntrophaceae bacterium UBA5619
CCTTCAGCAGGATCTCGATCTGGGTGCGGAAAAAATCCAGGGCCGGCGCGTGCACCGTGTGGGGCACGTCCAGGAAATGGACGAATGCGGGCGCCGTCACATAATCCCGCCACAGGTGCACGGACATGGAGCCGACATCGCAGATGTGCGCCCCGACCAGACCGTCGAGAAAGGCGTATTGCCCCTTCATGCCCAGGTCGATCAGGCTCCGGAGAAACGGGCAGACCGCGGACATCAGAACACGGTTGCCCTCCGTCACCGGTTCCCGCCGGTCGCCGAAGACGCGGAAGGGGACAAACCCCAGGGCCGTCATCAGCTCCACGGGGGGATAGAGGCACAGGTAGCCCATGAGGCGCGCGCCGCCCGCCTTCAACTCCCGCGCCCGCAGGGCCCGGTCCCGATAGAGCCGCTCCGCGCGCGCTAATCCGTTGTGCTCGTCCGTCATCGTCATGTCCTCGTCGGTTTCCTGATCGGCGCTCCGCAACCGCGCCCCATGCGCATCGGATGCCCGGTCGCACCCGGGCGTCGATGCCCCCCGTCTTTCCCGATCCTACCCGTCGGATCCCGCCTGCCGCCGCTCCTCGCGGTAATGGTCCATCGTCGCCTCGAAGGCCTCCGCCTGGATCAGGGTCCGCTCCGGGTTGAACAGACGGATGTCCACGATGTCGCCCTCGGCCAGGAGCGACGGCACCCGCAATTTCCGCATGAGGACGTCCTGCGTCGCCTGGAGGTGGGCGCTCGCCGTCCGGCAGGTCAGCAGGGGGTGGAGGAAGGCCCCGTCGCAGCGGTACGTCCGCGCCGAATCGAGATAGGGGGCGACGAAGGCATAGGAGACGCCGTCCGAGAAGGCCTGCCGATGGCGCAGGTGGAAAAAACGCATGCAGATGCGGGCGATCCGCTCCAGGGGATCCGGGACGGCGGACAGGTCCATGGGGACGACCGGATGGTAGGCATAGCTCTCCACGACGAAGTTCCAGCCCCGCTCGGCCAGGTTTTCGAAGAACTTCAGGCTGTGCCAGGGGGGGAGCTCGGCGAAGAGCAGCCGGTATTTCTCCGGAACGGCGATCCCGGCCACCCCCTGCGCGACGCGCTCGGCCACCTCCCGGTGCATGTCCTCGTAGAGTTCGAGGACCTTCGGCAGATGCCCCGTCAAAAAGAGGCACCCCGGCATGGCGCTCCAGAAATCCCCGCTGTGCATGGGGCAGGGGCGATGCTTGCGCAGTTCGTTGACCTCGTGGAAGACCCGCTGGATCTTCAACGCGAGATCGACGACGGCTTCGAGCTTCGCCCAGTCCATCTTCCGACCCAGGAGCCTCTCCAGAAAGGCCACGAAGGCGCGCAGCTCCGCCACGACAAAGCGGACGGCCGCCTCCTCCGCCCCGTCCTCCTGAAACTCCTTCACCCCGAGATGGGGCAGCTCGAGCACCCACTGCGGACAGTCGAAGTACCGCCCCAGGGCCTGGAACCACTTGTACCGGGCGTCGCAGGCCGTTCCCGCCCCGACGAGCAGGGTCGGCCGGGCCATGCCCCCGAGGGGGGCGTCCGGCGGCACCCGGCCCGCCTCGTCCACCATCATCCGCTTCGTGTAGCCGAGGGTGGTCCGTGCATACCCGCACAGGTGGGCGGGAAACCCCTCCGCCTCCGCGAGGGCCAGATACCCCTCCGCCTGCCCCATCGAGGCGGCGATGGTGGCGTAATTCTCCGGGTAGACCACCTCCACGTCCATGGCCTTGAGGAGGATGTCCCCCTCCCACCAGTTGAGCATCGACCAGGCCGTGGGATTCCCGGCCTGGCTGGCCATCAGGGTGGTGAGATACGCCTCGTTGACGACGTTGCGCAGGGGATACATGCTCTTGAGGCGGTTGATCGCCTTGCCCGGCTTCGGGGGCTTGAGCTCCGATTCACCCATGGTCGGTTCCCTCCTTCCTGTGAGCCCGCGGGAAACCCGTCCGGCGGGACGGGGCGGTTTCCTTTATAGCCGTTTTTGCCTGCGATGACAAAACGAAAATCATTTCCGGTTTGCCGCATCGTCGTTTTATGGTATATAGGACACCCTCCGGAGAAACAGTTCCCGCGGAGGGAACCGTTCGTTCCGGATCGAAAGGGGAAGGGGATGGCCATCAGGACGCATGAATTTTTCAACTTCTATTCCCACCTGACCGGCGGCGTCGCGGCGGTGGTCGGGACCGTATTTTTGAGCCTCGTGGCCAGCTATTCCGCGTCGGCGCTGATCACCGCCCTGATCTACGGCCTGTCGGTCATTTTCCTCTTTTCGGCGAGTTCCTTCTACCACGCCTTCAAAAAGGCGGAAAACGAGGTCTCCTTCTGGAGGAGGATGGATCGCCTCGCCATCTTCTGCATGATCGCCGGCACCTACACCCCCGTCTGCTACCTCTACCTGGACGGCGCGTGGCGCTGGTCCATGATCGCCATCCAGTGGGGGCTGGTGGGATTCGGGCTCGTTTCGCAGCTCTTCTTCCCGCGGGCGCCCCGGGTGTTCTACGCCGTGATTTATCTCGTCATGGGCTGGCTCGCGATCATTCCGATCCGGCAGATGCTGGCCAGCATGACCGCCGTGCAGACGTTTCTGCTGTTCGCCGGCGGTCTTTTCTTCACCCTGGGCGGGATCATCTACGCGACCAAGAGGCCGCGTCTGTTCCCCGGCGTTTTCAGCTTCCACGAGCTTTTCCACATCATGGTCCTGCTCGGCGGCGGATTTCACTATGCGATGATCTACATCGTCTACTTCGAGAAGGTCGTGTAAGGTCGCTTCCCGTGTTCAACCCACGGGCGCGTGTATCCTCCCCGCTCATGAACCCCGAACCTCAGCCGATTCCCGCCGAATGCCGGCGCCTCTTGGACAGGGAAGTCCGCCTGTTCGAGGAGGAGTACGCCCGGCACTTTCTGGCGGGAGAAACCAAGCCCCGCCGGATCGGCGCGCCCTATCTTCTCCACGGCCCCGTCTCGACACGGGGGGTCCTCCTGATCCACGGACTCATGGCCGCCCCGGAAGAGGTCCGTCCCTGGGCGGAATTCCTGCATGCACGGGGATACACGGTCTATGCGCCCCGGCTCGCCGGACATGGGACGTCCGCGGCGGACCTGGCGCGGCGGGGTTACCGCGACTGGCGGGCATCCGTGGAGCGCGGACACGCCCTCCTGAAGACCTGCTGCGAGTCGATCGTGGTGGCCGGCTTCTCGACGGGCGCCGGGCTGGCGCTCGAGATGGCCCTCCGCAGACAGGAGGAGTTTGCGGCGGTGATCGCCATCAGCGCCCCCCTGAAGTTCAAGAGTGTCTCTTCCGCCTTCGCCGAGATGGTCGACGGGTGGAACGTCCTGATGCGCGTTCTCGGCGGGGACCGTCTCCGCAGGGAATTCGTCCCCAACGATCCCGACAACCCGGAGATCAACTATCACCGGTGCCCCGTCCGGAGCATCGTCCAGGTCAAGGCGCTCATGCGCAAGGTCTACCGGGCCCTGCCCGGACTGTCCATCCCCGCCCTGATCATGCAGGCGAACAACGATCCCAAGGTGGCGGTCCGGAGCGGCCGGCGCCTCCACCGGCGCATCCGATCCGCCGGGAAGACCTACCGTGAGGTGGATTTCCCCCTGCACGGAATCGTCCGGGGTGAGATCGGGCTCACCGTGTTCGCCGACGTGGAGGCGTTTCTGAACCGATTGACATGGTAATCGGACGGGACCATCAGCGAAAGCTAGGCACCGCATCCTTCGCAACCCGCATAAATTCACCACCTCCCGAATTCCGCAGCAATTTTCGCTTGACATGCCTCGAGTATTTTTCTAAGGGTTAGCGTATTGATTGGTTAACCAATAAGTTGGCCAATCAACCAGCAAACATTGATACGACCATTCCTAGGAGGGGAAAGTATGAAAACGGGCAAGGAGTACATTGACGGCATCAAGGCGATGAACTTCGAGTTGTACATCGACGGCGGTAAGATCAAGAACCTTTACGATCATCCCAAGATCCGTCCGGCGATCGATGCCGTGGCGGAGTCGTATGATTTCGCTTTCAACGCGGAGCTTCAGGAACAGTTCGTCACGACCTCACACCTCACCGGTGAGACGATCTCGCGCTTCCAGCATGTCCCGCAGAGTACGGATGACCTCATCCGGAAGGTCAGTATTACCCGGTACGCCAATCGCCATCTGGGCTGTTGTTCGTTCCGCTGTGCCCAAAACATTTTTGCGCCTCTGCTCTACATCACAAAGAAGATCGACCATGACAAGGGCACCCGGTACCACGACAATGCCCTGAACTGGATCAAGATGATGCAGAAGGAGGATCTCCTCGGTTGTCCTGCCATTACGGATCCAAAGGGAGATCGGCGCATCCAGGCGTGCAAACAGAGCGATCCGGAAATGTACTTAAAGGTCGTTGAGAAGAACAAGGACGGGATTGTCCTGAAAGGCGCGAAACTCTGTCAGACCGGCGCCATCCTGGCCCACGAAAAAATTGTGTTGCCCTGTACAACGCACCGCAAGGGCGACGAGGATTATGTTGTCGTCTGCGCCGTTCCCGGGAACGCCCCCGGGATCATCAATATTTCCGTTCGACAACCCCAGGATGACCGGCGCATCCCGGGCGCAGAGATCGACCTTGGGAACATCAAATACGGCGTTCATGAATGCGTGGTGATTTTCAACAACGTCTTCGTCCCCTGGGAACGCGTGTTCATGTGTGGCGAAGTGGAGTATTTGGATGAATTCAACAACATGTTCGGGGCCTGCCACCGGCCGACCACGGGGGGGTGCAAGTCCGGCTGGGCCGATGTCCTGATTGCCGCGACCGACCTGATGGCGGCCAATAACGGCATCCGCAACGTGTCGCATGTTAAGGACAAACTTGCGGACATGTACTCCCTGTCCGAAACGATTTTCTCCTGCGGCGTGGCTGCCGCCGCAAAAGGGTTCAAAATCGGAGATGCCGGTTACCTTCCCGATCCGATCCTCGCGAACAACGCCAAGTATTACATCTCCAAGGCCGTCTACGATTTGATCCGTCTGGCCGAAGATATCACGGGTGGCATCCTCGCTTGCTGTCCCGGAGAGAAGGAACTGACAAACCCGGAGATTGCCCCCTATCTGGCTCGTTACCTCAGGGGTGTTGATGGTCAGCCGGCGGAGCATCGGGTTCGGATCGTCCGCCTTATCGAAAATATCTCCTGGGGACTCTGTTCCATTCTTCACTCCGCCACACACGGGGGAGGATCCGGGCAGGCCTGCAAACTGCTCCTCTACGAGTTCTCCCAATACGCTCCTTACCGTCAGGAGGCCATTGAATCGGCCAAGCGTCTCTGCGGGATCACACCATAGTCTCGCGTCTTGGGTACGTACGGAAAGGTCTCTCACCGTTAGGAGCTTCCGTCCCTTTCTCAGGGGATAAGGTTTCAGACCGGTTAGAGGGTAGACAAGAATTAGAATAGGCAACCATCAAGAAAGGAGGAGAACTATGATTTTAGATCCATTGCACGAGAATCTTTTGCGGCGGGCGGTTATCGGCGATTTGGTCAGCCGTTCGGCGGCACGATTCCGGGACAGAACCGTATTCATTTACGGGGGGGAACGGATCAGCTTCCAGGCGCTCAACGAAAAAAGCTGCATGGCGGCCAACGCCTTCAAAAAACTCGGAATCAAGCGGGGTGACCGCGTTGCCTTCATGACCCACAATTGCATGAACTATCTCTACTGCTGCTTCGGTCTGGCCAAAATCGGCGCGATCACGGTTCCTCTGAACTTTATGCTGCGAGGTGAGGAGATCAGCTACATCATCGGCGATGCCGAACCCAAGGCCTTTTTTGTGGAGGACATTCTGACGGAATACGTCCTGGCAGTGAAAAAGGAATTGAAGGGTGTTGAACATTTCGGCTGGCTCGATTTCGGCAAGAAACCCAAGCCTGACGGCTGGCTCGATACCGGTGAATTTTTCAACGGCACCTATCCAGCAACGGAGCCGGAAGAAGTCATCCATTCCGACGACGTGGCAACCCTTATTTATACGACCGGGACGGAGAGCTTTCCCAAGGGGGTCATGACCACGCATCTGAATTACTACATGTCGCTCTTTCACCTCATCCCGGATGCCAACTTCACCCGTGACGACGCATTCATTATCGACATCCCGATGTTCCATGTCGCGGGAAACACCGTCCTGTTGGGCGCGTTGGCGACGGGAGCCCGGGCAGTAATCACTTATGCCCCGGACCCATTCCAGACCCTGAAGTTCACCCAGGAGGAGAAGCTTACCTACTGGGTATATCCGCCTACCCTCTATGCCGCCATTCCCACGATTCCGGGATTCGAGAAGTATGATCTATCCTCACTGAAAAAGTTCGTTTCCTTCGGCGCAGTCATCCCCAATGTGGTCATTGAGCGCTGGAAAAGCATCAATCCGGACATTCAATGGCGAAATTACTGGGGACAGACGGAAAGCTCGCCCGTGGGAACAACCTCCAGTCCGGAGTCTTTTGACCAAAAACGGAATGCCATCGGGATTCCCGATACCGGCACTGCCGTAAGGGTTTTTGACGACAACGATCAAGAAGTGCCGACCGGGCAGATTGGAGAACTTGTGATACGTTCGGCCGCCGTGATGAAAGGATACTGGAAAAAGGATGACCTGACGGCGAAGACCTTGGCCAACGGCTGGCTCCATACCGGAGATTTGGGCTATATGGACGAAGACGGCTGGATCTATTTCGTCGACCGCAAGAAGGACATGATCAAGACGGGAGGAGAAAATGTCTCATCCCAGGAAGTTGAAGGCGCTCTTCTCCGGCACCCGAAACTGGCCATGGCAGCGGTCATCGGTTTGCCGGATCCTTACTGGATGGAACTTGTTACGGCCGTAGTTGTTCCGAAACCCGGAATGGAAGTCTCTTCAGAAGAGATCATCGCCTTCAGCAAAGAGGCCATGGCCGGATACAAAGTTCCCAAAAAGGTTTTTGTCCGCTCGGCGCTGCCCCTCACGCCCACGGGCAAGATCCTGAAGCGGGAATTGCGGCGGGAATATTCGGAAGAGGCAAAGAAATAGGAAGAGCAGGCAAACAACGCTTCAAAAAGACTCTATAAACAAGTAGAGGTCAAGTTATTGAACGGGTATGATCGCCACCCCTGAAAACGGGCCGGTGACCATGCCCGTTTCTCTTTTGTGCCCGAGGACGAATAATTGCTTGACAACGGTGGGTGAAAGTTACATTGAAGGCTTCGATAATGTAAAGGAAAAGGCGTACATGCATGGAAAAAGACGCGCAGTTGAAACGGGACAGAAACAAGCGAATCCTGACGGACATTCGTCGCGAGCAGCTGACCGCGGCAGCGTACAAGGTCGTCAGCCAGAAGGGATATAACAATTTTACCATCGCGGACATAGCCAGCGAAGCCGGACTGTCCGTCGGCCTCGTTCATTACTACTTCAAGAACAAGCAGGAGCTCCTGCTCCACGTCTTTAAGGAAACACAGAAAAACGTTCGAAGAAATCTTGCTGCGGAATTGGAAAAGGCCTCGGACCCACGGGGAAAGCTGGAAATCTTTATTGACCAGAGTTTTCTATTGTTCCAGAGGGAGAAGGACTACTTCTCCCTGCTCTTCGAGTTTTGGACGGAGATTAACCGTAACGAAGCCATCAAGAAAATGGTTCGGCGACTTTACCAAGCGTATCGAGCGGAATTGTCCATTATCCTCGAGAAAGGCATTGAAGAAAAAATATTTGCGGAAATGGACATTCAGTACACGACCACCTTGTGTGTTTCAATCGTCCAGCATACGATTATTCAGCATCTCATCGATGATACGGCATTCGATTTTAACGAATACGCGGGCCGTATGAAGACCTTCATTATGGAAACCATTCTCAGGAGCG
>DIKL01000111.1 GCA_002424545.1 Syntrophaceae bacterium UBA5619
GTCCATCATTCATCGGTGGGGGCAACTACGAGCCTGAATACTGGTTTTCTCATCGGAACTGATTACGTAGTCGCGGGCGCCAAGGGGTTTGCCCTCCCACGTGTTATGATAAAGATCAAGGACACGACCGGCTTTTGTTTCGAAATTCTGATCCCGGGGCCAAATCCAACTACGGTAACACCATGGGCGGATCGCATCGGAGCTGAGCCAGCGCCATACGGTAGTTCCGCTGATGGAGGCCACAATGCCGCGTTCGACGGCTTGCCGTGCGATTTCATCACGGGTAAGGCGAGAGAAAGGAAGTCCCAGATCCTCGGGCAATTGACATGCCAGGGCTTTGATCTCTACCACGATTTCAGGGGGGGAAAAGAGCGCGGGCGCCCGTGCCGTGGCCGTTCATGGAGACCGGCCAAGCGCTGTTCAAAGAAGCGTTTCCTCCATTTTGAGACGATTTGACGGGGCAAATCGAGTCGCTGACCGATCTGCTTGTTGGATAGTCCATCGGCTGCGAGGAGGATAACTTTGGCGCGCATGATATCGCAATACGGTGACGTATATTTTCGGGTAATCGCTTCCAGTCGCTCTTGCTCTTCAAGTTCGAGAAAGACTTTAAATGGGCTTTGCCTTGACATACTTCACCTCCATTCTTGGAGTCCAAGTATGCCATAAGAGAAATAATATTGCAAGATTTATATGTCATCGTATTTATGTTAATGTGTACTTAGGCTGTTCATCAGCGCCGTGTTGCCCATGAAAACTTTCGATATTTTTGATCTCATCGACCTTGTCTCATGGATACAGATGAAAAATCATCGGGCTTATCTCTCTCATCGGAAACGGAAACTGGCGGCATCAACAGTTCAATTTTATGTGTCGTTGTAGGGTTAGGACCGTTTTTTAAGATGTCCGTGAAGAGCGAAATCGGAATGATGATCTTCATCATCCAGACGAATCCATCCCAGCCTTTTTTCAGGCCGGCCGTGATCCCCCCTTTCAGTTTTGTCCGGAATGCGGATTCCCCGTTCATCGGCTTCCCGAGACCGGTTCCAGAACATCCCGGGCCATCTGGATCCCCAGCGCCGTTTTGGCGTCGATGATCTCTTTCTCGCGGATCATCCGCCGGGCCTCCGCGAAGGAGACCGTCATGACCCGGATGTATTCGTCCTCGTCGCCGGGAAGCGAGGCCGGATGAAGATCGAGGGCGAGATAGAAATACATGTATTCGTTGCAGTATCCCGGGACAAGGTACCCTTCGAACAGCCGGATCAATCGTCCCGCCCGGAAACCGATCTCCTCGGTCAGCTCCCGCTGGACGCAGTCCTCCACGGACTCGCCGTCCCGATCCATGTTGCCCGCGGGGATCTCCACGATCATTCCGCCCACCGCGTGACGATACTGCCGGATCAGAACCAGGTTTCCGTCGGAGTTTACGGGGACGACGGCGATGCAGGGGCGGTGGTCAATCCAGCTCTGATTGAAGATCCGTCCGTCGGGAAGTTGCGCGTCCCCCTCATAAACATCGAAGACGCGGCAGCGGTAGATGAGTTTGCGGTTGAGCTGTGTTGAGTCGGACATGATGGTTTCCTTGGTGGTGTCGATGGCTTAATTGGTTTTCATGATGGCGACGAGATGCTGTTCGATGGTCGATTTCGGCAGCGCGCCGACCAGACGGTTGACCAGCTTTCCGTCCTTGAACAGCAGCATCGTCGGGATGTTTCGGACGTCGTAGCGCGACGCCGTCAGCGGGTTTTCGTCCACGTTGAGCTTGGCGATCCGGATCCCGCCCGCGTATTTGGATGCCAGTTCATCGAGGACCGGCCCCACTGTGCGGCAAGGGCCGCACCAAGGCGCCCAGCAGTCGACGAGAACCGAACCGGCGGAGGAGAGGACCTCCCGGCTGAATGTGCCGTCATTCACCTCAATGGGACGTCCCTGGTCGCTGGTGACAACCAGCATGGTGCCGCATTTGCCGCAGAGAGGCTTTTCATTGAGGCGGTTTTCGGGCATGCGGTTTTTCGTGCCGCAATGCAGGCAGCGGATGATCATCTCATCCAGCGTTCCGCCGCATTTGCCGCAGAACGGTCGGTCGTGGAGCCTTTTCTGCGGAATGCGGTTTTTCGTGCCGCAATTGAGACAGCGAATCACCATCTGTTCGTTTTTCATATGGCCACCTTCACGGCGACGGGTTTCAGAACCCGGATCAGTTCCGCCGGCGACATCTCGGCGAGCAGCCCCCGGCCGCCGGCGTTGATCAGAATCCGCGGCAGTTCGGAAATTCCCTCCTCCATGAAAATCCGGAGGCTTTTTTTCGTTCCGAACGGAGAGGTGCCTCCCACGCGATAGCCGGTATACTTCTCGGCAACATGGGGATCGCAGGGGGCCACGGTCTTGACGCCGAGGAGCCGGGCCAGCGATTTCGTGGAGACCTGCCGATCCCCGTGCATGAGGATGATGAGGGGTTCTCCCCGGTCGTCCTCCATGACGAGGGTCTTGATCACGAGATGCTCTTCCACCCCCAGTTCCCGAGCCGACACTTTTGTGCCGCCGTGTTCTTCGTAGCGGTATGGGCGCAGCGTAAAGGCCATCCCGCTTTTCTTCATGAAGAGGATCGCGGGGGTGACCGGTATCCGCTCCTTGGCCATGGTGCCTCTCCCGATAGGGACGTTTTCTTGGCTGTAGTATAACCACGAAACCCCGGAAGGTCAATCTCCCGTTGAAAATCGGGCGGGGAGTTGCAGCCCATGTGCGTATCGGCCGCAGGCGACGCCGCACCGGATTCGGAACGGGCGCTTCTGAAGGATTTCACGAATCAGGGGTCGATTGCGACGGAAGCGGCAACCAGGCGGTCCGCCTTGGAAAAGGGCAGCGCATCGATCTCCTCGATCCCGGCCCAGCGCCAAACCGGACCGGAAGGGACTCCCCCGGACAGGACGCAGGCAAACGCGGTGAGCGTGATCCGGAAATGGGTATAGGCATGTTTCACTGCGGCGATCGATGGTCCGACGCCGATCCCGATGCCCAGCTCCTCCCGGACAATCCGCTTGAGCCCTTTTTCGGGGGATTCCCCGGAATCCAAGATCCCGCCGGGAAATTTCCAGAGTGACCCGAGAAGACCGTGGCCGGGCCGCTGGACAATGAGAATCCGCTTTTTTTCATTGCGGAGGATCGCGGCGACGACCTGCCTGTGCGGAATAACCTTTCTTTTCCGCCGGACAGGCAGCCGATCCGTAAAGCCTTGTTCCCACGCCCGGCAATCGGTTTGAAGAGGGCAGGATGGACAGATCGGGGTCTTCGGCGTGCAGCAGACCGCTCCCAATTCCATAAGGGCCTGGTTGAAACGTCCGGGATCCCTTTTGGGAACCAGGGTTTGGACCAGCGCCTCGATCCGCTCCCGGACTTCATCGTCATCGATCGGATCCTCAATCGCGCGGAGACGGCTGATCACGCGGCGGACATTGCCGTCGACGGCCGCGACGGGCCGGCCGAAGGCGATGCTGAGAATCGCCCCCGCCGTGTACCGTCCGATCCCCGGCAGCCGGAGGATCTCCTCGCGGTGCGCGGGAATCCGTCCGCCGAACCGATCCATGATCTGCTGTGCCGCCTTCTGAAGGTTTCTCGCCCGGGCGTAGTATCCCAGATTTTCCCAGACCTTGACGACATCGCCGGATTCAGCGCGCGCCAGCGATTCAACAGTCGGGAATTTTTCGAGAAAACGCAGGTAATAGGGGATGACCGTCTCCACCCGCGTCTGCTGGAGCATGATCTCGGAAATCCAAATGGCGTAGGGGTCTTGCGTCCGGCGCCAGGGCAGTTCACGCCGATGCTCGTCATACCATTGGACGAGCTTCCGGCGGATCCGCGTGCGATCGGGGAAAATATCTTTTGTTTTCAACTGCGGCGGCCTTTGTAACCAGCGAATTTTCGCACCCGCGGCGAGCGGCTGGGGAATCGAGTTCGGAATCGCCCGATCTCTTGCCATCCGATCAACAGCCCATGCTTTTCATTGACAGACAACCGTGGCTTTCCTATATATTCCGATATAAAAACATTTTCATGAAATAGTCCATCAAATGATCAAGCATATCGGACGCAAGTTTTTTCATCTTTTCGGCGGTCTCGGACTCCTTTCGCTCTATTGGCTTCTCGGACGACGGGACGCGTTGATCGGCTATGTCCTGATTATCTTGACCGTGTTTGCCCTCGACATGACTCGCCTCAAGGTCCTCGCGTTTCAAAGATTCATACAGACGCGGTTTGGCAGCTTCATTCGCGAGAATGAGGCAAACAAACTGACGGGCATTGTCCCCTATGTGCTGGGCATCGGGCTGACGCTCTTCTTTTATCAAGCCGGCATTGCAACGGCAGCCATCGTGTTTCTGGCCTGTGGGGATGTCATGGCGACGACGGTCGGAGAACGTTACGGAAGGATGAAGATCGTAGGAGAGAAAAGCCTGGAAGGGACGCTGGCGTTTGTCGCGGCCGCCATTCTATCCGGCGTCTTCCTCAACCTGACCTTTGTCCCGTTGCCGTTCGGTCTTCTGCTTGCCGGCGCAATCGTCGCCGCGGGAGTGGAACTGCTTCCGCTGCCCTTCAATGACAACCTGACGATCCCGGTGATCTCCGGCGGAGTGATGGAGCTGTTTGCACGAACGGCCGGTTGCACCTGAAGTTGAGAAATACCAGGGGGCAACCTGAAAGCCGGACACAGGGATGATATCGCCCCGCATTCGACATGGGCCGGCAGCGGTATCCCGGAGGGAAGAGTCCGGATCCTCGGCCGACGACAGCCGGCCGGCCGTCAGAGGGGGTCGCGGAATGTCAGAAAGGAAATGTCCTGCATCGCCCCGGAAAAATGCCGGTGGATGAATACGGCCAAGGGATCGTTCTCCCCGCGGGCAAAGGAAATCGGGCGGTCCCGGTCGTCATAGGCCCCCGTGAAGGTTACTTTTAAAGATTGCAACGGATCACTTTCATCCAGCAGAAAACGCAGCTTGGAAGTTCCGTTGAACAACACGAAATCAAACGGGTCCTTCGCGGCATGGTTGTTGGCAAGAACCGCCGCGTGAGGACGGTTGGTCTCCAATGCGGATCTCCCCTGCAGGACGGATCGGGACTGATCGTAAAGATCCAGCATGTCCAGTAACGTGGGAAAGAAATCGATGCCGGCAATGGTCTGATCGATTTTTTGACGGTCCCCCCCGGGTTTTTTGAAGCAGATCGGCACACGCATCTGGGGATCGAAGAGATTGCTGCCGTGGATCAGGGCGCCGTGTTCCATGAACTCCTCGCCATGGTCCGCCACGAATCCGATCAAGGATTTTGGATAGGCTTCCGTTTCATGCAACGCCTGAAGGATCTGCCCGAAAAGGGAATCCAGGTAGTACAATGCATTTTTGTAACGATTTCTGATTTTATCGACATCTTCGGACGAATAACTCCATTTCAGGTAAGAAAAATCATCGATGTACGGACGAAAGCGCAAGGGGGCATCTTCGGGGAAGAAGTAGTTGTGATGTGTGGAATCGAGATAAAGGAGATAGAGGTGTCGGCCGGGAGGCAGGCCCCGCCGAATTTGCTCCGTCAACTTGTCCACGGAGTATCGGTCGGCGTCATGCGTGGAAAGATTCGGCGCCATGACGGCCTCATCCACGAGACGATTGTCCTTGCCGAAACAAAGGTCTCCGAATCCGAGATATCCCAGATGATGGGGCTTGGAATAGAGATGGATCTTGAACCCGGCCTTTTTCAGCACCTGCAGGGCGGGACTTCCAAGCTGTTCTTTCCCGCTGCGCTGGGCGTTCCAGTAAATCGGATGGGCCCCAAAGAGGATCGAGAACCACGAGTAGTGGGTGCTGTTCCCGGAGCAGAGGGAATGGCGGAAGGATAGATTGTTTTCCTGAAAAGCGTGGAGGTTCGGCATGAGTTCCGGGACGACAAAATCCTGGCGGACGGTTTCCGAGATTATGACGAAAACCGAGAGATCCCCGGGGAGGTGGCCGGCGGCGACATGCAGATCCGCCGCCTTCCGATCCAGCCTTTCATAAGGCAGGACGCGAGCGGACATTGTAACGGTTTTTCCACCCGTCTCAAAAATGGACAGATACACGGGCATGGCCTTTGCGTACAGGCTCCAACGGTAGGTATCGCTCTTTTTTTGGGAAACCCACTGACAGGCCGCCATCACTGATAAGGATAGGATTGCAGCCGCAAAAAAAATCCTGGCCGGAAGGCGAAGCGGACGGCACCGGGACAGATGGATGGTCCAGCGGGCGGTCCACCAGAGGGCCACGGGAAGACAGAGCAGACAAACACCCAGCAAGAGCTGATTGAGCGTGGAAATCTGTGCCGCTATCAAAAGATCGCGAATATCGGTTAGCGGGAAGCGCCAAATGTATTTGAAGAACAGGCCGAGACTGGTGCCCATGACCCTGAAATAGAATACGTCGGAAACATACAGGGCGGCCAGAAAACCAAGAAAGGCGTAAAAGGCCGTTTCCGCCCGGGGGGAACGGAAAAACCGGCTTATTCCAAAATGCCAGAGCAGAAGAAGGAAAAATCCCAGGAAAACAACCTGAGCCGAAGCATTGGCCAGAGCCAGCCAGAAAGTAGGATGTTCCGGGGGGAAGTACAAGGTGGTCAACAGGACGTTCACGGTCAACAGGACGGTGTGGAAAATGATCCAGAAGGGGAAATGGAACGGGAGGTGATGCCGGGACGACAGAAAAGTGTTCAATATTCCCCCGCGATGAGCCTGTAATATGGATCAGCGCTTTTAAGCGGTTTTCCATTTTTGTCGGATAAGCACTTCCGGTTTCGCGAACGCAATATAGGGAAATCATTCGGGCCTGTCAATGGAAAAGGGTCCGGGATGTCCCCCTCCCCGGTGACATTTTTCAAAGAGGCAACGGGCTGATCATATCCGCCCAGAGATACATAAAAAGTTTTGCTTCTTGACAAACCATGGCCTCTCCGTCTATTTTCTTTCCCCATTGTGTAGATACGGCGGGCGCACGGTGAAAAAGGCCGCGGCCAAACGGAGGCGAACCATTTCAATCATTTATCTTGCGCGCCACGGTGAAACGGCGTGGAATTGGAATCAGCGGATTCAGGGCCAGACCGACGTTCCCCTCCATGAGCGGGGACGGAAACAGGCGGCGGCCCTTGCGGCGCGCCTGGCGTCCGTGCCGCTGGAACGGATCTACACCAGTGACTTGGGCAGGGCGCTCGAAACCACCGGGATCATCGCCGCCCGTCAGCCGCGGACCGTCCCGATTCTGCCGATGCCGGAACTCCGGGAATGCGATTACGGCCTCTGGGAGGGTCTGACCTATCAGGAGATCAGCGAACGATTTGCGGAGGACTGGCAGGCATGGCTGCGGGGGGGGCGGGTCGGGAGACCGACTGGCGGCGAGGATTTCCTCACGCTGCAGCAACGGGCCGGCCGTGTCTTCGATGCGGCGGCCCGGGAAGGGAAAACGGTCCTGATTTCGGCCCACCGCGGGCCGCTCCGGGGGATCCTCTGTCATGCCCTCGGGCTCGAACCGATCTTTCGGAGCCGTTTCTTGATGACCAACTGTTCACTTTCGGCGCTGGAATGCCATCCGGAGCACCGGCCCCGCCTCATCCTGATGAACGATACCTCTCACCTGCAAGAGTTACAGAAGTCTTGCGCCGACGAGGGTTCGACCGCATGATCTTTTGATTGAAAATGGGATGAAAGGAAAAGCTTAAGCCGTTTGAGGCTGGGCCTCCTCTTCCTTCTTCTTTTTCTTTTTGGTCTTTGCCCCCGGGGGCGGTTCCGCCGCGGCCTTCTTTGCCTTGGGGCTCTCTTCCTTGGGTTTCGCCAGTCTTTCCGCCTTCCGCGCGGCGAGGTCCGCCGTCCGCTGTGTATTGGCTTCGATTGCCTTCAGACGGATCGCCGTCTCCTTGAGTTTTGCTTTCAGTGCCTTGACGAGCACGTCCCGCGCGACCTTCTGCTCATCCACTCCTTGTTCGGCAAGAAGGGCCAGATGCTTCCGCAATTTTGCCTCGAGGACGGCCTTCTGTTGCAGCCTTGTTTCCTTGCTCTTGGATGCCATCGAAATCTCCTTTTCTTTTTTTCCGTGGCCCTTTTGACCGCTGCGGTGCGAGCGGATCCGGAAGGGAAGTGCACGTCTATCAGGATTTCAGCGGAAAATCCAGCTCAATTGACTTTCTCGGTCGCATCGACCCCGGTAAGCGTCCCGGATTCGGCCATCAGTCTCCGAATTTCCTCACCATCGATCTTTTCTTTTTCCAGCAGAAGGCGAGCTCCACGCGTCAGGACCTCCTTTTTCTCGCGAAGAATCGCCATGGCCCGTTCGTACTCCCGGCGAATGTTATCCCGAATCTCCCGGTCGATGATCTCGGAGGTCGCTTCGCTGTAATTTCCGGCCTCCCGGGGGCCCATGCCCATGAAGAGGGGTTGCTTGTCGCCCGCCAGGTAGACCTGTCCCAGTTTTTCACTCATGCCGTATTCCAGGACCATGCTCCTGGCAATATCGGTTGCCCGCGCGAGATCATTGTGGGCGCCGGTGGAGATGTCCTGGAAGATCAGTTCCTCGGCGGCCCGGCCCCCCAAAAGCGATGCAATCTTGTTCTCCAGTTCCGTTTTTCTCATCAGAAAACGGTCACCCGTCGGGACCTGCATCGTGTAGCCGAGAGCGGCAACCCCCCGGGGAATGATCGAAATCTTTTGGACAGGGTCGGTGCCGGGCAGCGAGAGGGCGACCAAGGCGTGACCCATCTCATGGTAGGCGACGGTTTCCCTTTCGCTGGCGTTGATCAGGCGGTTCTTTTTTTCCAGGCCGGCGACGATCCGCTCGACGGCCTCTTCGAATTCCGCCATTCCCACCTCGTTCTTGTTCCGGCGGACGGCCAGAAGTGCGGCCTCATTGACGAGATTCGCCAGATCGGCGCCCACCATCCCCGGGGTCATGTTGGCCAGTTTCTCCAGCGATAGATCGGAGACCGCCTTGACTTTTTTCAAGTGGACCCGGAGGATCTGCTCCCGCCCGACCTTGTCCGGCCGATCAACGAGGACATGGCGGTCGAAACGGCCCGGTCGCAAGAGCGCCGGATCGAGGATTTCCGGACGGTTGGTCGCCGCCATCAGGATGACACCGACCTTCGGATCGAACCCGTCCATCTCGACCAGGAGCTGGTTGAGAGTCTGCTCGCGCTCGTCGTGTCCGCCGACGGCGCTGAAACCCCGCGCCTTTCCCAGCGCATCGAGTTCGTCGATAAAAATGATGCAGGGGGCCTTCTCTTTGGCTTGAACGAAGAGGTCGCGGACGCGTGCGGCGCCGAGGCCGACGAACATCTCGACGAATTCCGAGCCGGAGAGGCTGAAAAAGGGGACGCCGCTCTCGCCGGCGACCGCCTTGGCCAGCAGGGTCTTGCCGCTTCCCGGAGGGCCGACGAGAAGGATCCCTTTGGGGATTCTTCCGCCGATGTCCGTGAATTTGGCCGGCGTCTTGAGGAATTCGATCACCTCGACCAGTTCCTGCTTGGCCTCGTCCACCCCCGCGACATCGGCGAAGGTCACATTGAGTTCGTTTTCCATGTAGATCTTCGCTTTGTTTTTGCCCAGGGTCATGAAGCCCGCCTGCTGGCCGCCCATCCGCTTCATCAGGAAATACCAGACCCCGACGAACAAGAGCAGCGGAAAGATCCAGGAGAAGAGGTCGCGCAGAAAGGTGGACTCGATTTCGCCCTTGAAGGAGACGGGGTACTGCTCGAGCATTTTGGAGAGTTCCGGATCCACGCGGATCGTCTTGAACAATTTGAAGTCCCCCGGGGCGCCGTCGACCTTCATCTTCCCCTGGATCTGATTGGCCGTAACGGCGATCTCCGCCACCTTGCCCGCCTTGAGGAGATTCAGAAACTGGCTGTAGGGGATCACCTGGGCGGCGAACATCGAGGCGATATAATTCTGGACGATCAGGACCACCCAGATCCCGAGCAGGACGTACCAGATCGAAAATTTATAATGTTTTTGCATATTTAATTCTTCTTTCCGTAGGCCGCCCTCTCTTTCGGGGGCAGACTGAAGGACGATTGCCGGACAAAGGAGCAAAACGAGGGAATCATCATAGAATCAATATGGGACTTCTCCGGTATTTGTCAAGTATTCGACGGAAGAAAAGTCCGCCGGCCTGAATGCCGGTTGTCCTTGACAGGATTCCGTTTTTCTCCTATGCTCCGGCCGCGTTTGCGATCACCGACAAGGGGGGGAGTCATGAATCTTCTGGAAGAAAAGCTGGCCCAGTTCGACCCAGCGGTCAACGAGATCATCCGCGACGAGATGCGGCGCAATGAAGAGACCATCAACCTCATCGCCTCCGAGAACTATCCTCCCAAATCCCTGATGAAGGCGATCAGCTCCATGCTTTCGGGCATCTACAGCGAGGGCTACCCCGGCGAACGATGGTACCGGGGACTGGAAAACATCGATCGGCTGGAATCCCTGGCCATCGAAAGGGCGAAAACCGTATTTGGCGCCGAACATGCCAACGTGCAGGCCCTCTCGGGCAGCGCCGCCAATATCGCCGCCTACCTCTCTCTGCTGAAGATCGGCGACCGGATCCTGAGCATGGAGATCGATGCGGGCGGACACTTGAGTCACGGCGCCAAGGCGAATGTCGTCTCCCGGTTGTTCGATATCGTGCAGTACGGCGTCGATCCCCAAACGGGCCTGCTGGATTACGATGCGATCCGCAAACAGGCGCTGGAGACCAAACCGAAGCTCATCGTTTGCGGGGCCAGCGCCTATCCCCGGATCATCGACTTCGCCCGTTTCGGACAGATCGCCCGGGAGGCAGGAGCCTTTCTGATGGCGGACATTTCGCACATTGCCGGGATGGTCGTGACCGGAGAACATCCGACGCCGGTACCCCATTGCGACATCGTCACCACGACCACCCACAAGACCCTGCGGATGACCCGCGGGGCCATCATTCTTTGCAAGGCAGTTCACGCCGACAAGGTGGACCGCGCCGTTTTTCCGATGTTGCAGGGGGGACCCCATCAGTCCAACATCGCGGCCATCGCCGTCGGGCTGAAGCATTTGAGCGCTCCGGAATACCGTCAGTACATCCGCGATGTGGTCCAAAACGCCAAGGCGCTGTCGGAGGCCCTGCGCGAACAGGGGGCGGAGATCGTGACCGGCGGGACGGACAACCATCTGCTGCTGCTGGATCTGTCGCAATGGAACATGGATGGGGAGACGGCATCGGTCCTGCTGGAAGAGGCCAACCTGGTCGTGAACAAAAACAAGATTCCGGGCGACCACGGCACGGCGAAAAAACCCTCCGGCATTCGACTGGGCACGCCCGCCATCACCAGCCGGGGGATGAAAGAGCCGGAGGTCCGGCGGATAGCCCGGTGGGTGGTCGAGGTCGTCAAACATCCCGGGGAGAAAGAGATCCGGGACAGGGTGAAGGCGGATATCGTCGAGTTGTGCCGGCGGTTTCCCATTTACCGGATGACCTATTAGCAATCGGAGAGGTGTCCGAGCATGTCCGAAACCGTGAAAATGATTTTGATGATCCTGTTGACCATCGCGGCCTTCATCCTGGCCCTCCGCATTGCCGGCTGGCGGATGAAAAGGGCCTGCGATTTCATTATCCGGGATCTGAAGCAGAAAAAAGCAGTTGACCCGATATCGGCGGTGGAGCTCCCCTACACCAAGTCCTCCCTTTTCCATATCGGCATGCGGGACTACCGGCCCCGGGCTCTCGGCGAACTCGTCAAACATGACGTAATTCGGGTGCAGGAAGGGAACCGATATTACCTGCGCGAGGGGTATCAACAGACCGTTTTCGGAAAAGGGGAAGCCGGATAGCGAAGGCTTTTCCGCAAAGTCCGCGGACGCCGCGGCGTTGGTTTTCGCCGACGGATACCGTCTGTTTTCTCTTGCCGTCCCGCCGCCGCAATCCGAACGCTTGATTTCCGTTGATGATTGAGATAGAATGCCGCCTCATTCCCGCCGGGGAAACGGGGGACGTTTTTGGAGAGATGGCCGTGGATTTCAATCCCTGCATGAAACACAAAGTGGTCCGCAAGACGGTGCGCATGTTTGCCGAGGCGGAACTGGCGCCCATCGCGCATGACATCGACCGGGATGCCCGCTTCCCGTGGGAGGTCGTGGAAAAAATGCGGCCGCTTCATTTTTTCGGTCTTCAGGCGCCGAAGGCATACGGCGGCGCGGAGATGGACACGATCAGCTACGCGATCGTGATGGAAGAGATTTCCCGCGTCAGCGCGGCGGTCGGCCTGTGCCTCACCGTTCACAACAGCGTCGGGGTTTATCCGATCGTCCGTTTCGGAACGGAGGAGCAGAAAAAGCGGTTTCTGCCGGCGATGGTCTCCGGCGAGCGGATCGGCGCCTTCTGCCTGACGGAGGCCAATGCCGGGTCCGACGCGGGCGGCGTGGAGATGACGGCCGTCCGGGACGGCAAGGATTATGTAATCAACGGAACGAAGATCTTCGTCACCAACGGCGGCGTTTGCGGCACGGCGCTGATCTTTGCGCTCACCGATCCCGTGAACCCGCAGAAGAGCGCGGGTGTGTTCATCGTGGAGAAGGAGACCCCCGGCTTTTCCGTGGGTGAGATCGAGGATCTCTGCGGGATGCGGGCGAACCCCGTCTCCTCCCTTTTTCTGGAGGAGTGCCGTGTTCCGGAGGCGAATCTGCTGGGCCGGCCCGGCGACGGGATCAAAATCGGTCTGGCGACCCTCGATACGGGCCGCATCGGGATCGCGGCCCAGGCCCTGGGAATTGCCCAAGCCGCCTTCGAAGAATCGGTCCGCTACTCCAAGGAGCGGCAGCAGTTCAAAAAACCGATCTCTTCCTTCCAGACGATCCAGAACTACCTCGCCGACATGGCGACCGAGATCGACGCTGCGCGGCTGCTGCTCTACCGCGCCTGCGCGGTGAGGGACGCGGGGCGATCCTTCGGCGCGGAGTCGGCGATGGCGAAGCTGTACTGCAGCACGCTGGCGTCGCGGGTGACGAATACGGCCGTCCAGATTCACGGGGGCTACGGTTACAGCAAGGAGTACGACGTCGAACGCTATTTTCGGGACGCGAAGGTCACTGAAATATACGAAGGAACAAGCGAAGTCCAGCGGATGGTCATCTCCCGCGCGGTGCTTGCCCGGAGGACATAGAGGATGTTGAAGCTGGTCGTTTGCCTCAAGCAGGTGCCGATGGTCTCCGAACTTCCCTGGGACCCGAAGACGGGCACCCTGCAGCGGGATCTGGCGGAGGGGATGATGAATCCGGACTGCCGTTCGGCGCTCGATGCCGCCCTCCGGCTCCGGGAGGGCCTGGGCGGAAAAATCACCGTGATCACGATGGGTCCGCCGATGGCCGAGGAGGTGCTGCGCGAGGCGATCGCGCTCGGCGCGGACCGGGGCGTGCTGCTGACCGACCGGAAGATGGCCGGCGCGGACACCGCGGCGACCTCCCATACCCTGGCCCGGGCGATTCAAAAGACCTGTCCGGGTTTCGACCTCGTCCTCTGCGGCTCATCGACAAGCGACAGCGAAACCGCCCAGGTCGGCCCCCAACTCGCCGAGGAGCTGGACGTTCCCGGCGTGGCCTATGTGGACGAGCTGGAGATCGCGGGCCGCACGGTCCGGATGCGGCGGCGTGCCGACAATTTTCTCGAAACGCTGGAAATGGAGCTGCCCGGCCTGGTGACCCTGACGTCCGGGTTTTACGCCCCCCGACACGTGCCGCTGGGCGGCCTCCAGGAGGCGTTTGCCGGGGCGGATATCGTTTCCCTGGATGCGGCGGCGCTCGGCATCGATCCGGAGAAGATCGGAGCGAAAGGGTCCGCCACGAAAATCCTCAACGTCTATTCGCCGACGGCGGGAAAGAAAAACGTCGTTTTGACCGGGGCGCCCAAATGGATCGTCGAGCAACTCTTTGAGCGATTCGAGGACAAGATCGGCGGCGCAATCGGCAAGGACTTGAAAATGGACAGAAAATGATCGCGAAAAAACGAGGCATCTGGGTTTTCGGAGACTACCGGAACTATTTTCAGAATCGCATCACCCTCCAGCTCCTCTCCCGGGCGCGGGAGTTGGCGGCGAAGATCGACGCCGAGGTGTGCGCCGTCGTCTTCGGCCATTGGACGGACGAGTGGGTGGGCGATGCCCTTTCCCACAATCCCACCTTTTGCGGGGTGGTGGGAGAGTATATCGCCCATGGCGCGGATAAGGTCTACCTGACCGACCATCCGCGGCTGGCCTCCTACAGCATGGAGACTTACGCCGTCCTGATGGAGCGGTTGGCGAAGCGCGAAAAACCGGAAATGATCCTGATCGGGGCGACCGCTTTCGGTCGAGAGTTTGCCCCCCGCGTGGCGAAGCGCCTGGGAACGGGCCTCACCGCAGACTGCATCGGCCTCGACATCAATCCGGAGGGGCTCCTTGTCCAGATGGCCCCCTCCTTCGGCGGCAACCTCATCGCCGAGATCCTCACCCCGGAAAGGCGGCCCCAGATGGCGACCGTCCGCCCCGGAACCTTCCAAGAGATTCCCCACGACTACGTCCGGACCGGCAAGGTGGTGAAGGTCCCGCTGCCGAAGGACCTCACGGCCGACCGGGTCCGGCTGGTCCGGTCGGAGCGCCTTCCCCAGCGGGAGCAGAAGTTGGAGGACGCAAAGGTGGTCGTCTGCGGCGGGCGAGGCCTGGGAAGCAAGAAGAAGTTCGCAAAACTTTCCGAACTGGCCGAGCTGCTGGGAGGCGAGGTGGGCGCGACGCGCCCCGTGGTCTACGCCGACTGGACCGATCACGATGCCCTGGTCGGCCAGGCGGGGAAACAGATCCGACCGCAGATCCTCTTCTCCTTCGGGATCAGCGGCGCCATTCAGCACACCGCCGCCTGCAACGGCGCGAAGTTCGTCATCGCGGTGAACAAGAATCCGAACGCATCGATGATGAAGCGGGCCGACGTCGCGGTTGTTGCCGACGCGAGCCAGGTCTGCACGACCCTCATTCAGGAACTCAAAAAGCGGATCCGCTGATCATAATCCGATGCGTTCGGCGATCCCCCGCATGCCCGCCAGACTGATATTCACGAATTCGTCCAGCGGCAGGCCGATCTTTTCACACTCCCGGATCGTCTCGCGGTTCACCGAAGCCGCAAACGCTTTTTCCTTCATGCGTTTTGTGATCGATTTCACCTTCACGCTCGCGATTTTTTTGTCGGGATAGACGAGCGCCGTCGCCACGATCAGGCCGGTGATCGTCTCTCCGGCGGCCAGGGCGTGCTGGAATTCCGTGTTCCGCGCGGTCCCGCAGACCATCTCATTGTGCATCTTCACCGCGTCGACGATCTCTGGATCAATCCCCGCCTCCGTCAGGATCTGCTCCGCCTCCAGGCCATGTCGGGACAGGTCGCCGCCGCCGACCTCGATGTCGATGTCGTGGAGAAGCCCCGCGAGCCCCCATTTATCCTCGTCACGGCCGAGCCGCCGGGCGAGCGCCCGGAGGACCGCCTCGGAGGCTATGCTGTGGTCCAGCATCCGTTCGTTCTTGACGTATTTTCTCAGCAGTTCTTCCGCCTCGTTCCGTGTCATCGCCTCCCTCCCTTTCTTTGTGAATCCCGGATCCTTACCATATCCCCGGAAACAGTCTTTTTCGTTTTTTTGCAAAATCGGAATATCCGGCTATCCGGACAAGCGTCCTCTCTTCGATGACGATCCGCAGAATGATCGCGGGCACAAAACCGATCAGAAAAACAAAGAGCGTCACCCGGTTCAGGAAATACAGGACCACGCCGGCATGGGCGATCATCATTCCGGTATAAGCCGGATGCCGTATGAGATGATATGGCCTGGAGTCCACGATTCGATGTTGGGCCATTGTGCGGACTCTGTGCGAATAGAACACCCCCAACGTTTTAATGGCCCATAAACGGAAACACACGCCAACCAGGAAGAGACTGATGCCGATGAAATGCGCCATGTTCGGCGCATGCCAGACGGAAGGGGACCAAAGTGCGGACAGAAACGTGAAGGCCTGTCCAAAGCCATAGATCTGACACGTTGCGAAGTCCAAAGTCCTCTTGCCCTCGGTGTTCACATCCTTCTCGGCAATCGGCGTCTCCGCCAGCAGCCACAAACGGAACGATCATGTAACACATTAACATCAGTCATGATCTCCGTCAAATGAAATCCATGGAAACGATCGCGGGCATTGACTTTCAGGCTCATCTTTCCTATAGTGAATCCCACCGGAGTAGATTCCGGCCGGTGCAGCCTTTTCGATCGTTACGTCCGTTTTATGGGTTCAACGGAAACGGAAAAAACCTTTCCCCTACCGGAGGAACGGATGACGGAGATTCTGATTCTGACGGCGGCTGCGCCCTTGCTGGCGGGGCTCCTCTGGTTCGAAAAGAAAGAGTCCGCTCGGGGGCTCCTGCTGACGAAGCCCTTCCTGTCGCTGTTGTTCATCGCGGCGGCGTTGACCGGCCCGGAGAGCGATCCGACTTACTTCGGCCTGATCCTGGCCGGCCTGATCTGCTGCCTGGCGGGCGATGTCTGCCTGATCTTCTTCTTTTCGAGGCCGCTTTTTCTGGCGGGGCTCGTATCGTTTCTGACCGGCCATCTCCTCTATACCGTCGCCTTCTTCCTGAAGGCGCCTCCGGGGATATCGACCTGGATCGTCGGCGTCTGCACGATTGCGGTGAGCGGGGCCGTTTTCGTGTGGCTCCGACCCCATCTGGGAAAGATGCGCATCCCCGTTGTGGCCTACATGGTCATCATCACCGCGATGGTGATCGGCGCCGCATCGCTCCTCAAGGACGATCATGCCGCTCTTCCGGGGCGGGCTCTCGCCTTTGCGGGGGCGGTACTGTTTTACGTTTCGGATATCTTTGTCGCCCGCCACCGTTTCGTGGCGAAGGCGTACGTCAACCGTCTCGTCGGGCTGCCCTTCTACTATGCGGCCCAGTTCCTGATCGCCTTTTCCATCCGTTTCGTCTAAAGGCGGCCAATGTAGAGGCTGGTGATGCCGAGAGTGAGGGAGTGTCTCTCCAGCTCCCGGAATCCGGACTGGGCCATCATCTCCAGAAACACCCCCGGTGTCGGGAAGTTCAGGATGGAGTCGACCAGATAGCCGTAGGCGGCAGGGTTCTTCGAATAGAACCGGGCAATGGCCGGCAGGACGCGGTTCAGGTAGGGGGCGAAGAAGAGCCGCCGGATCCATTTCGGAGGCGCGTTCATCTCCAGGATCTGAATCCGGCCGCCGGGAACGAGAACACGCCGCATCTCCCGGAGGGCGGCGAGGCGATCCGGCATGTTCCGGATACCGAAAGCGCTGGCGGCAACATCAAAACTGCCATCCGGAAAGGGGAGCGCCAGCGCATCCGCCTGGAGGAGGTCCAGCCGCCCGGCGAGGCCGCGCTCCGCAATCTTTCTTTGCCCCGGAACGAGCATCTCCCGAACGAAATCGATCCCCGTCACCCGGATGCCGGGATGGCAAAGCGCGGCATCGATCGCCAGGTCCGCTGTTCCGGTCGCCACGTCCAGCAGTCGGAAGGTGTCGAAGAAAACCATCTTCCGGGCGGCAAACCGACGCCAGGCGACGTCGCGGCGGAGGCTCAGCAGATGATTCAGGAAGTCGTACCGGCCGGGGATCGTTGTGAAGATCTCCCGGACCATGCCGATGTGCTCCTCGCGGCCGATTCCGTTCACCGGCGGGTAGCGATCCTCATCCTTCATGCCCTGCACTGTCCTCCTCCGAAATCGGACAGAAGCCCCTTTCCCCCGACACCCTCCTTGCGGAGCCCTGGAAATCCAATCCTGGAAGGCTGAAAGAGTAGAATCTCATGCGAGTTTTTGCTGAAGCCGTCAGGTGTTGCCGTCAAAGACACGGGTGTACAGGGCGTCGAAGCCGTCCTTCCCCGCGGCAAGCAGAAGCGTCAGCGGCATGGCTTCTTGCCCCCGTGCGACCATCCGCGCCGCCGTCTCACGAATGTCCCACTGGGCATGACCATCCGCCCGGACGCGGGCGAGGTGGTAGAGCTCGCGGGCGCTGACCCTCATCAGCACTCTTCGCCGGTGGGCATTCGTCAGGATGTAGGGAGCCGCGGCGGGCGACCGGCGGCGGATCTCTTCCCAGGTCTCTTCCGTCCGCGCGCAGAGTTCGCGGAACGCTCCCTCCATGCCGATCTCGGTCACGGCGGGCGGCACCGTGAGTCCAAGCCCGGGATCATACCCCTGGACGGTGATCCCGGCCATCCGATGACGCTTCACCTGAGCGAAACAGGTCGCGCTGATCACCAGCTCGAAGGTCAGCGCCGCCTGCTCGAACTCCCGCGGGGCGGCGTCGTAGGCCTTCATCCGCCGGAGGGCCGTCTTGATCAACGACCCCTTCTCTTCGCGATTCATCCGCGCGGCGATCTCCAGGCAGCCCGCGAACGGAAGGTCCGAGGCGCTGTGGAGCAGCGCTGCCAGGACCTTCTCGTCGGCTTCGGGTGTTACGTCGACCAGCCGGACGAGGTCCACATCCTCTTTGCCGGCGGGAGACCGCCCAAGGATCCGGGCTGTTTCTTTTCGGAGCGCCGCGAGTGTCTCGAGGTCGTAGGGGGTGGGTTCCGTGTAGCGGACGAGCGACGGCGCGACCGCGTGGGTCGCATCGAAGAGATTCCGGCTGTAATCCCGGGCCTCGGCCAGCGGAGAGGCGGCCAGACGCCGGATCATCAGTTCGACAGTCCGTGCGTTGACGGTCATGCCGAGTTGCGTCTCGGTGGCGAGTGGAAGGCAGTAGCGGGCGTCTTCCTTGGCCCACCCTTCCAGAAGCCCGCGGTTCTTCGGATCCGCGGCCAATTCCGGGTTCCGGTCGAATACCCAGGGGCGGAGCTTTTCGTAGAGGCCGTGGTAGAAGCCGTTTTGGCGGCGGATGGCCGCAACAAAAGTCTCCTCCAAACCCGCCTCCCGGACCTCCGCCGGGATGACGAAGTCGTCCTGAAAAAGGACATAGCGCTGCGACTTCTCGGTATAGGACGCGAGCCGGAATCTTTCGATCTCCTCGACCAGGAGCCGGGAAACGGCCAGAACGTCGAGGTTGAAGACGGCGTGCTCCGCGATCGAACTGTGGCCCATTTCGAAGACGATGTTCCGGTTCGAGGCGCGGGCCTTTTCCACCTCGCCGCGGGCGATCGCCCGCAGTTCGGTCACCGGCCTCGGATAGCGGCTGATCCGGGCGTACGCGGCGGCGACGGTCTCCGGCGTCAGATCCTGCCGTTCGGGATGCTCCTCCCGGAATTCCCGGATGATCTCCTGATCGATGTTGTGGCCCGCGAGAATGACCTTCATTTTCATCCACCCCCATCGGTTGATTCGAACCGGCATCACGTTACCATCGGCCTTGGCCGACGGCAAGAGATTCTTGTCCGCGGGAATCGGCGCCGTCCCGGGCATCGGCTGTATCGCCTGGCGCATTCACGCCTTTTGTGTTAGCCTGCGCGGGTCCGAACGGTCTTACGGCATCACGATCGATGTTGACAAGGGGGAAAAATGGGGCTGCTCCAACTGCTCATCCAGGATCCGCTGACGTTTGTGCTGTTGGCGATCCCGCTTTTATATTCCATCATCATCCACGAGTTGGCCCACGGCTGGGTCGCATCCCTCATGGGAGATCCCACGGCCCGGGTTCACGGCCGATTAACCCTCAATCCGCTGAAGCATCTGGATCCCATCGGCACCGCCATGCTGTTTATCTTCGGATTCGGCTGGGCCAAGCCGGTTCCGGTGAACCTCAGCCTGATCCGGAACACCCGCATGGGACTGATTTGGGTCTCTTCCGCGGGGATCATCGCGAATCTGATATTCGCCTTTCTGGCCATCCTGCTGCTGCGCCTGCTTTCCCCAACCTCTTCCGACTCGATCGAACTGCTGCTCTATTATCTGGCGCAGATCAACATTATCCTCGCCTCGTTCAACCTCATTCCGATCCCGCCGCTCGACGGATCGAAGATCCTCATGGGATTTCTTCCGGAACGCGTCGGATACGTCATGGCCCGCCTGGAACCCTTCGGATTCTTCATCATCATCGGTCTGCTGTACCTGGGGGCTCTCGATCCGGTCATCCAATTCTTCCGCTGGCTCATCACGAGTCTGATCGGTGCTCTGCTCTTCTGATTTGTTGTGAACCTTTATCCCCGAAGCATCCCCTTGGTCGCGAGTCGGCTGGCCGCCAGCCGCACGATCTTGCTTCCCGTTTCTCCGTATGAATAACCGGCCAGTTCGGCGGCACAGGCGAGGCTGGCGTCCGCGCTGATATCGGCGTTGGGGTTCACGTCCAGGACGTGGAAAGCGCCGTCGCGCATCCGCACGTCGATGCGTCCGTAATCGCGGCACCCGATCGCCCGGTAGGCCGACTGGCAGATCTCTTGGAGCCGGTGCATCTCCTCCGGGTTCAGGGGTGCGGGAAGAAGGGTATGGATCCCTTCGTAGTGTCTCGATCCGGGAACGAATTTGGACTCATAGGTGCAGAGCCGGTCGTGGATATCCTTGAACTGGGAGAAATCCATCTCCGCCGGAGGGAGCATTTCAATAACGCCGTTTCCCCAGAGCGACACGTGGAACTCCCGCCCGTCGATGAAGTCCTCGACCAGGGCCGGTTGCCCGAAGGTGTCCAGCACATGGGCGATCCGGGCGTGCAGCTCCGTTTCGTTCATGACGACGGACTCCCGTGTGAGCCCCTCGCTGCAGTGCTCTTTCGCGGCCTTGACGATCGCCGGAAACTGCTTCCAGCCGTTAGACTCGGGACGCTCGTATAGACGCCAAGCCGGGGTGGGAATGCCCTTACGGTTCAGGATCTCCTTCATGGCGTGCTTGTTCTGCGAGCGCTCCAGCGCCGAAGCATCGGCCCCGGTAAACACAAAACCGGTGGATTCCAGGATCCGGACGACGGTGGACTCGCTTTTCGGGATATCGGGAAGGTTCTCGCACCAGTTGAGGATGACATGGGAGGTCGGGTCAAAGGGGCGGAGCGCCGCGGGCAGATCGCTGTTGGTCAACGGGAGCAGCGTAATGGGGTGGCCGACGCCGGAGACGGCCTGCGCCAGTTGGGAGGAGAGCAGGTCCACATCCGATTTTTCATCGGGAGTCCAAGAGGGGTCCTGGTTGTACAGGAGGACGACCGGCACTTTGCATGGATCGATATCCAGTGGCATGCAGAGACTCCCAGGATGCAATCTCGAGATTCAGGGGGATTCCTGCCGATCCGGGCACGAAGGATCGTCCGCATGTTTCCGTCGAAGCCCGCTCCGCCCGGCAGAACCGATATGAAGAAACGGTCCGCCGGAAAATCCCCGGTCATGTATGTCTCTAACGGATCAGAACAAGCTTTCCTCCCCAAAATGGTCAGCCTTTTCCGCGGTTTTTTTCATTCCGCAATCAGGTGTTTTTTCTCTACACACAATCAGCGGAAAAATCAAGTTTTCATCTGAAAAATTTTCTGTCCCGGCACGGGTGGAAAAAACAAGGAGGGTCGGATTTCTCGTCCACGAATTTCAGATGACCTGGCTGATATGCATGGCCTTGAATTTGCCGCCGGAGGCCTTTGCCGCCTTCGCCAGTTGGATCAGGCAGCCGGGACAGCCGGTCACGACCACGGACGCCTCCGTCTCTTCGATGTTCCGCCGCTTCTGATCCAAAATCTGCGTTGCCGCGTCGGGATAATCGATATGGAAGGAACCGGCTCCGCCGCAGCATACGTTGGATCCCTTCATCTCGACGAACCCTCCCGCCGCTTGCAGCAGTTCCCGGGGCGGCTTCGCGATTCCCTGGCCCCGAACCAGATGGCAGGGATCGTGATAGGTGAAAACGGCAGCCGTTTTCTGTCGTGGAGTGTAGCCGACCTTTGCGAGATACTCCGTGAGGTCCATGACCTTGGCGCCGAAGGCGGTCGCCCGGTCCTTCCAGGCCGGATCGTCCGCGAAGAAGGAGCCCAGGTGCTTGAGGGTCGCTCCGCAGCTTGCGCAATCGCTGACGACAACATCGGCCTCCTCGAAAATCCGGATGTTTCGCCGCGCCAGGTCCAGGAAATCGCCGCGCAGGCCGTGGGCGAGATGGGGCAGGCCGCAGCAAACGTTTCCCGGTTCGCTCAGACGAACGGTGTTTTCGAGGATGGCACGGGTTTGAACGGCGGCCTCCGGAAACATCATCTCCATTCCGCAGCCGCGGAAATAGGCCACCTTCGATCGGTCCGATACCGTAACCGCGGAGGGCGGCGCCTGTTGCCCAAGGGCGGCCGGTCCCGCAAAGGCGGTCAGGAAATGCGACCGGGTGTACGCTTCCGGGGCCATGCCATAGGGGAACAAGCCGTTGAGGCCGGATCGGCGAAGGATCGACAACGCCGCCGAGGCGACCTTCACGACGCCCGGACGCTTCAGGACCCCGCCGACGAGCTTGTACTTCGCGCTCGCCCCGCCGGTCAGATCGGTCAGATGCTGGCGGACGTCGACCATCGCCTCGTCCGTCGGAACCTTCGCCGGACAGGTGTCGACGCAGGCCCGGCACAGAAGGCAGAAATTGACGATATCGAGCGCCTCCCGCGTCGGTTCGAGTCCGCCGTCGGCCAGCGCGCGGGCAACCGCATTCTTTCCCCGGGCGCTGGTCGCTTCGATGCCTCTGACCCCGAAGAGCGGACAGACCGGAAGGCATGTGCCGCAGCGGTCGCAGCGGCCGACCATTCCCCCCGCTTCTCGGAGCAGATCGCGATCCATCTTTTTATCCATGCCATGCCTTTGCTTCCGGGACCGCCGTCACCAGATCTTTCCCGGATTGAGCAGCCCTTTTGGATCGAGCGCCGCCTTCACGGCCTTGAGGGTTCGGATGCCGATTTCGCCGAGGGCGTCCCTGATGTAGGGCCGTTTGGTGATGCCGATGCCGTGCTCTCCGGAGAGGGTTCCGCCGACGCTCAGGGCCGCGGCAAAGATGTCGTCGACCGCCCGGTGGACCCGTTCCTGCTCGCCGGGCTTGGACAGGTCGCACAGCAGCGAGGGGTGGATGTTGCCGTCGCCGGCGTGGCCGTACACGGCAATCGTAAACCCGTGCTTTTCCGAAATCTCCCGGATGCGCCGCACCACTTCGGGGAAGGCGTCGCGGGGAACAGAGATGTCCTCGCCGATGCGATGGGGCGCGAGGGCGGCGACGGCGGAACTGATCCCCCGCCGGACAGCCCAGATTTCGTCAGCTTCCTGCTGGGAGCGGGCCGCGCGGAATGTGACGGCGCCGCACGATATCGCCACATCTTCGATACGTTTCGCCTGGATTTCGAGGGAGGCATCGTCGTCGCCGTCGATTTCGATGATAATGCAGGCGCCGACCTCCGGGTCGAGCTCCGTCTTGCGGTGGCGGGCGACGACCTCCAGGCAGGTCCGGTCCATGATCTCCGCCGCCGCCGGGACGATGCCCGAAAGGAGCATCGTGTGGATCGTCCGGCATCCGTCGTCGAGGTTGCGGAACATCACCTGCAGCGTGCCGCGCCGCTTCGGCATCGGGATCAACCGGAACAGGGCCCGGGTGATGATGCCGAGCGTCCCCTCGGAACCGGTAAAGAGGCTCGTGAGATCGTAGCCGGTGACGTTTTTGATGGCTTTGCCGCCGGTCCAAAGGATGGCGCCGTCGACCAGAACCACCTCCAGCCCCATGACGTAATTCTTCGTGACCCCGTACTTGACGGCCCTCATTCCGCCGGCGTTTTCCGCCACGTTGCCGCCGATCGTGGAAAACTTCCAACTGGCCGGATCGGGGGGGAAAAAAAGCCCTTTTGCGGCGCAGTGGTTGTAGAGGTCGATCGTGCGGACCCCCGCCTCCGCCGTGACCATCATGTTCCTCTCGTCGAGCTCGGTAATCTTCGTCATCCGGTCGAGACAGAGAGAGATTCCGCCTCGGAGCGGGATGCTGCCTCCGGTGCGGCCGCTCGCGGCGCCCCGGGGGGTGACGGGGATCTCCTCTTCGCAGGCGACGGCCATGATCCTCGACACCTCTTCCGCGGTCCGCGGCAGCACGACAAGATCCGGTCTGTTTTCCGGAAGGAGCGGGATGAAGGAGGAATCGTAGGAATAACCGAATCGGTTCAGCTCGGAATCGAGGACATAATCCCGCCCCACGACATCGCTGATTTTCTTTTTAATTCCCGAATCAATCATTTTCCGTGCCTCCCGTCAGAATCCGATGTCGGCAAATCCCGCTGCGTTTGTGCCGTCCAAGGGGCGCAAATATGCCACGGGAAAAACGGAAAGCCAAGGAAATTCTGGGGCGCATTGGCCGAATGTCCGCCTTGATCGTCGGAGCCGGATGGCCTTTATTACCGTAAGTGTAACGAATGTTTGTTAAAGATCTTGACAGCCTGTCGGAATTTGAATAGACTGCGCGACCAGAGATGATCACTGAGCCGACGAGGAGATTGCCGATGAAAGTGTTTGCAGACAAGCTGATCGAGGTTCTGGAAAAACACACCGTAGAAATTTCGGAGCGGTGGGGCAAAGCGGTTTGCACGAATTCGCGGACGCCCTCGTTCCACTCCCTGGACCCCGATCAATACGTTCCCCATGCCGTCCGTTTTTACAAGAACATCGGGAAACTCTATTTCAGCAAAAAACCCCACACCGAAGAGATGGAATATTTTTTGAATTTTGCCGAAGAGATGTACGGGACGGGGGTGCCTCTCCATGAGGTGATTTACGCGCTGATGCTTATGCGCCGGCATATCTGGCTGTTTGCCGATTTCAATGTGCTGTTTGTCACCACGTTAGAGATGCACCAGGCGGTGGAGAGCATCAACCGGACCATCCTGATGTTCGACCACATCATTCACAGTGTCGCAAAACGCTACGGCGATCTGGCCGCGGCTGCAGCCCGCGCCTGAACCCATTCCGGGAAATCTTTCCATGTCATTCGACCGGCGACGTTTGCCGGGCGTTCACCGCTTGCCCTTTTCTCTCATGGGGATCAGGAAGAGCGGGCACACACCGATAATCAAGGCCGACAGTACAAAGGGAACGACGAAGGTGGCGGTGAGGTCCTTCAGCCAGCCGGCGATGGCAACGCCGACCGCCTGCGCCAGGCCGTGAACCAGCGTGGCGACTCCAAAAAACCGGTCGATCTTCGACATGGGGATCTGATCGCCGAACATTGCGGCGATGAGCGTGATGACGCCGTTGAAGGTGAAGGCGAACAGTCCGCCGGAGAGGAACAGTCCGGTCTTCTCCTTCCAGAGAACGGCCAGCAGAACGGAACCGCACAAGAGCAGCAAAGCCGCCACGGTGACGATTTTGCGTCCGAGGCGGTCGGAAACCAGACCCCAGAAGATGCAGCCGATCACCGAAAACAATCCGAACACGGACCAGATCAGTCCGGCCTCGCGCATAGAGATACGGATCTCTTCGACCGCGTAGGCGACGATGAATGTTCCGTAGATGATATAACCGAAGCCCACCAGCAGATAGACGGCCATGATCGCCCGGAGATTCGGGTCGCGATAGAGCAGACTCAGCAATGCGTCGTCGCCACCGTCGCCTTTCGTTTCATCACCGCCTCCCCCCTTTTCCCGCAGCAGGAAACCGCCGGCCATGGCGACCAGCAGCGTGGCCGAGCCGAGCACGATCCAGGCGCATCGCCAGCCGACGGGGCCGTACCGGATCAGCAGGAACGATGCGACGTACCCGGTCAGCAGGATGCCGACACCCGTGCCGCTCAGGGCAATGCCGATCGCTCCGCCGCTGCGTTTTCTGGAGGACCAGCCGATCAGCAGCGGAATCAGCGGAATGTAAGAACCGACCGCTCCGGCGCCCACCCAGAAGGCCAGCAGCAGGAGGAGCGGAAAGGAAGAGACAAATCCCAACGCGATCATGGCCAGTCCGACCACGGCAACGGAGAGGTTGATCGTGGAGGCCATGCCCCAGCGCTTCACAAAAGCGCTGGTGATGTAGGCAAACAGCAGATAGCCCGTGAGGATGGCCACCTGAAAGAATCCCATGTGGGTGTTCGTCAAACCCAGATCCGTTTTCATGCCGGGGAGGAGGGCCGTGTAGGCGAAACGGCCGAATCCCAGCGCCGTGAGCTGGATCAGAAAGCCCAAGACGAGAACGACGATGAGATGTCGTTTCCCGTTCACCGGGCCGGTGGGACGCAGGTTCGGCATTTTCCCCATCAGGTCGTCACCATTGGATCGCACCCGGGTTCGGCAACGGCCGCCGGCGGCAGCGTCCGCCGAACGGTTTGCGCGCAAAGATCCCGGCGCTGCCCCCTCCGGTCCTATTTCGTACCATTTTCCTTTTCCTTCCGGCGGCTTCCCGCGTAGAGCTCATACTCCAGAAGACGGCACTCGATCTCGCCGTTGAAAAAGGTGGTGCGTCTTGTCGTTCGAAGTCCAACCCGTTTTCCCAGAGCGGCGTTGCCGGTAAAGATGTAGCCGCGGTAGCCGCTGCAACTCTGTTTGAAAAAATCTCCGATCCGGCGATAGAGACCGGTCAGGGCCGGGAAATCGCCGGTTCGTTCGCCGTAGGGGGGGTTCAGAACAACCACGCCGCCCCGTTCCGGGACGGGTGTTTCCTGAAACGGGCAGACGGAAAATTCAATTCGCTGTTCCACGCCGGCCGTTCGGGCGTTCTGTCTCGCCGCGGCGACCGCCTGCGGATCGATATCCGTGGCGATGATCCGCGCTGCCGTTTCCTTTTGCGCGTCATGCGCCGCCGCCCGGATTGCCCGCCAGGCGGCCGGGTCGAACCCGCGCAGATGGACAAAGCCGTAGTTGCTCCGGAGGAGGCCCGGCGCCTTTCCTTCGGCGAAAAGGGCCGCCTCGATTGCGAGTGTTCCGCTGCCGCACATCGGGTTGACGAAATCCCTCCGTCCGTTCCATCCGGTCGAGAGAATCACCGCCGCGGCGAGGGTTTCCTGCATGGGCGCCGCAAGCGGGATCTTCCGGTAGCCCCGTCGGGAGAGGGGCTCCCCCGAGGTGTCGAGGTACAGCGAAACCGCGCTTCCCTTCCAGAAGACATGGACGACCGCCCGGTCCCGATCGGGTCCGGAATCGGGCCGCACAGCGTATTTTTCCATCATCCGGTCGACGATCGCATCCTTCGCCTTCCGGTTGACGAACCGGACGTCGCTGATCGATGCCGTGTCCGCCGTTGAGGTGACGCAGAGATAGGCATGCTCCCCTCTTTCGTGGAGAATCTCTTCCCAGGGGAGTTTTCGCAGGTTCCGGTACAGATCTTCCGGATTTTCGGCCGGGAAGTCCGTCAGATGATAGAGGACCCGATGGCCCGTCCGGAGGTGGAGGTTCAAGCGCATCGTATCGGCGAGCGTACCCTCCGTTTTGACGACGGCCTCTTCCTCCGCAAGGACGGGAAACCCCAGGGCGAGGATTTCCCCCGCAAGCCGGGGAGGAATCCCCTTGGGACAGGTGATCAGGATCTTGCTTTTCCGTTTCCAGTCCGTCATGGATTTCATGGTCGTTTTGTTGTCGGCTTGGGGTGCCGGGGCGAGATCCCGCCGCCCGCCGTTCCGGGATTCTGCTGCGCCGGATTTCGGGTGATGTAGCACAGACGGCCGGTAATGCAAAGAAAGAAAGGACGGAGAGGAATCGGAAAAAGGTTGATCTCGGGAGGGGAAATCGGTAAAGAATTGAATTGTTCGGAGGCGTGTGGAAGAGGATGCTCGTTCAGATTTATGAAATTCAGGAACCCCGGGAAGCGGAGCGGCTGATCGAGATGGGGGTGGATCGCATCGGGGGCGTGATCCTCTCGCCGGAGGCGTGGAAGATCCCCTCCCTGCGGGAGGTTGTCCGGCTGGTCCGCGGGTCGGGAGCCAAGAGCAGTTTGATTCCGCTGCTCATCCGAGAGGATGAGATCCTCCGGGCACTCGACTACTATGAACCCGATTTCGTCCATTTCTGCGAATGGATTCCGCTCGATCCGGGGATGGGCCCGAAGAGGGAGGCGGTCTGCGCGGAGATGGTCCGTCTCCAGAAACTCGTAAAAAAGGAGTTTCCCCCGTTCGGGATTACCCGTTCCATTCCCATTCCCCAGCCGGGCCGAATCGATGCGGACACCATTCGGGAGACCATTCTGGAAATTGCCCGCACGCTGGAGCCCTGCACCGACTGCTTCATGACCGACACGCTGCGCGGATCCTCGGGAGAGGGCGTTTCCGAACCGGTGGCTGGTTTCGTCGGCATCACCGGAGAAATCTGCGATTGGGACTTGGCCGCGGCGCTGGTCTCCGCGAGCCGCATTCCCGTCCTTCTGGCGGGGGGGATCTCTCCCGAGAATGTCCGCGATGCCGTAGCCCGGGTACGGCCCGCGGGGATCGATAGTTGTACGCAAACCAATATCCGCGACCATCGGGGAAATTCGATCCGCTTTCGAAAGGACTTCAAACGGGTCCGTCGACTCCTGGCGGAGATTCGGGAGGAGGAATCCGGCGCTTGAGAGTCTCATCTCCTTTGCGGGGCAAAACAATGAAAATTACGTCGGAAGACATATGGTCGGCGGTGCAGGCCGTCCGGGAAAAGGTGCCGATCGTCCACAGCATCACCAACTACGTCGTCATGAACAACACGGCAAATGCGCTGTTGGCCATTGGCGCCTCGCCGGTCATGGCCCATGCCGAAGAAGAGATGGAGGAGATGGTCGGGATCGCCTCCGCTCTTGTGATCAACATCGGAACGCTGAGCCCGGCATGGGTGCGCGCGATGTTCCGGGCGGCCGAAGCGGCTCGCAAACGGAAAATCCCGATCGTCCTCGATCCGGTCGGGGCGGGCGCGACCTCCTATCGCACCCGGACGGCGCGTGAGTTGATCCGGGCCGTTCCGCCGGAGATCATTCGCGGAAATGGATCGGAGATCATGGCGCTGGTCGAGGATGACGCGACGACGAAGGGGGTGGACAGCACCGCCTCCTCCGAAGCCGCCGCGGCGATCGGCGGGACATTGCACAAACAATGCGGCTCCGTCGTCTGCATCAGCGGCGAGACCGACTACACCATCGGCCCGGCGGGGGTGATCAAGACCCGAAACGGCCATCTCCTGATGACCCGGGTGACGGGCCTGGGCTGCACGGCAAGCGCCCTCTGCGGGGCTTTTGCCGCGGTCACGACCGAACCCGCTTTGGCGGCCGCGGAGGCGATGGCCGTCATCGGAATCGCCGGCGAGATCGCCTTTGCCCGATCGGAGGGGCCCGGAACGCTCCAACTCCACCTGCTCGACGCGTTGTACCGTCTTGATGCCGACGATATCGAACGGATGCTGAAGATCGAGACAGAAGCATGAGAGGGCTGTATTTCGTGACCGACCGCGGTTTGTGCGGGGGGAAGCCGCTCCCGGATGTCGTCCTCCAGGCGCTCCGGGGAGGGGCCTGCTGCGTCCAGCTCCGCGAGAAGGACGTTTCCACCCGCTTTTTTATCGAAGAGGCGCTGCGGATCAAGGCGATCATGGCGCCGTTTCAGGTCCCGCTGGTCATCAATGACCGTCTGGATGTGGCCCTGGCCGTCGAGGCGGACGGCATCCACGTGGGTCAGGAGGACATGCCCTACGAGACCGCCCGGCGGCTGATGGGACCGAAGGCGGTCATCGGTCTTTCCGTGGAAACCTGGGAGGATGTGGAACGGGCTCAATCGCTGGATTGCGATTACCTGGGCGTCAGTCCCATTTTCGCCACGCCGACCAAGGCGGACACCAAGGAACCCTGGGGAATGGACGGGCTGGCCAGGATCCGCGCCTTCTCGCGACATCGCTTGGTCGGCATCGGCGGACTTCATGCGGGAAATGCGGAGGAGGCGGTGTTGGCCGGCGCCGACGCCGTGGCCGTGGTTTCGGCGATCTGCGCCGCTTCCGATCCCTTTCAAGCTTCGCGAGAGCTGACCGGGATCATCCATGCGGCCCTGGATAAACGGGAAAAGATGGGAAGAAACAACGGCAGGAGCGGAATCGAAAAGACCCGGCGCACCGGGGAATAGGGATTTTCAACGACGGGACGGCATGAATCAACCGGACAAGCTTGTCATTTTCGATTATTCGGGCACGCTCAGCTTGGAGGCGCCGCAATTCGCCCGGACGGAGAACCTTGAACGCGAACTCCGCGAGAGCGGCCTCTTCGCGCTCGGCGTCACAACCCCGAACTTTTTCTGGGAAAAGATTGTCGGTCCGACTTGGGTCGAGGGGAGCACGACGACGATCGGGTACAAGCGGATCATGGCGGCGAGGGTGGAGTCGCTTGTCCCAGCGCCCGATGCTTCGCGGGAGAATATCGCCGCGGCCGCCTCCCGTTTCGTCGACGGCTATTTCGACCGATCACGGATCGATCCGGCCTGGCGGCCCATCCTGGAGCAACTTTCCGCAAATCCCGAAGTGGCCCTGATCATTGCCACCGACCATTATGCCGAGGCCACCGGAACCATTGTCCATTATCTGCGCTGCTGGAACATCAGCGCGTGGAAAGCCGGAGAAGAGTCCGAGCCATGTCGCCCGACACGGGAACGGGGAGAGGGATCCTGTCGGAAATCAACCCCTTTTGGGATAGCCAACTCCGCCGATATCGGTTTCTGGAAGGCCGACGACCGCTTCTGGGAGGCTCTGAAGCGAGTATTGTCGCTGGGGAGGGTCCGGTCGGTTCTGATCGTCGACGATTTCGGTTTCAACGAGGAACAGGGCGACCGCTATGGGGAGAAGGACCGGGTGGAAGCCAGGCAGGAAAAGACCGTCGCCGTCCTTGAAAAAGCCTTTCAGACAACGGTCGCGGTTTCCCCCTTTTTTCTGAAAGGCGAAGAGCGGGACCGGCCGGGCAAAGCCGCCGCGAGGATCGCGGAGACGGCCGGCCGGATCGAACGATTCCTGAATCGCGGAGATGAAGCGTGAAACGATTTTCAAGCCCGCTTCGGTTCTTGTTTCCGGTCGCAACGGCGGGCGACCCGAATAGGTACGGCACAACGAATGACCGCTGTGCGGAAAGCGGTCGGTCGGAAAGATGATCAAAACCGAGGATTGCAAACCGGGAATCATTTACCCATGCCGCTGGGTCTACAAGCTGATCGGGCGCGACATAAACCTTCTCCAAAGCGCGGTTCGGGAGGTGCTGACGGATCGGACCTGTTCAGCTGTGCCGTCCAAGAGCAGCAAGGGCGGTGCCTACCACTGCCTGGACGTCGAGATGACGGTTCGGAACGAACCGGATCGGCTGGATTGCTATGAACAGTTTCGGCGACACCCCGCCGTCATCATGGTTCTGTAGTTTCGTTCGACGCGATTTCGCGTCGCCCCGGAAAGGTCCGAATGTCCGCCGGAAAAACAGGGAGATTGCCAATGCTGGCCAATGATCTGCAAAAACTGTCCGGTGTATTCCCGCCGAGTCGCCGGTTCCGGTCATGAGGTCATTCCGGCCATTAGGTTGAGCTTCATGGAGGGGGCTACCCGAAGGATCTGCTCCAGCAGAGAGGTTTGCCCGGCATGAAAGAACAAAACGGGCACGTACTGATCGGTACGGTGCCCGTTGTTTGTTGGACGGGTGTTTGATGTCGGTGCCGGTCTCTCCTTATTCGTCGAGGACCATCAGGGGGACAAGCCGCTTCAGGAGCATCTCGGCCCGTGTCGGGTTGTAAACCCCGCAATGGCAGGGCTTGGTCAGTTCCAGCGCCGCCTCGCGGCAGCTCTTCTTCCCCCGCTTGATCTCGCGGAGCACCTTCTCGACCAGGTTGGCCGGCACCATGGCGTGGCCGCACATGCTGGTGAGTTCCATGAACTCGTGGTCGGGCAGGCGCTTCACCTTGCCGAAGTAGCCCATGGAGTGCTCGATCGTATGCTTTTCCAGGCCCGCGGCGCGGCAGCATTTCTCGGTTTCGTCGTGGATGCCCGAAACGATGATGGAGGTGCCGACCCGGGCTTTCTTGAGGTCTTCGAGGACGGTGGTGACGACCGCCGGATCGGTGAAGACGGCATGGACCACCGAAACGTCGTCCATGTTGTTCTCGATCTCCTCCAGCTTCTTAACCTTGCTGTTGCCGGTAATGCAGTCCCCGAAGTTGACCGGATTATGCTTGAGCACGATTTCCAGAAACTTCCGCATCTTCTTGCCCGAGCCTTTTTCGTTGAAGCCCTTGGCGGACATGGTGAATACGACGAAATCCCCGCTCAGGTTTTCCCGGTCTCCGCGGCGGTGAAGGGTATGGGTCATGGGTCTTTTCTCCTATCTTCCTGAAGCCGCCCGCAAATCTATTCCCGCGGATTTCCGCGGGCCGGCGGGCGAAAACGATGATGTCGATCCTCTTAAGGCCGAGAATTCTCCGCGGTCTCTCGCGGAGAGTCTCGATCAAACATTCGCGAGTGGCCACCCCAGGCCGACGTTGCTCTTTCCGTTGATCGACATAAAGCGGTTTCGCTTCCGCAGCACGTCGATATAGGGAACCGAGCCGTCCTTGGCCACGCGGGTGATGATGTCGCCCACGAAAACAGTGTCCACCTCCCGGGAGACCCGGTCCAGCACGTCCAGGACGCGGGGAAGCATTTCCTCCGGGATCAGGAACTCCACGATGGCCGAGAGCACCTTCTCGTCCAGCACCCGGGGATCGATCCGGCCCGTCTTGCGGTCGACCATGAGCTTGGTCAGGGGGTTGTTCTCCTCGAAGCCGATCCCGATCTCGGCCAGGGCCATCGCCACCTTCTCCGCGTCGCGGAAGCGGGTGCCCACGCCGGGGCGGCCCAGTTCTAAGGCCATCCCGAATTTGCCCCGCGGGAACCGGCCGGTCACCTCGTTGGTCTTCATCTCCTCCGTGCCCCGGCCCGGAATCCGGGTCTCGGGGTGGACCTTGAGAGGGTCGCTGAAATTCTTGCGGAGGATCCGGGGCCATTCGAGCTCGGGCTGGTAGAGGGCGTCCGTGGGACAGCAGCCGCTCCGGAGGCAGACGCTGCACTCCACGCACTCGTCCTCATCGATGGCGCAGATGACCCGCTGGGGCCGCTTGGGGTCCCTCTCGAACCGCATGATGCCGCCCCACATCGTGCAGTAGGACCGGCATTTTCCGCAACCGATGCATTTTTCTGGATCGATTTTCAAGTTGCACTCCTTTGTTGACTTTGAAGGGCCTCGATATGGCCCCCCAGCATCTGAAATCTCGGCTGGTAGGAGAATCCCCGCTCCAGCCCCTCTTCGAGGGTATCGGGGGTTACCGCCGTCCGGTTCCGCACGAGGGAGGTGAGCACCCCTGCGCAGCCGATATCCCCTGCCAGGACGTACCCGTTCAACCGCTCCTCTACAAAGACGAGTTTGCGGTAGACGGCCCTGTTTTTCCGAATCAAGATCCGATCGCCTTCCTGCGCCCCGGCCGACACGACGCGGACGCCCAGCAACTCCACCGAGTTCATCCGGAGAGCCCCGGGATAGACCTGCGCCGCCCCGGCCATGTTCGCGCCCGCGATGCGTCCGCCCTCGACGGCCGAAGGCCAGAGCGGACTGGGCGCGTACTTCCCCAGAAGCGCGTCGAAGGGTTCGGCCACGTCGCCCGCGGCCCAGACGCCGGGGCAACTCGTCGCCATGTGGTCGTCCACGACGATCCCCTGGTCGAGGCGGATCCCCGTACCGCGGAGGAATCCCACGTTCGGGACCACCCCTTTGCCGATGATGGCCATGCAGCAGGGCAGCACCGTCCCGTCGGCGAGCACGGCCGCCTGCACCGCCTCCTTCCCGCGGAACGCCTTCACGTCCGAATGAAAATGTACCCGGACCCCCCTCTCCTGCATCGCTGCCAGAAAAAAGTCGGACGCCGTCCTGTCGAGCATCTGCGAGAGGATCCGGTCCGAGGAGATGACCAGGTGGACCGGCCGGTTCAGATGGAGCAGGGCTTCGAGGCTCTTGATGCCCACGAGCCCGCCCCCGACGATGACCGCCGGGGCGTCGCAGGAACGGAGGATCTTCCGGATCCCCTCGGCGTCCTCGATCTTCCGGAGGCAGAAGATGCCGGGCAGCTCTTTCCCGCGCAGCTTCAGCACTTTCGCGGAGGCGCCGGTGGCGATGAGGAGCCGGTCATAGACGAGAACCTTCCCGCTTGCGCAGGTGACCCGGCGGGCCGCCGGATCGAGGCTCACCGCCGTCTCCCCCTGAAGGAGGCGGATCGACCGGTCCGTGTAAAACGCCTTCGGCGCGATGACCGTCTCCGCCTTCGATACCTTGCCGGCGATATAGAGCGGAAGCATAACGCGGGAGTAGCCGCCCGCCTTCTCGTCCGAAACGATCGTGATCCGGCCTGCCCGGTCACCCTTCCGGATCTCTTCGGCGGCGGCGATTCCTGCCGCGCTGTTTCCCAGAATAAGATACTCGGTGACCTTTTTCAGTGCCAATGCAACCCTTCCTTTCTTAACAGGCTGTTTTTTCAACACCCTCGTTAACCCGAGCCGTGCCCGGTATGCATCGAGACCTACTTCCCGTGCTTTCCGGGAGCCGCTTTGCCCGCGGCCTGCCGCGCCCGGATCACGGCCAGAAGCTCCTGGAGCTGGGCCGCCGGAGCGGGCTGGCTCGGAGCGGCCAGCAGGGTTGCC
>DIKL01000037.1 GCA_002424545.1 Syntrophaceae bacterium UBA5619
CAAAAGTTGGTGGTGGATTACGGTTGCGACAATGCCTTGACATTGCCTGGCGGTCCGTATTATGTAGATTTCAATGTAAGAGGCCGCAAGGCCATAAAAGGGAAGACGGTGCGATGCCGTCGCGGACCCGCCGCCGTAACCGGGGATGAAAGCCGCAGCAGTGTCACTGTTCCGCTGAGATGGAATGGGAAGACGCGGCAAGTAAGACGATCCGGAAGCCGGAAGACCTTCTTGCAGGGATTGGTATCGTTGTCCCCCGTGGTAAAGGGGATGACGGCTGAATTCAGGTGGATGAAATACGGCATCCCCGAGTCTGATGCATCAGATTCGGGGATTTTTTTGTTTCAAGGGGCCTTCCCGTGATTGATGACCGCAAATGGTTCGTTTACGTTCTCTTCTCCCTTCTCCTGCACGGCGTGGTTTTTTCCCTGTGGGGCATGGCTAAAGAGACGATAGAGCCGGATCGGTTTGTGGTTTCTCTGGTCAGTGCAGTTTCCCCGGTCGGGACTCGCCCGCATGGAGCGTCGGAAAGACTGCGGGCCAAGAAGCCCGCACAGAAGGAGGTACAGCCGAAAGCGGGAGCACCACAGCTTCCCCGGACGGTGTCTTCCGTCGCTGTCGTGGAGAATCAGAAGGCAGGCGCCGACAGCCGGCCGGAACACCCCCTGGCCGGCATCGACCCCGTGGCTCCGTCGGCCAGCGCCCTAAACGACGATAACCGCCCCGCCGCGCCCGGCGCGATATCCATCGCCGGCTCGGCTGCGACCTCGGCGGTGCCGGTCAACAGTCCCCGGCCATTGACCCGTGCCGCAGGGACTGGCGGGGATACAACAGGGCAGGGTACGGGAGATGCTTCGGTCATCGCAGGCTCTGGAACGCCGACCCATGCGGCAGGTGCCGGCGGGGAGTCAACGGGGATAGATTCGGGGGCTCCTCCCATCGCCGCTGTCTTTGGAACACCGAACGGACCGCGCTTCCAGTACTGGGAGCTTCCCGAATACCCCCTCCTGGCCAAGAGGCGCAGGCAAGAAGGGCGGGTGGTGTTGTCCATTTCTCTCAGCGAAAAAGGCGGTCTCACAGGAATCGAGGTGGTGGAGGCATCCAACGCGATCTTTGTCGCGCCTTCCATCGAGGCGGTCAAAAGGTCCCGCTTCGCGCCGGCGACCCGCAACGGGATTCCCGTGGCAGTCAAGGCGCTGCTGCCGATCCGTTTTACCCTCAAGAACGAGAGCTCGGAGGATCACACATGAAAAGCTTGCTGCTGCGCATCGTGATGCTGATTTTTCTTTTTCCTGCCTGCACGTGGGCGGGTGGCATCGTCATCCCCGATGAACTCCAGGCAAAGGCGACCATCATCAGAACTGATAACGATGGGCTTTGGGAAAAGTCGCTCGTGGTCCAGTTTCCGGAAAAAAGACGCCTCCTCTCCACCAAGGAGGGCTTTGTGGACGCCCTGGCCGCGGTGAACCATGCGGCTGATCCCCGCCTCTGGGCCCGCGTTTCCGAGACGATGCAGACCAAGGGAGGGCAGGGTTACGAGACGAAAACCGAAGAGCGGCTCAAGGGGCTCCTGCAGCTCAGGCGGGGAGATCTGACCCTGATGGCGACCGCGGCCGACATGGATAACCTGGCTGTTGCCACCAGGACTTTTGCGCCCTTCATCGTCACGGTGCTGGCCACGGCCGGGGCGGAGACCAACGCGCTGCGGGCCGGGGTCGATGAGGGCACCCACATCGAATCAGAACCCGGCACGGTCAACATCATGATCCTCACCAACGCCCGCCTGACGGACGGCGCCATGGCCAGGGCGATCATCACCGGGACCGAGGCGAAGACGGCGGCCTTCGAGGACCTGCGGGTGCCGAGCAGTTATACCAAAGGGGTCCAGGCGACCGGGACCGGCACGGACAGCATGATGGTGGTCTCCGGGAAGCGAGGCCCGCAGGTGACCTACACAGGCGGGCACAGCCGGATCGGGGAGCTGATCGGAAAGGCCGTTTATGCGGCCGTGGTGGAGGCCCTGGGCAAGCAGAACGGGTTCGTGGTCGGGGGAAAAAAAGACAACCCGATGGGAGAACGGCCCGTCATCGGAGGCACAGGGGGTCAAATGACAGTTTTGGATCGTTAGGAGAGCGTTTCAAGAGGGGGCATCCGGATCAAGGGAAGGGAGTCAGAAACTTCCGCCGCCCCGCGACTGTAGTCGTGACGAAAGCTGCATGCAGGCCACTGTCCGCAACCTGGATGGGAAGGCGCAGCCGGTAGGATGATCGAAAGCCAGGAGACCTGGTCCGGAAGCCGAAATTGTCCATCTTTTCGTGGGAGAAGAAAGGAGAAGTGCGAATCATGAGGAAGAAGTGGATTGTCGGGCTGGCAGGGATGATGTTCCTGATTGCTGCGGGTCTCTGGGGTCAGCAGACCGTTCAGGCTGCGGAAACGTACAGTATGGATGAAGTGGTGGTGACCGCCACGCGGCTGGAGACGACCGAGGCCCAGGTGGGAAGTTCGACCACCGTGATCACAAGCAAGGAGATGGAGCAGGGGCAGAAGCGGACCCTGATCGAGGCGCTTCAGTCTGTTGCCGGACTCGACGTGTTGCAAACAGGAGGTCCGGGCGGCAGCGCCTCGATATTTCTCCGGGGCGCCGATTCGGAGTTGACCCTGGTATTGATCGACGGTGTCGAAGTAAACGATCCGATCTCGCCGGGACGCGCCTTCAACCCGGCCAATCTCGCGCTTGAAAACATCGAACGCATCGAAGTGGTCAGAGGCCCCCAGAGCGTCCTTTACGGGTCCGATGCCATGGGCGGGGTCATCAACATCATCACGAAAAAAGGGAGCGGCAAGGCCACGGGCTTCGTATCTGCCGAAGGGGGAAGCTTCTCCACCTTCCGCGAAAAGGCCGGGGCGAGCGGCGGCAACGGGTGGGGCAATTATTCCATTGGCTTCTCCCGGACCGATACGGCGGGCATCTCGGCGGCCGGAGAAAGATATGGCAACCAGGAACGGGATGGGTATCAGAACAGCTCCTTCTCGGGGCGATTCGGCGTCACTCCCACCGACCAGTTTTCGGCCGATCTGTTCCTCCGTTATGCCGACAGCCGTGCCGAACTGGACAATTATGGCGGCGCCGGGGGCGACGATCCGAACTACGTCCTGGATTCCAAGGAACTCATGACCAAGCTCCAGGGGGAATTGTCCCTTTTTGAGGGGCTTTGGGCCCAGAAACTGGGCCTTTCCGTGGCGCGCTCGGACCGCAAATACCGGAACGACACGGATGCCGCCCACCCCAGCGATTCCGAGCGCAGCTCCTTTCTCGGGGAGTCCTACAAACTGGATTGGCAGCACAGCCTCTTCCTCCACGAGACCAACACGGTCACCTTTGGCGTCGAATTGAAAGAGGAGACGGGGAAATCGGAATACCACTCGACGAGCGTCTGGGGGCCCTACGATGAGAACTTCGCCAAGGAAACCTCCCGGATGAACGGCGCCTACCTGCAGGATGAGATCCGGCTCGGCGACCGTTTCTTTGCCACGGCCGGGATCCGCCTGGACGACCACGACCGGTTCGGCACCGAGCCCACCTACCGCTTCACGGCCTCCTATCTGTTTCCGCAGACCCAGACGCGCCTGAAGGGAACCTACGGCACGGGATTCAAAGCCCCCTCCCTCTATCAGCTCTATTCCCAATACGGCAGCCGCAATCTGGAAGCGGCCAAGAGCAAGGGGTGGGATATGGGCGTGGAGCAGTCGCTGTGGGACAAAAGGATCTCCCTGGGACTGACCTATTTCGAAAATGCTTTCGACAACCTGATCGATTTCGACAGCGTCAACTCCAAGTACCGGAACATCGCCGCGGCGGCGACCCGGGGGGTGGAGACCACCCTTTCCGTCCGCCCCTGGGAGATCCTGGCCTTCCAGCTCGGCTACACCTATACCGACACTGAAGACAAGACTACAGGCAAGGACCTGCTGAGAAGACCGCAGCACAAGTTTTCCTTTACGGCCGACTGCCGCATTCGGGAAAAGGGAAACGTCAAGCTGAACGTCCTTTACGTAGGCAAAAGGGATGACAACTACTTCGACAACATGACCTACTCCACGACCCGGGTCACGCTGGGGGGATACACCCTGGTCAATCTCGCTGCCTCCTATGATCTGACCAAACAGTTGCAGCTCTTTGGCCGCCTGGAGAATCTGGGCGACGTCCACTATGAAGAGGTGGCCGGCTGGGGCACCATGGGGCTCGGCGCCTATGGCGGCGTCAAACTCTCGTTCTGAGAGGGGACTTGGGCAAAGGACGGATCGATGGGCGAGCAGGGAAGGGAGCGATGACGGTGAAGGGAACGAAGCGCACAATCGTCGTGCTGATCACGGCTGCCCTGGCCTTCGGCGGCAGCGCCCTGGTCAACAGGGCGCTGCGCGCTCCCGACCCTTCTGCCCAACAGCAGGCGGCCAGCGGCTTTGACTGCCGCCGCATTGTGTCCCTGGCGCCGAGTATTACCGAGACCCTGTTTGCCCTGGGACTGGGAGACCGGGTGGCGGCTGTGACCCGCTACTGCGAGTATCCGGCCGAGGCGAAAAAGAAGCCGCGGATCGGCGGCTTCTATGACGCGAACTACGAGGCCCTGCTGGCGCTCACGCCCGACCTGGCGATCCTGCTTCCCGAGCAGGAAAAGGTCAGGCAATTTCTCGACAAGCAAGGCATAGAGGTGCTCGTGGTCAACAACAAGACCATCGCCGACATCTTTGCCATGATCGGGACTATCGCCGGCCGGTGCGGGGTGGAGGCGCGCGGCAAGGAACTGACGGCGGAGCTTGTGGCCAAGAGGGAGGCCATCCGGCAGGAGGCTCGCCGCCTCGCCCGGCCGCCTCGGGTCCTGGTCTCCATCGGCGGCAACATGGGAAGCGGGCCGGAAGCGAAGATCTGTGTGGCCGGGCCCGAGACGTTCTACGGCCAACTCGTCGCCCTGGCCGGCGGCCGCGACGCCTACCAGGGAAGGCAGGCCTTCCCCGAGATCTCCCGGGAAGGGCTGCTCGAACTGAACCCCGAGGCGATCATCGACATTGCGGTCAACACCGACTATCGCCCGTTGGGGACCGCGGCGAAGAGGGCCATGCTCGCCAAATGGCAGGAAGCGGCTTCCGGGACCGCTGCGGCACGGGACGGCCGGATCCACATCCTGGAGGGGGATTATCTCGTGATCCCCGGTCCAAGGTTCATCCGGGCCTTGGAGGACGTGGCAACGGTCATTCAGCTTCCAGGGGAGAAGGGTCCATGAGGAACGCCGGGACGATGATCGGAATCGAAGGCTTTTTCTGTACCCGAAGCGGGAAAGCGGTCCTCAGGGACATCTCGCTGACCATCGGGGAGGGAGAGTATGTGTCCATAGTCGGGCCGAACGGCTCGGGGAAGACGACGCTGCTGAAGTGCCTGGTCCGCATCCTCAAGGGAAGCGCTGGGTCGATCCGCATTGCGGGCAGGCGGATCGAAGACTTTAGCCAGAGAGACCTGGCGTGCCTGATCGCCTATGTCCCCCAGGCCGACGGCTATGTCTCGTCCTTTACCGTGGAGGAGTTTCTCCTCATGGCCAGGTATCCCTATCTGAGCCCCTTTGCCTCAGCCCGCAAGAGCGACGTCGAGGCTGCCCGGCTGGCTATGAAGACGACCGGGACGGAATATCTGGCCGACCGGACGCTGACGAACATGAGCGGTGGGGAGCGGCAGAAGGTCTTCATTGCCGCGGCACTGGCCCAGGAGACGAGGGTGATGCTCCTGGACGAACCGACCACCTTTCTCGACCCGAAGCAGGAGGCAGACATCCGCTTTCTCCTCGGCCGGATCAATCGGGAACGGGGCGTGACCATCGTCTCGGTCACCCACGATCTCAACGCCGCGGCCCTGGCCGGGGGGGCCGTCGCGGCCCTCAAGGAAGGGGCCCTGGTCTTTTGCGGCTTCCCTCGGGAATTCATGACCCAGGAAGTGCTCAAGTCCATTTATGGCACGGAATTCTGCTTTACTACTCATCCGGTGACAGGAGATCGTCTGGTCGTGCCGAGGGTGACTCTATGAACAGATCCGGGGATCACCGGAAGATTTTACTGGTCGTCCTGTTTGCCGCGGCTATCCTTGTCTTGGCTGGTGCGCCCCTGATCGGCATGCGGCCCGTGCCCCTGGAGGCCCTGTTCCGGTTTACCGCGGGCGGGATCGATGCGGACATTGTCTGGAAGATCCGGCTGCCGCGGGTCTGCGTGGCTTTTCTCGCCGGTGCTGCCCTTTCCCTCAGCGGCCTGGCGTTCCAGACCCTCTTCCGCAGCCCCCTGGCCGAACCCTTTACCCTCGGGGTGGCGAGCGGCGCTTCGCTCGGCGCCGTGCTCTGCCTTCGACTCGGGCTCGTTTTTTCCGTCGCCGGCCTGTCGGGGGTCTCCCTCTTCGCCTTTGGCGGCGCCATCCTCTCGATTCTCCTCGTCTACGGATTGACGCACCTGGCCAAGGGGTTTGCCATGGGGACCATGCTTCTTTCCGGGGTCGCCATCAGCTTCTTTTTCTCCAGCCTGATCCTCTTCATGCAGTATATGAGCGATTTCGCCCGTTCCGCCCACATGATGCGGTGGCTCATGGGCGGGCTGGAGGTGGCGGGCTTCGAGTCGGTCTTCAACATGGCCCCTTTCGTGGTCATCGGCAGCGTCGTCATGCTGCTTTTGACCCACGAACTGAACCTGCTGGCCGTGGACGAAGAGATCGCCATCAGCCGAGGGGTCGACGCGGTCAAGATCAGGAAGGCGCTCTTCCTCTGCTCATCGGCCATGGTGGGAAGCGTCGTGGCCCTGTGCGGACCCATCGGGTTTGTCGGCATCATGGTGCCCCATATGTGCCGGCTGCTCATCGGCGCCGACCACCGTTATCTCACCCCGGCTGCTTTGCTCTTCGGCGGCTCTTTTCTGGTTGTTTGCGACACCGTAGCCCGCACCATCATTGCGCCTGCCGAGATCCCCGTCGGCATCATCACGGCTCTGCTGGGCGGGCCATTTTTCGTCTGGCTGCTTCTGGGTCATCCCCTGCCTGGGAAGAGGGAGAGATGATGAATTGCGCCTGCGGGCGACGGTCGCGCTTCTCTGGAGGCGACTGTCGATCGCACTTATCGTGAGAGTCGTTCCAAGGGAAAAGAAGGGGAATTGAATGGCGGGATCTTGGATCGACTGGGTAGGCAAGGTGCGCGCCGGCCACTGGCGTGGCCGTCACGTCCCTTGCAGCTTTTCCCTCTCCCCCCTGTCATCCCCTCCGAAGGGGGAATTCCCGCCCGCCACCCCATCAGGCGGAAGCAGGGGCCGCGCCAGGGCATTCCTCTGCTCCAGCCCTGTCACGGCCCCCGCATTCTCCCTTCCGCACTCGGGCAAGGGCGTCGCCGGCCCTTTCCGCTGCCCCAGATCCGGCACCGCCCTTGCTGATCCTCGCGCGGTGTTTTCTTTCCAGGCCGCAGGTCCTTGGCTTTCCTGTTCGTTTTGTGCAGTGCGCTCGTTTCACTGATCTGTTCGGTTGGCGGCAGGCGTTGCAGTCGCCGGGGTCGCGC
>DIKL01000019.1 GCA_002424545.1 Syntrophaceae bacterium UBA5619
GGCGCGGCGATCGGTCACATCTCTCCCGAGGCGGCCGAAGGCGGACCGATCGCCGCGGTTCGCGAGGGGGACCCAATCGAGATCGACATCCCCGGAAAACGGCTGAACGTTTTAATATCCGACGAGGAATTGAGGACGCGTCTCGCCGTGTGGAAACCGGTGAAGAAGGAGCTCAAAGGCTACCTGAAGCGCTATGCCGCCCANNGTCCGTTCCGCGCATACGGGCGCCACCTTCGAATAGGGCCTGTTATTCCATCGACGGCGGCAGGAAAGGCCTCCGGAATCAACCATGAAAGAAGCCCCCGTGCGGTGTGGGTCACGGGGGTTTTTCATTTCCGCGACGACGCAAGGGGGACATCCCTCCCCATTTTGACCAATCTTGGCGCCAATCTATCCTTGAAATTGGTAACCCTTCTCCCGGAATATTCGCAGACACGCATCCACGACATCCGGGTCATAAAGCTTTCCCCTGTTCCTTTCGATCTCCTCGAGGGCGGCATCCATGCCCAAAGTGGGGCGATAGGGACGGNNCCATGGATTCCACCACATCGGAAACGGCCAAAATCCGCGCTTCCATGAGAATCTCGTCCCCTTTCAGATGCTTCGGATACCCCGATCCGTCCATCCGTTCGTGATGTTCCAGAATCATCCTCGCGATCGGCCAGGGAAATTCGATGTCCTTCAAAATGTCATAACCGACTTGCGGGTGGGTTTTGATGAGCTCGAATTCAAGATTCGTCAACCCGGTCGGCTTGCTGAGAATCTCCGCGGGAACGCAGATCTTGCCCAGATCATGAACAATCGCGGCCGTCACGATGCCGTCAATCCGGTCGACGGAAAGATTTATCTCCTCGGCAATGGCACGGGCCAGGTCGGCCACTCTGCGTTGATGTCCCGCCGTATACGGATCCCTCGATTCGACGGTCACGGCCATGGCATGGACGGTCGCTTCCAGGGTTCTTCTCAATTTCTCGATGCTTTCCTTCCGGTCGGTAATGTCCCGGGTAATATTGATAATATGGGGGACGCCATCCAGATCGATCACGGAAGCCGACATCAACCCGGATCGGACACCCCCGCCCTTCATTCGAAAGACAGCTTCAAGGTTGGCGACCTTCCCATCCCTTTTCAATCCCTCCACCAGTCTCTTCCTGTCCGCGATATTATCCCAGATATTGAATTCTATGGACGTTTTACCGACAATATCCTCTTCCGTATACCCCGTGGTTCGGGTAAATCCCGGGTTGATGGAGACGTACATGCCGTCGTCGAGGCGGTTGATGCTCACGGCATCCGGGCTGGTATAAAAAGCCTTGCGGAATTTTTCCTCACTCTGGGTTAACGCCTCCTGGATCCGTCTGCGCTCGGTGATGTCCCGGGACACACCGTGCAATCCGGTCAGGACTCCCCGGTCGTCCCGGATCCCGCTGATGATACTTTCGAGCCAACGCGTCGAACCATCCTTATGATAGTATTCCAATTCAAGGGTGATCGTCCTTTCCGGGTCCGCGTGACCTTGCTGTTCCAGGGCAAACTCCCTGGTCATCATATCCAGCGCCAAAGACATCGATGCCGGGGTGAGCTGTTCCGTGACATCCTGCAGCACACGTTCTTCCGGCGTAAATCCAAGCAACGCCTCAACCGACGGGCTGACATAGACGCCACACAGGTTCATGTCCTGAATCCATACGATATCCGTCATCTTTTCGGTAATAAACTTGTATTTGTTTTCGCTCTCCCGCAAGGCAGCCTCGATCCGCTTGTGCTCGGTGATGTTGCTCAGAAAGTTCAAGGTGGCCGGCGTTCCTTCCCATTTTATCAAGACGGCATTCAATTCCACCCACAGGACGTTTCCGTCTTTATGGATGATCCGAAAAGAATAGGTGTGAGGAAGCTCTTCGCCCTTCAAGCGCCTGACGTGCCGCTCGTAAACCATCTCCCGGTCATCCGGATGAATAAACTCAATAAACGGCCTGGAAATGAGTTCCGCAGCGGAATAACCGATCAATGTCGTGATCACGGGATTGATGAATACCAGCTTGGCATGCTGAACCACAAAAATCGCCTCTTGGGCATTTTCAAAAAGGCTGCGATATTTCTCCTCACTTTCCCGCAGCGCCTCTTCCGCTCGTTTTACGCTCGTGATGTCGTCAACCAGGGCAACGATATGATCGACGCCGCCATCGGATTTCCGCACGCACCCGACCGAGAGATGGGTCCAGATGACCGTCCCATCCTTGCGGATGAAACGCTTTTCCATATTGTAGTGATCGATTTGACCGGACAGAACACGACCGAATTGTTCGAGGTCCGCGGCAAGGTCCTCGGGGTGCGTCATCTCCGTCCATGTCATGCGGACGATTTCGTCCCGGGAATAACCCATGATGGAGCAGATCCGGTCGTTCACCAGGATCCATCGCTGATCCGGGGAGGTAATGGCAATGCCGTACAACGGCAAATTGAAATAACTGCGAAAACGGGTTTCGCTTTTTTTATAATCTTCCTTTTCCCTTTTCCACTCCGATTCCGCCTGTTCCAGCTCCCCAATTCTCTGTTTCAAGGCAGCCAGTTCGTCAACCAAAACCTGCTGAGTCTTTTCCTGCTCTTTCATGAGGTCACCCGCTGCGTTCTGTTATGGTCCGTGAAGAGGAGAAGAGAAGGAATCGAGTTTTCTGAAACTCAAGGGCTTTTCCCTCATTCGCGCCAACATTTGGAGATCTTCAACATCCTCCAGTCGCTCCAAAAGATCTTGATACACATCGATGTCCAGGATGACGGCTGAAGGTTTTCCCCCGCGAAAGACAATTTGCGGCTCTCTTATTTTTGTTCCGGTTTTCATGTTACACCTCTCAAACTTCCCATCTTCATGAATTTATTGATCCGTCGGCCTCACAGCCATTGACGGCATGATCATCCAATAACAAGAAGTTTTTGTCAATCTTTCTCGACGATCCGGATTTACTCCTCCGTCAAGTTGTAGAGATCGTAGACGAGGCGGTCGATCCGGCGTGGCACTCGCTCTATAAATATGGATGTCGTCTACGGCAGGTAGCGATCGATATCGAGCGCCCCATGAAAGACGCCTAATATATCTATCGTTTCATCTTCTTTGATCAAATATGCGACTCGGTAATGGCCATAGAGAAGGATCCGAATATGCAAATGGGGATCACTTTCATATCGGTGCCCGACTTCAGGGAACCGGCGTAGAATCTGGACTTTTTCATAGATGCCTTCAACAACCCTTCGGGCCGCTTCCGGCTGATCGGAAGAGATATAGTCGTAAATATCCCGGAGCCATTGTTCGGCTTCGGCAGTCCAGTTTATTTCCGCCATAGGTGGATTCGCCGTTTCATCTCTTCGTTGCTGATCGTCCGGCGCTTCCGCGAATCCTCGAGCCCTCTTTCCACCATGCGAGCGAACTGCAGTTCACGCAGGAGATCATCGAAAGAGCAATCATCCGGCTGAGCCTTGATGATGTCTGTTATCTGTTCCTTTGCCGAAAGCATTTCTTGGCCTCCTCTGTGAGATGATAAACCATGCGGCTGATCGGGCGCCGAACATCCGGACCACTCTAATCCGAGCGGATAATTATCTTCCGTTGACGAATGATCCATCAATAAGAAATTTTTGTCAATCTTTCTCGATGATCCGGATCTCGTCTTCAGTAAGGTTGTAGAGATCGTAGACGAGGCGGTCGATCCGGCGGTCGGTGGCGTCGATCTGGCGCGTCAGGCTCGTCTGTTCGTGGTCCGTCTTTGCAGCGGCCAGACGCTGGTGGAGGGCGAGCATCTCCTCGACCAGGGCGACCATCCGCTCGTGGCGCTCCCGGTCCGCCATGTCGGCGAAATCGATGGGGCGGATGGGGAGTTGCGAGATATACACTGGTTTGTACTCATAATACCCGCCTTGTTTTGTTGAGGCAATGGATTGGATGAAGAAGTCTGACACCCGCGCATTCAGGATGCCGAGAAGGTACAGATCAACCACGGGAATGATCGAGGTTTTGTCATTGGTGTAATAGCAGTCTGTGTCAAAGACATAGGATGCTTTTTGTACAATAGAAGGTACCACGATTTTCGGTTTCTCGAATTCAGTGTAATAATCACAGGCGCGGAGTTCCCACCAGTATTCGCCCTTGTCGTACCGCTTTTCTGCCTGGGTTTTGAAGGGAAGCAGGTGATCGGCAACAGCGGGATAGTTCGTCCGGAACCAACCCCATGCGTCTTTGGAGACTCCTGCGTGAGAGGCCGTCCAACCTTTCGGCACAAGGATAAGAAATCGTTCGCTACCCACCGATGCATACCGCTTGATGTCCCGCCCTGTCAGGAAGGGCTTGATCATCTCCGCACTTCTCGAATCTTCAGCAATGAGGCGCTCCCGTGCCGCCGCGTCGATCACGAACGCTTCGTTGAGACCGGTTAAAACTCCTCTATAAATCCGACCTTTCACATATTCTTTCAAAGGAGTTCCCGTTCGAAGGAGCTTGTGCAGCAGAGCCGTGGTGTTCCCATCACTCAGGGACCAGCCGCCGTCATCCAGGGCGTCCAGCCGAATCGGATAGTGATGGGCTTCCACGTAAGCATTGAGATTGTCGAACTGGAGCGTTCCGACCTTCGTGACGGCGAAGGCGGCGGACGGCTTGTCTTTCCGGATCCGGATGATACAGGGGTAGGTGGTCGCCCCCTTGAAGACCGGCAGGTCGCCGAAATCTATGATCTCCTCGATTCCCCGTTCCTTGATCCAGTTGCGCAGGGGGCGGCCGTAACCTGCCCGCAGCCACTTGTTGGCCACGATGTATGAAAAATAGCCGTCCGGCCTTAGCAGATCGACCCCTTTTTCGATGAAATAGACGTATAGATCAGCGATTCCGTCATAGATCCTGAAGCGTTTTTGAAAATAGGCCTTGAAATCCCCCAGCGACTCCTGACGAACATACGGCGGGTTGCCGATGATTGCGTCGAAACCGCCGCCGGCAAAGATCTCCGGAAATTCCGCTTTCCAGTCGAAGCAGTTGATCCGGTAGCGATCCTCGTCGTCCAGCAGGTCCGGCAGCTTGCCGTCGTAGAAGTCCGGGCCGATCAGCGAATTCCCGCAGCGGATGTTCGCGGAGAGGTCGGGCAGCGCGCGTTCGTGGAAGAGCTTGAGCTGGCCGGCGAGTGTCTCGCCGCTCTCCCCTTCCAGGACTTTGAGCAGCAGCGAGAGCTTGGTCACCTCGACGGCCTGGGGATCGATGTCCACGCCGTAGATGCTGTTCAGCAGGATCCGCTTGCGCTCCGTCGTCGTCAGCCGCCACTCGCCGCCGGCGGCCTGGTAAAGAGTGGGTCTTTTCCCCCTCGTCCGCTTCTCCGGGCCGCCCGCGACATAGCGGTCCCGGTGCCAGTCCAGCAGAAACTGATAGGCCTGGATCAGGAAGGAGCCGGAGCCGCAGGCCGGATCGATGATCCGGAGCCGGTCGGCCTGGGCGGGCGTCCTCCCTTCCAGCAGCTTGCCCACGGTCCTTTCGACGATGAAGTCGACGATATATTTCGGGGTGTAGAAGACGCCACCCGCCTTCTTCACCTCCGGTTTGTCCTCCACCTTCGCCTGGTGACCCGCGGTGAGGCGGATCACCTTGCCCAAGAACTGCTCGTACACCCGGCCGAGAATATCGGCGGGGAGAACCGAGAACTCATACGGCGATTCGGGATAGTAGAGGCCGTGCAGGATCTCCTTGAGCGTTTTGTCGTCGATCTCCAGGCCGAGGGTGAGGCGATCCGGCGGCGCGGTGCGGTCCTTCTCCGGCCGGAAGTGGAACAGGCCGGAGTTGTACCGGTCGTCGGCCCGCTGGAAGATTTCGATCAGACGCTTGTAGACGCCGGGGCCGTTGAGAAGTCCCTGGAGCTGGCCGTAGGGCTCGATCCCCCGGTCCTCGCAGATCCGTAGAAAGATGATCCGGTTGATCGTCAGCGTCACCGCCGTGTTCAACTCCCGCTGGCTCAGGGCGGAATTTCGGAGCGCGATCGTCCGGGCCAGAAGATCGCGCCAGGAATCTATTTCTTTGAGGAAAGCCTCGTCCACGCCGGCGGTGCCCTTCTTCAGGCGGGTCGATTCGGCGTAGCGGTCGAAGACGCCTTTGAGGACGGCCTGCTTGGAGAAGATCGCGGCGATCTCGTCCCAGCGGGCCGCATAATCGCGGAAACTGAAGAACAGAATCCGGGCCGTCGCGGGGCGGTCGTTCTGGTCCGGCTTGATCCGGCAGTCGTAGACGACAAACTCCTCGAAATTCATGAGGATAGAGAGGGGCAGCCCAGCGGACCAGGCGTAGCGACGGAGCTGATAGGCGGGGGCGGCATCCTCGGCAATGCGGACGGCGGGCTTTTTTGCCTCCACGAAAAACTTCCGCGCCCCGCCGATCCGAAAGCAGTAGTCCGGGGCCTTTACCGCGCCGCCGATCCGGATCGCGTCCTCGTGGATCACGTCTTTGTAGGCCTCGGCGTGGCCGGCGGCGTTGTCCACGTCCCAACCGAGGGCCTTGAAAAAGGGATCGATGAACTCACGACGGAGCTGGGTTTCGTTGTACGCCCCGGCGGTGTACGCCGCGAGGTTTTCCTCAAAACGTGAAACAAGATCAAGAACTTCTTGGGGAGCAGGCATGATGAAACGCTCCGTTCATTTTCCGTCGCCGTCGGGAACGGTTACTTTCCCGCGTCGTACGACCGGATGATCGTGTTTGCGAGGTCCATCGCCTCATCCGGGGTCACGACGGCCGGGCGCTTGCAAGATCAGGGCGATGTTTTCCTGTCATCCCTTCAGGCGTAGAGCGCCTCGATGCGATCCATGTACTTATCCAGAACCACCCGCCGTTTGAGTTTCATCGTCTGGGTCAGCATTCCGTTCTCGGCAGTGAATCCTTCCGTCAAATAGAGGAACTTCTTCGGGATTTCGTATCCGCCGAAGCGGCCCTGCAAGACCTTCAGGATCTCCCCGGTGATCATCGCCTGGATTTGTTCGTTCCCGACGAGCTGCCGGATGTCGCCGGAGATTCCCTGCTTTTCCGCGTACCGTTCGACCATCAGGAAGTCGGGAACGACCAGCGCGATCGTGAAGGGACGGTTCTCGCCGAAGATCAGAACGTTTTGCACCCAGGGCACCAGCGAGATCTCCTCCTCCAGCGCGGCGGGAAAGACGAACTTGCCGTTCTCCAGCTTGAATTGCTCCTTGATCCGGCCGGTGATGTAGAGGTAGCCGTCCGCGTCGAGGCGCCCCCGATCCCCCGTCCGGACGCCGCCGTCCGGCGTCATCACCTCCCGGGTCTTGTCGGGTTTGTTGTGGTACCCTTTCATCACGTTCGGTCCGTAGACGACGATCTCCCCATCCGTCGCCTCCTCCTCGACCATCGAGGAATCGATCACGATCCGCACGTTTTCGATTGCGCGGCCCACGCTCCCCAGGCGGTAGGCGAAGGAGGCGTTCATCGCGATCGCGGGCGAGGTCTCGGTCATCCCATAGCAGTCGTAGATCGGAATCCCGACGTCGAAGAAGAAATGGGCGATCTCCACGTTCATCGCGGCGCTCCCGCTCATCGCCCCCTTGAGCCGCCCGCCCATCTTCTGTCGGATCTTCGCAAAGACGATCTTGTCGGCAATCTTGAATTTCAGTTCGTTGCCGAGATCGCTCCGGCCGGCGGCCTTCCGTTCGCGCCGCCGCTTCCCCGCCTCGATCCCCATGACGAAGAGCTTCCGGGCGAGCCCCCCTTCCGTGTTCATCTTCTCCCAGAGGCCGTTGTAAATCCGGTTGAAAACGCGGGGGACGGCAATCAGCCAGGTGGGCCGAACCAGGGCCATATCCTGGACGACCGTTTTGACATTTTCGATGAAACCGATCGACCCGCCGAGATAGATCATGGCGTTGAGCTCCGCCGTCTGTCCATAGGAGTGGGCCCAGGGAAGGATGGAAAGGCTCACGTCCTCCGCCGTGAGCTCGGGATACATGCTGACCCCCGCCATGGAATTGCTCGTGCAGTTTCCGTGCGAGAGGAGAACCCCCTTGGGCTCGCCGGTGGTCCCCGAGGTGTAGATCAGGCTGGCGATTTCGCCGGAATCCGGACGGATGGCCTTCACCGGACGAACCCGGCCCGCCTCTTCCAGGGCCGTCATGCTCCCCGGCCCTTCCCCCTCGATCAGCACGAGATGCGCCAGCCGCGGGATCTTCTGCGGAAAATCCTTCACCTTTTCCAGGATCTCCGGCTTGGATACGAACAGAACTTTGACCGCGCTGTCGGCAACGATATATTCCCAGATCCGGGGGAGCTCCGATTCGTACATCGGCACAAAACGGCCGCCCAGACCGTAGGTCGCATAGGCGGCGATCGCCCATTCCGACCGGTTGTTCGCGATGATCCCGACCGCGTCGCCCCGGCCGACCCCCAGGCCCGCCAGACCGGCGCGCAGATCGTCCACCCGGCGGCCGATCTGCCCGTAGGTCAGCCATTCGTATACACCCCGCGCGTTTTTAGTTCCGAACAGCGGGCGGTCCGGACGCCGCGCCACGCTGTTCTCCAGAAATTCGACCAGATTGTCCGGCTTGTCCAGTGATCCCATGATTCCTCCTCTGTTTTTCAGCAATGAATCCTTCCCACGATCGTTTGCCGTATTTTGCGCCCATTTCCTGATCCGTCCTCGGGAAACGGTTGATAGACCGCGGCCGACTCGCCGGCGACATAGCCGGTGGAAAAAGCCGCCTGGAGGTTGTAGCCTCCGGTATCGGCATCGATGTCCATCACCTCTCCGCAGAAATAGAGTCCGGGAACGAGGCGCGATCCCATCGTTTTGGGATCGATCTCTTTGAGCGAAACGCCGCCCGCCGTAACCATCGCCGCGGTCAGCGGAAGGGGTTCCCGAATGTTGAATCGAAGCGCCTTCAGAAAACCGAGGAGCCTCTCCCGCTCCCCGGCGTCGATTTGATGACCAGGCCGATCCGCGGGGATGCCGGTCATCTCGATGCAAGGTTCGACCATCTTGCGGGGGAGGAGCCCGGCCAGAAGGTTGCGGAAGCCCTTCTTGCCGAACCGATCGAAATCCCGCTGGAGGCGGGCGCGAAGCATTTCCTCCGTGAGGGCCGGCTTCAGATCGACGGCAACGCTGACCGGGCCTTCCTCAAGCGCCTCCACGATGGACAGGCTCATCAGCAATGTGATCGGACCGCCGATTCCGAAATGGGTGAAGAGCATCTCCCCCATCCGGCTCTCGATAACCGGGCCTTTCTTCCGTCGTTGCCGCAGCCCCCGGCCGATATCCTTGGGGGGAGTCCGGGCGGGATCGATATCCTGCGCCGGACCGCGAAAGGCGGTGAGCCGCACGTTTTTGAGGCTCACCCCCTGCATCGACTTCGCCCGCTCGATCTCCTTGACCACCAGCGGAACGAGGGCGGGTCGAAGCTTCGTTACGGTGTGGCCGAGCAGGGCCGCCATCCGGTAACCGTCTCCGGAGGAGCCGGTCGCCGGCCAGGTGGCGCCGCCGGTCGCCAAAACAACGGCCCGGGCGGGAATGAGCCCCTCCTGCGTGCGCACCCCCTCGACGCGGCCGCCGCGGACGGCCACCCCGTTTACGGAG
>DIKL01000095.1 GCA_002424545.1 Syntrophaceae bacterium UBA5619
TCATCGCCTGCCCCTGCGCACTGGGACTGGCCACCCCCATTTCGATCATGGTGGGAACGGGGCGCGGCGCCATGGCCGGAATCTTGCTCAAGAATGCCGAAGCACTGGAGATCATGGAAAAAGTCGACACCCTGGTGGTGGACAAGACCGGTACGCTGACCGAAGGCAAACCAAAGCTGGTAGCAGTGCAAGCAGGAGAAGGATTTACTGAAAATGAAATATTGCGGATTATCGCCAGTCTCGAACGCGCCAGCGAGCACCCTTTGGCGGAGGCGATTGTGCAAGGAGCGGAAGAGAGGAGGGTTGATCTGGTCAAGACCGATCATTTCCAGTCTGTGACCGGCAAAGGTGTCACGGGGGAAGTGGATGGACATACGGTGGCGGCCGGCAACGAAAACCTGTTGGAAAGCCTGGAAATCAGCGCGGAAGACTTATCCAAGCAGGCCGACAGGCTGCGCGCGGAAGGCAACACGGTCATGCTGATTGCGATTGACGGCAAAGTGGCAGGTTTGATCGGCGTCGTTGATCCCGTGAAAGATTCTACCGCCGAAGCCATTCGCGATTTGCATGCCGAAGGGATCCGGATCGTGATGATTACCGGTGACAGTCATGTCAACGCGAAAGCCGTCGCGGGAAAACTGGGGATCGATGAGGTTCATGCGGAAGTGTTGCCTGAACAAAAAGCCGAACTCATCAAGCATCTTCAAGCCGATGGTCGGATCGTCGCCATGGCCGGCGACGGGATCAACGATGCCCCGGCGCTGGCCCAGGCCCAGGTCGGAATCGCCATGGGTACGGGCACCGATGTGGCCATCGAAAGTGCCGGCGTCACTTTGGTCAAGGGCGATTTGCGGGGAATCGTTAGAGCCAGGCGCCTGAGCCGGGCCACCATGCGCAACATCAGGCAGAATTTATTCTTTGCCTTCATTTATAACACGGCAGGCATCCCGATTGCCGCGGGAGTATTGTATCCGTTCTTTGGAATACTTTTATCGCCCATGATTGCTGCAGCAGCCATGAGTTTCAGCTCCGTTTCCGTGATCGGCAATTCACTCCGACTCAGGAGGGTGACCTTATGAGAAGCCTTGTCAGAGACACGGCTGTTGCCGCGCTGGTCTTCCTGATGTTCTCCACTCCCCCGCTTCTCCAGGGGGCGACGGTCGAATACGATCTGACCATCGCTCGGCAGGCGGTCAACATCACGGGAAAGGCCGCCGAGGGTATGACCATCAACGGCGCCAGCCCGGGCCCGACCCTGCGCTTCCGGGAGGGGGACCTCGCCCTCATCCGCGTCTGTAACCGGATGGACGAGGATACGTCCATCCACTGGCACGGCATCCTGGTCCCTCCCGGGATGGACGGCGTCCCTTACCTCAGCTTTCCGCCCATCCGACCCGGTGAAGCGTTTCAGTAGAGTAGAGAGCTGGCGTAGTCACCGAAAGGTTCTATTTCCAGCTCCCCCTCATCAAACCGGACATTCGGTTTTCCCGAATACGGCTTTCCGATTATCTTCATCCGGATGCTTTCACATTCTGTACCCAAGGAGCCTTGGTTGGAACTTCGTACAGGCCCAAGGAATCATAATAGTACCTGTCCGGATACGCCTTGTACCCAAAACTACGGTAGTGGTGTTTCCGGCGCAGATATATTCTCATCCTGTAGACCAAGTACCTTCTCAAATTTGACATGGCTTTCGTGCAATTGCCAAATCGAAAGTAGCCCACCCATCCTCTGGCGACTTCATTAACTCTCCGGATCACAACTTCCGTCGGTGTTGCACTGTACCGCTCGGTCGTCAATTGCTTGATTTCCGATCGTATATGTTTCAGTGCCTTCTTGGACGGCTCTGTGTGAGGATACATTTTCCCGGTTTTCTGTCCTCGTTTCATGCCTATGCTGAAGCCAAGAAAATTGAAGCTTTCTTGGCGTGCATCCACAATACGAGTCTTTTCCTCATTTAAGGTGAGGCCAAGATTTTCGAGAACCAGTTTTACCCCCTTCAGTATCCGGTCGGTGTTGCCTCTGCACAAAATGACACTATCATCGGCGTACCTCACCAACCTTGCTCCCAGTCTTTCCTGTACTTTCTTGACCGCCCATAGCGTGTCAAGCACGTTCAGGTAGATATTGGCAAGCAGCGGAGATATTACCCCACCCTGCGGTGTTCCCTTGTCATTCCTTTTGTACTCTTTCTTCCCGTCTTCACGTTCCTCCACAATCGGCGCCGTAAGCCACATCTTGATAAGTTTCAATATCTGCTTATCCACGATGCGCTTGGCCACCAATTGCAGAAGTCTGTCATGAGGTATGGTATCGAAGTACTTGGAAATGTCGGCATCGATTACATCGGTCCTGCCTTCAAAGAGTTGCTCCTTTACATCTTCCACCGCCTGATGGGCACTCCGCTTCGGTCTGAATCCGTACGAGTTGTCCTGAAAGTCGGCTTCAAAGATAGGCTCGATTACTATCTTCACTGCCATCTGCACTACCCTGTCCCTGATCACCGGTATTCCCAGCGGTCTTTTACCGCCTGCTGTCTTCGGAATGTATACCCTGCGAACAGCCTGTGGCTTGTACTCTTTCCGCTTTAGTTCCCCGGCAATCTCTTCAAGATACTTCTCCGCTCCTCCTTCTCTCTCCTCAATGCGCTCAATTGTCGTATGGCTTCCCCTGCGTGTCGCCCCTGTTACCCCGGGAGTCCATCTATCGGTTATGGTAGTTTTCGTCAGGATAGATGCTCCGGTCTTCCCCAATGTAGGAGAGGGTCGACAACTCCATTACCATTTTCGAGGCTACATCTGGGTTCGCTTACGCTGCAACCCGCAGGTTTGCTCAGCTCCCTTACGGAGCCTTTGTCAGGAAACTTAGTGCTTCAGGTTACCCTTTACACCTCCCTCAAGCTACGTGGGCGAGCTACCGAACTCCCACGGTCGGACTTTAACCGACAAGTCACACGTTTTACACGGCATACAATACAAGTCGTTGGTTTTGCTCCGCGAGCCTGATTATTGAGTACGGGTCGTAACATTCAATATCTAAAAGAATCTACTTGACGGAATCACATATGTAGTGTATTGTAGTGCAGGAGGTAAATAATATGAGAACAGTTTTGTCAGTAAGCTTGCCGGATAACATGGCGGCGGAACTTGAAGCCATTGCCAAAGCAATGGGCAGGAACAAGAGCGACATTGTAAAAGAATCCTTAGGATTGTTTCTTTGGGAAACGAAGTTCCGCAATATAAAAAAGAAACTGTCCGTCAAGGCTAAGGCTGCTGGGATTGTGACCGAAGAGGATGTCTTCAAGGCGGTATCATGAAGGCAGTTTTCGATACGAACGTTCTTATCGCCGCCTTCCTCACGGAGGGAATCTGTGCCAAGCTCCTGATCCGGGCACGCAGGCGGGATTTCGACATGATTTTATGCGATGGAATACTTCAGGAATTTAAGCGTGTCCTTAAGAAAAAGTTTGCCACCTCTCCTCATGAAATGTCCGAAGCACTGACTATTCTTTCTGCGGCAGCACAGGATATTCTCGGACAGCCTGATTCAATTGCGCCCATCTGTAGAGATCCGGATGACAACTTGATTCTGGCCTGTGCCAGAGATGCTGTTGCAGACTACATTGTCACCGGAGATGAAGACTTATTGGTTTTGAAGAATTATGAGGGCATAAGCATCCTAAAACCCCGGGGATTTGAGAAGCTTTTTCCAGATTGAGAAAGGGCACATTCGTTAGCTTGTGTCAGTGTGATTGTCCGCCTGCTTTGCAAATCGATGACTATACCGTCAGATGCTTACCCTTCAAATACAAAGCAAGTGATTTGCTGATCTGCCCAGGGCGATGAATACGGGAGGAAAGGTATGACCCCTTGCCGTGAAATCTCCCGTTCATAGCGGGGCTGGGCTGCTTCCTGAAAGCGAGCGATTAACGCTGATCCATTTCGGTAAAATCAAAAGTACGCATCAATCAGCGCGAAGGCACAAAACGGTTGACATGATCCCGTGCACCTCGTATTTTCCCGCCATCTGAAATCATTTCTTGACCGGTTCAACCCAAACTCCAGGAGGACAAGATGAGCGAACAGCATGCAGACCTTTCCACGATCGAAACCCCGGCGGTGATCGTCTACATGGATGTGCTGGAATCCAACATCGCGGAGATGTCCCGCCTCGCAAGAGAGGCCGGCGTCCGATTACGGCCCCATACGAAGATCCATGAATGTCCGGAAATCGCCGGAATGCAAATCGCCGGCGGCGCATGCGGAATCGAAGTGGGGGCCATCGAACGGGCTCTCTGTATGGCCGACGCCGGGATTCAAGATATCCTCATTGCCCATCCTTTTTACGGAGAGCCTAAACTGGCCGTCCTGCGGCGGCTCTTGGAGAAACCAGGGCTCAAGCTGACCCTGATGGCGGACATGCTGGAGCAGGCAGAAGGAATATCGCGGACGGGGGAAGCCCTCGGTAAGACCATCCCGGTTCTGCTGAAGATCAATGCGGGTGGAAACCGGTTCGGCGTTCGTCCCGGCGAGCCGGCGCTGCGGACGGTCGAACAGCTTCTCCATCTCCCGGGAATTTCCTTTGAAGGTCTCTATGCGCACGAGTCGGGCGGGAAACCGACCCGGGAGAGCCTGGAGAAGGTGGCCCGCGAAACCGCCACGTTGACGGTGGAAACCGCAAGGCTGCTGGTAAAGGAAGTAATCCCTGTCCGGCATGTATCCGTGGGCGCCTCGCCGACCCTCCGGGCGACATGCGACCTGCTGAAGGAAGGAGAATTCCCCGAGATCACGGAGATTCACCCCGGGCATTGCGCCATCGGCGACATCTGGCATGTCCGCGCACTCGCCAACCCGCGAGAGGCTTGCGCCGCCGCTGTCCTGTGCACGGTGATGAGCGCCGTCGATCCGGGATATGTGATCATCGACGCGGGATACAAGACCTTCGGAGCCGATTCGCTCATCCAGTATCGCGATTCGCCCGGATTCTTCCGGCAGGGACAACCGAGCTTCGGTTCTGTGCAGGGCCGCCCGGATCTCTGGCTGGGGAAAATCTCCGCCGAGACCGCCATCCTGCAATACATGGACCCGGCCGTCGTTCCCGAAAAAAGGCTCCGGATCGGCGACCGGCTGGAAATCGTCCCCAACAGCGCCACCCTGGCGATCAGCCTGCAGCGGAGAATCTACGGGGTGAGAAACGGCGTTGTGGAACGCACCTTTTCGGTGGCCGGAACCGCCTGACCGGAAGGCCCGGCGGATCACCATCCGAAGAAGGAAAATCAAAGGATTGTCTTTGAGTGGATATACTTTATCCGGCCGGACAGAGAAGATGGATACTTGCTATCCGTTTTTTTGTTTGATGACTGGATGCGATACGGGGGACGATTTGCATATAGCTCATCAATATTGAGAAGTTAGAAGGCATCCTTGTTTCTTGGTATGGAAAATGCTGTACATTGAGCCAAACGCAACAAAATCATAAGGAGGCAAGGATCATGAAAAAATTAGCGATAATCTTCATCACCGTTGTAATGGTGGCGGGCTTGTCAGCCCCTGTTTTTGCATTTGATGCCGGTTTGAGGCAGCGTGGATATGTACGTGGAGGGCATGGCTATCAACGCATATATGAGCCTGTCCGGCCTGTGTATCATCAGACCTGCTATCGATATGCTCATTCCCCCCGACCCGGGGTGCTGGTCTCTCTCCCGCTTGTTCCGTTGCCGGGCGTAAGCCACGGGTTTCCGAGCATAAACATCCGGATTCGTTAAGACGGAGGAAACAGACGAAGATGAAAAGTCTAAAGATCAAACCAATCGTTGCCATCGTCCTTCTGATGATGGCAGCCTTATTCTGCCTAACAGGCCCTGTTGAGGGGGCATTGGTTGTGCGCACCGAAAAGGATATTTACAATCCGGATGAAAAGATCAGGGTTTATTTTGCCAACGCGCCGGGCAATGATACGGATTGGATATGCATCGTACTGGCAGGCTCTCCGGATACCGAAGGAGGGGATTATAAATACATGCCCAGGGGATTGGGGAATGGTTCCCTGATCTTTGAGCCTCGCTCATCCGGAACATACGAGGTGAGGGCTTATTACAACTATCGGCGTAATGGATACGTGGTATCCGGTCGCCATGTTTTTTCAGTTCAGGGTGATCCTGCCCGGGAACAAGAATGGGCTCAAGGTGCGGAACCGATCGATGATGAAGACTCCCTGGAGGACAACCTGCCGCCTCCGATTCCATTTGTCGAGCAACCAAATGTGGTTGTATTGCCCGGAACTGACATATATGCCGTTCCTGACGTGGAGGCCGATATATTTTTCCAGGGCGGCTGGTGGTGGAGACCCTGGGGCGGCTATTGGTATCGTTCGCAATACTATGATCATGGGTGGACGCATTATCGCGGCACGCCATCCTGGCACAGCAGGATACCCCATGGCTGGAGAAATAATTATCGAAGCCGTGTTTGGGGTGGTCGTCCTTGGAACCCTCCTTCGGTTCATCACGATAATCTGAATCGGCATTGGCGTGGTGGTCAATGGCGGAATGACCATGGCTGGGGACTCCCCGGTGGTCGACCTGGCGGCCGCACCTTTCAGGGCGGCGGATCTGGCGGACGCAACCTACAAGGCGGTGGACCTGCCAGGAGGATCTTCCATGGCGGCGGATCGGGCGGACGTAACTTACAAGGCGGTGGACCTGCCAGGAGGACCTTCCAGCGTGGCGGATCGGGTGGACGGAACCTACAAGGCGATGGACCTGCCAGGGGGGCCATCCAGGGTGGTGGATCCGGCGGACGTAACTTACAAGGCGGTGGATCTGGTGGTGGAAAGAGTCGTTCCGGCGGTTTTCACGGAATGGGGCCGGTAACGGGTGAACCCGGCGCCAGATAAGACAGAAGGCACTCACTATCTCAGGATGCGCTCCGCTGGAAACGCTCGGCTTGACATGCCAGACGACTTTACGTATCTTCATACTGCGTAGAAACAAGTTCTTATCAACTCGGCAGAGCGAAAGGTGAAGGGAAAATCAACCCAGTGCCCCGTCAAAACATCGCATTCGGTTCGATGCAGATCAAACATCTCCTGCTCATTCTCGCTCTCGTGACAGTCCGGTTGTTCACTTTCCCGAATCCTGAAGTGGCGGCCGCAGATGCACTCCCTGGTTTCGAGCTCCGGCCGGACCGGCCATTCATGCAGAATGTCCCGGCCATTTCGCTGAGCGAAGCGGATCTGGCGCTTCTTTCCTCGGGAAACCCCGTCACTCGCCTGCTGGACACACCCAGCGGCTTCAAGGCGTGCTACATGCGGGTCTTTCTGCCTTTCGATCCCCCGACGATTTGGCACATCGTTACCGACATCCACCATTTTAGCATGGTCTCGCCACAATACCCGAAGAACGGTTCATTAACGGACAAAAGGCAGACGTTCATGCCTTACGTCTTTGACTCTTCCGCCTGCGAGAATGACAAGTATCTGTATCAACTGATTGTCATGCCGCTGATTGCACCGCGCCAGTTTACGCTGAAGCGGACCGCAAACCAGATCGCCTTTCCATGGGAAAGCAAATGGTCGCAGGAGCCGCGGATGCATTGCCAGGATAAACTCAATCCCCAAATGGAAAAGTATCGAACGGAAGCGATCGTCACCGAGAGAAACGAAGGAAGCTGGCGCCTTGCGCCTTTGTCAAAGGAGTTCATCAAAAGCAAGGAAGATCTTCTCAAGACGGATTGCATCTATTACGTGGACACCAATCCCGGGGGCAATCTGTCCTCTCTCATGGCGATCGTCAACAAGGTCACCGAAACCGCACTGCCCGTCCTGACGGAAAACGTGGTTTTCCATGCAAAACAGTGGGACAAACATATGCGGACATATCATACACCCCTTCAGTATGAAGAATGGACGGCTCAGGTCAGGGCCTACCGATCGCAAAGGGGATACATCCCTTGATCCTGATTACACAGTCAATACCGGTCGTTACTGCTTACCGATATTAAGATTGAAGAAAAACCAAGAAATCGGTAGGATCGGATCCAAATCATGGGCGTTGTGCCTATCCTCTCATCAAAACTTGAGGGTCAGCGAAACCGGAACGATCCGTGGATTTTGCAGGACACGGTTTTAGAATCAACGAGGTCGATTCGTATGAAACTGCAGGATAAAGTCGCCATCGTCACCGGGGGCGGAAGGGGGCTGGGACGAGCCATCGCGCTTCTGTTCGGGAAGGAGGGCGCAAACGTCGTTGTGGCCGCCCCCAAACAGAATCAGATCGAACACGTGGTTCAGGAACTGAAGGTTCTGCGGAAGAACGCCATCGCCGTTCAGACCGATGTTTCCGATGAAGCCCAGGTCGATCACATGATTCAAAAAACCCTCGAGGCGTACGGCACCGTCGACATCCTGGTGAATAACGCCGGTTCCAGGGGGCCGATCGCCCCGACCAACGAAATCTCCCTGACGGAGTGGGAAGAAACCCTTCGGGTCAATCTAACCACGGCTTTTCTCTGCTCCAAGGCCGTCATTCCGACGATGATCGGGAAGAAGTCCGGAAAGATCATCAATATCGCCACGACACTGACGCCGAGGCCGAATCTGACCCCGTACATGGTGGCCAAGGCGGGCATGATCAGTCTGGCCAAACAACTTTCGCGGGAGCTCAAGGAGTTCAACATCCAGGTCAACGCCATCCACCCCGGCGTGATGGATACCCGGATGCAGGAGGAGATCCGCAAGGCGGGAACAAAAGCCATCGGAACCGACATGTTCGAACGGCTCAAAGAAGAAGGTCTTCTTCACTCCCCCGACGAACCGGCAAAATTGGTCCTCTTTTTGGCTTCGAAAGCGGGGGACGGGATCACCGGGGAATTTCTGTCGTTTGACGACAAAGAGGTGAAATTTCTGCTGTCCCAGGAATGAACGCGCCGGGAGCAACAGGAAAAGGGCAACCATGCCTCTATTTTGCAGTGTTCCCCTCCGCGCCCGGCGCCTGTGTTTCGGGTTTGATGATGCTATCCGGACTTGCAAAACTTTTCAAACGGGACCACCGGGAATTTGAAGCCTTTCAGATCGAGGTTTCTTCCTATTCCTCTCTGGAATCGCAATTCAGCCCGCGCGTCGTATTTGCGGAAAAATGGCTCTTTCAGCAGATGTCTCTCGAAACCTATCAAAAAATTGCGCAACATTTTCCGCGGGTCAAATGGGTGATCTTCCGGGGGTGGGGTGATCCCCTCGAAAATGAAGATTTCCCGGCCATGTTTCGTCTGGCCAGAGAGGCTGGATGCCTGACCGGTCTGGCCACCCACGGGTTTTATCTGACCCCCGAAATATCCCGGCAGCTTGTCGAGGGGAAGCTCGATTTCATCACCCTCAACCTGAAGGAAATCCCCCCGGCCGGGGAAGAGGACTCGCGGATCAGTTCCGAGTTCAAGCAAACCCTGGATCAGATCAGGCATCTCATCGAGTTGAAGAAGAGCCGAGTGCAGGCAGTGCCGTCGGTAAGGCTCTCCTTCATCATGACCCGCCTGAACATGAGCAGGCTCCGCCGGATCGTTCCCGCCGCCGTCAAACTGGGTGCGGACGAGGTCATCGTGAAAAACCTGGACTATCTCCCGGAGGACCGCTGGAACATACTCCGCACCTTTTATCATGAGTCGCCGACGCCGGCTTTTCAGGATACGCGCGATGAGATCCTGCGCCTGGGGAAGGAGCTGAAAATGCCCGTCCGCTCTTCCCCCTTGAAGGCGGAAGAGATTCCCGTCTGCGAGGCGGAGCCGCACCGCAGCCTCTTCTTCTCCGTCGACGGCTCGATCGCCCCCTGCATGTATCTGCGCCTGCCCAAAAAAGGAAAAATTCCGCGCATCTTCTTGAACAAGGATTACTCGGTGGACCCCGTGATTTTCGGGAACATCAACACGGAAGAGCTTCCCGCCGTTTGGGGTAAAGAAGATTATCGATCCTTTCGCAAGGTTTTTGAGGACCGGATCAAGGCACAGAGAAATGCGGCTTCGATATTCGACGCGGTTTCCAATCCGGGCTCCGCGCTCCAGGAAATCATCGAACCCCCTCCCCTTTGCGAATCCTGCCGGACCTGCTACAAGGCATACGGAATATAATTTCACGTTTACGGCTTTTCAGCGCCTTGTGAATCGAGGAGATTTTTCACAGAAAAAAGCGAGGACCGGTCGGCTATGAACCGGTCCTCGCTTCACGGATTCGAGTTCCTTTTCTTTTTCGCTGGACTGCGCCCGGGACATTTGGAGATTTCCGGCATTGCGGCGTCCCGGATCGTGAATCTTTTTCAGACGTGCTTCGTTCCCCTCTCCTCGCCGTAGACCTCCAGCATCCCCGCCTCCTCCATTTCGCGGAGCCACTTGGGGTGCTGCTTGACCAGCCACGCCCGGGTCACCCAGCCGTGCAGCATCGCCGGCAGTGAACCCGGAGAGCCGATCGTCCCCAGGTAGAGGTGGACGAAGAAGAACGCAAAGATCACAACGAACCCCAACGCGTGGAGCGGGTACATCCACCGCACCAGCCCTACCGGAAACGAAAAGGGAAACCACATGATCAGCCCCGTGATCACCATGATCACGCCGAAGAAGGCAACCGCCAGGAAGAAGGCCTTCTGGCCCGGATTGTACTTTCCGACCTCGGGAACCTTGTCCACGTGCCAGAGGTAGCCCCCCGCGCACATCATCCATTCGAGATCTTCCGGCATGGAGAAGATCCCCGCCTCCCGCCACCACATCCGGATCGTGAAGATGAGGGCCAGGATGAAGAAGAGGCCAGTAAAGTTGTGGACGTATTTGAGCGACTTGAGGCCACCCATCAGCGTCCCGATGAAGTTGAAGGACTGGAACATCATCCCCAGCCCCGTGATGCAGAGGATCAGGCACGAGACGGCCAGGCTCCAGTGGACGATTCGTTCGAAGGCGTCGGTGGCCTTGATCAATCCCTTTTTCATGCTACGCACCCCCTTCCGTCTTGTGGTTGTCGTCCTCATTCGGGGTCTTCGGCCCATGGATGATGTAGTGTAAAAAGGACGATGCCAGTACGCCGCCCGCCGCCACCAAGCTCAGCGGTTTGAGCAGGTCTTTCCAGGCCATCACCGATAGCGGCACACGCGGATGGGCCGGAAGGACGTCGTACACCTCTTTCTTCTCCTGCAGCACGTAGATCACGTGCGTCCCGTCGACAAACTTGTCCCCGTAAACCGAGGCGTCGCCGCCCAGCTCCTTGGCGCGCCTGTAGGCCAGCTTCAACATATCGTCCCTGTCCCCGAAGGTCAGGGCGCCGGTAGGGCAGGCCTTGACGCAGGCCGGAGGCAGATCGGCCCGGATCCGGGAAAGACAGAGGTCGCATTTGTAGACCTTGTCCGTAACGCGGTCGTACCGCGGAATCTCGAACGGACAGGCCGCGACGCACTCCTTGCAGCCGATGCAGCGTTCCTTGACGATCCCCACGGTTCCCAGGTCGCTGTAGTACAGGGCGCCGCTCGGACAGACCTTCACGCAGGCCGCGCTGGTGCAGTGCATGCAGCCGTCCTTCCGGAAGAGCCATTTCACGCCGTCTGTTGCGGCAATCTCCTGGAAGCGGATAATGGTCCAGGTATTGGGCTGCAGATCAGGCGGGTTCTGGTAGGTGCCGGAGGCGACGGTCTGCTTCGCGGGAAGGCCGTTCCACTGCTTGCAGGCCAACTGGCAGCCACGGCAGCCGGTGCATTTCGAAACGTCGATGAGTTTGGTTTTCTCGGCCATGTTATTTCACCCCCTTCTTGACCACGTTCACCATGAACGCCTTGCTTTCCGGAATCGTGGTGTTGGCATCACCGATACTCGGGGTGAGCAGGTTTGCCGAATCCCCGGTGGTGAAGATCTCCGGTTTTTTGTCGGAAGGATGATACTTTCGGTCGGCGGTGGTAATCCAGCCGAAATGCCAGGGGATGCCGACCTGGTGGACAATGTTGCCGTCGATCTCGAAAGGCTTGAAACGGGCCGTGACGATGGCCGTTGCCTCAACCTCGCCGCGGGCGGACTTGACGATCACCTTCTCACCCGGGGCGATGTTCCGTTCCTTGGCCAGTTCCTGGCTCACCTCCACGAACATCCCGGGTTGCATCTCGGCCAGCCAGGGGCACCACCTCGTGAGCACCCCGGTCTGCCAGTGCTCGCTCACCCGGTACGTGCTGCAGACGAACGGGAAGCGCGGATCGCAACTGGCTACCAAGTCGAGGTCCGATCCGATTCCTTTTTTGTCGAATCTTCGGACCACCGGGTTGGTCATCTGGGCGGAAAATAGGTTCTTCTCCACCGGACATTCCAGAGGCTCGTAGTGCTCCGGGAAGGGCCCGTCGGCCAACCCCGGACCGTAAATGGAGGCCACGCCGTCCGGCTTCATGATGAAGGGCGGACGGCCGGCGCCGGGATTGCCCGCACCGTCCGGAACGTCTCCCGTCCACTTTGCCCCGTCCCAAACGATCACGGGGGCTTTCGGATTCCAGGGTTTTCCGCTCGGATCCACCGAGGCGCCGTTGTAGATGATCCGCCGGTTCACCGGCCAGGACCAGGACCACTCGGGGTAGAGGCCGATGCCGGTCGGATCCTTCTGCCCCCGCCGGGCGGCCAGGTTCGCCGTCCCGTAGGAGCCGCAGTAAATCCAGCAGCCGGACGAGGTGGAGCCGTCGTCCTGCAGCCAGGCGAACGCCGGGACCGGATCCCCCTTCTTGAACTCGCGGAATTCGCCCTTCTTCGCCGGATCTTCGACCTTCTTGTCCGTCAGAAAATAACCGTTGATCTCGCGAGCGACCATGTGCGGGTCGATGTGGTGCACCTTCCCGTCAAGCCCCTTGCGACCGTAGTCCCAGGTCAGTCTGGTGATCGCCTCCTTGAGGGGACCGCCCTCTTTTTCGTAGAGATCCCTGATCTTGTAGTAGAGCTCCGACATGATCTCCGCGTCGGGCAAGGATTCGCCCACCGGATTGACCGCCTTGTAGCGCCACTGCATCCAGCGGCCGCTGTTGGAAATGCTCCCCTCCTTCTCGACGGAGGAGGCGCAGGGGAGCATGAAGACCTCCGTCTTGACTTTCGCCGGATCCATGCCGGGGCCGCGCCAGAAGGAGCCGGTCTCGTTGTCGAAGAGGTTGACGTTCACCATCCAGTCGAGCTTTCCCAAGGCCTGGCGGACTTTGTTGGAATGGGCGCCGCTGCAGGCCGGGTTCATCCCCCAGGCGAAGAAGCCGCTGAACTTCTCCTTGAACATCTCGTCGAACAGCACGAGCCAGGAGTAGTTCGCCCCGTCGTCGAGCTTCGGCATCATCCGGTAGCCCTCTTCCAGATCGACACTCGTGCCGTAAACGGAGCGGACATAGCTGGCGAGGTACTTGGGGCGGTTCTTCCACCAGTTCAAGCTTTTGGGTTCTTTGGTGGTCGGCGTGTTCTTCTCGTTGTAGACCTTGATCGTCGGCTGTGACGCGGTGGGTGTCGGCAGGTAGCCGGGCAGGACATGGTACAACAGTCCGTAGTCCGTAGAACCCTGGACATTGGACTCGCCGCGCAGGGCCTGCACCCCGGCGCCGGCGACGCCGATGTTCCCCAGCAGGAGCTGGATGATGCTCATCGCGCGGATGTTCTGAACCCCCACGGTGTGCTGGGTCCAACCCATCGCGTAGAGGATGTTTCCCGCCCGGTCGGGCTTGCCGGTGGAGGCGTAGAGTTTGTAGACCTCCAGCAGTTTGTCCTTCGGGGTTCCCGTCACCCGCATCACGAGTTCCGGGGTGTAGCGGGCATACTGTTTCTTGAGGAGCTGGAAAACGCAGTTCGGATCCTTTAGGGTCGGATCCTTCTTGATCACACCGGCGCCATCGGTCTGGTAGGACCAGGTCGCCTTGTCGTACTTCGCGTCCTTGAGGCCCGAGAAGACCCCCTTGTTGTCGGCCGGAAGCTGGAAGGACGGGTTCACCAGGAAAGAAGCGTTCGTGTAGTTCAGGACGTATTCCTTCTGGATCAGGTCGTTGTCGAGGATGTACTTGATCATTCCGCCGAGGAACGCGATGTCCGTTCCCGAGCGGAGCGGGGCGTAGAGATGGGCCTTCGCCGCCGATTGCGTGAACCGGGGATCGACGCAGATCAGCTTCGCCCCCTTCTCCATCGCCTTTGTAATCCACTTGAAGGAGATGGGGTGGTTCGAGGCGGGGTTGCTCCCCATGATCAGGATCACGTTACTGTTTCGAAAATCGATCCAGTGGTTCGTCATTGCGCCACGTCCAAACGACTCTGCCAGAGCCGCTACGGTTGCGCTGTGTCAGATCCGGGCCTGATGTTCGATATACACCAGACCCAACCCCCGGAGAAATTTTTGATAGAGGAAACACTCCTCGTTGTCCATCGCGGCCGAACCGACGGAGGCGATCCCCTCTGTCCGGTTGACCATCTCACCCTTGGCGTTTTTGACCTTGAAGCTCTTGTCGCGGCTCTTCTTGACGTTTTCGGCGATCTTGTCGAGGGCCCACTCCCAGGAGACCTCTTTCCACTCCGCGGCGAAAGGCGCCCGGTAAAGGGGTTTCCCAAGGCGGTTCTCGTTGACGGCCATCTGGTAGATGGAGCCGCCCTTGCTGCACAGAGATCCGCGGTTGATGGGGCTGTCCGGATCTCCTTCCGTGTTGACGACCTTCCCGCCCCGCGTGGAGACGATGATGCTGCATCCCACGGAGCAGTAAGGACAGACGGTCGTCGTCTCCCGGGCGTACTGGATCTTCAGCGGCTGCGCATAGGCCGAGACGGGCTTGAGGCTGATGCCGATACCGCTCGCCGCCAGCGCCGCGCCGGAGATCTTCAGGAAACCTCTTCTGCTGACATCCATACTGACGTACTCCTTTCTCAGGGGTTAATAAAAAAAGGAAGGCGGAGGGTGATGTTTTCAAAGACCTCCAACAGCTTTTGCTGTATATATAGCACTTAATACCCTGTCAAGAATTTTCATCCCTTTCCCGGACAGGGCCTCCAAGCAAGTCTTGTCCGTGATTCAACGGAGCTGTCGTCGACGGCCACAGCCCCCTATCGGCCCCTTGCCGCTGCCCTTCGCGGTCGAATGTAAAAAATCTTTGACACCGGGCGGGATTTTATCCGATACTCCTGTCGGCCGAAAGAGAACTCCCGGGAAACGTCCCGTTTCCGGGTTGCCGACCCGACCAGAGAAAGAAGGCATCACCCCCTTTCCGGCCAGGTCGGCCGTTTCCGGATATCGGCGGCAAGAAAGATGTATGGAAACCCTTGATTCCAAAATGGAACGGTTTCGCTCCATCCTGACCGGGATGGGGGGGATTGTCATCGGCTATTCCGGCGGTTGCGACAGCACGCTGCTGGCCGCAATGGCCAGGGAAGTGCTGGGTGACCGGGCGGTGTGCGTCCTGGCCTCCTCGGAAACTTGCCCCCATTCGGAGGTCGAGGAGGCCCTGGAGACGGCGGATCATCTGGGCATCCCCGTCGTTCGTATCAAAACGGACGAACTCAAAAATGAGGCCTTCGTGGCCAATACACCGGACCATTGCTATTTCTGCAAAAGGGAGCTCTTCGGCAAGCTCACCGCGATCGCCAAAGAACAAGGAATCGCCTGGGTCGCCGACGGTTCGAATCTCGACGACCTGGACGACTACCGACCGGGAGGAAAAGCGGCCGCGGAATTCGGCGTCCGCAGTCCGCTTCGCGAGGCCGGATTGACCAAAAAGGAGATCCGCGAACTGTCGCACCGGAAGGGGCTGCCGACCTGGGACAAGCCGGCCTTTGCCTGCCTGGCGTCGCGCATCCCTTACGGAACCCGGATCGAATCCGCCGTCCTGACGCGTCTGGAGAAGGCGGAATGTTTCCTCAAGGGGTTGGGTTTCCGCCAGGTGCGGGTCCGCCACCACGGAAATGTCGCGCGGATCGAGGTGGAGCCGGAACAGATCCCGCGCATGGCCTCTCCGGAGATCCGGCGGCAGGTCGCGCGAAAATTCCGGGAACTGGCATACCTTTATACGACGCTGGATCTGGACGGCTACCGGATGGGAAGCATGAACGCCGTCCTCGATCCAAAAACGAAGGGTAAACGGCACATTCCGTAAGGGGCGGGTCGCGCGGATCCGGCGATGAAACGGCCTGACTGTCGCGGCAACCGGAACACCGCCGGGGAGAGACCACAGCAATGGACATCGATGAACTGAAGAAAATCCTCGCAAAGGTGAAATCGGGTGATGTGGCGGTCGAGGAGGCCATCGAACGGCTCCGCGCCCTTCCCTACGACGATCTGGGCTGCGCGAAGCTCGATATGCACCGCGCGATCCGCACGGGCTTTCCCGAGGTGGTCTTTTGCCAGGGGAAAACCGCCGAACAATGCGTCGAAATCGTCCAAAGGCTCGCCCGGCATCACAAAACGGTCCTGGCGACCCGCGTGGCGCCCGACATCGCCGGAAGAATCGACGCGGTCGTCGAGGGATGCAGCTACCATGAAACCGCCAGGCTCCTGGTCGTCGACAGACAGCCGAAGGCCAAAAAGCCGAAACGCGGGAAATTCGTGATGGTCCTGTGCGCGGGAACGGCCGATATTCCCGTGGCCGAGGAAGCCGCCGTCACGGCCGAAGCAATGGGGAGCCGGGTCGAGCGTTCCTACGACATCGGCGTTGCCGGCCTGCACCGTCTGCTCGATCAGAAGGAAAGGATCCTCAAGGCGAACGTGCTGATCGTCGTCGCCGGAATGGAAGGGGCGCTCCCGAGCGTCGTCGGGGGGATGGTTTCCTGCCCGGTAATCGCGGTACCGACGAGCGTCGGCTATGGGGCGAGCTTCGGGGGGCTTTCGGCGCTGCTGGCGATGCTCAATTCCTGCGCCGCCGGCGTCGCCGTGATGAACATCGACAACGGTTTCGGGGCCGGATACTTCGCACACCTGGTGGACAAATGAAGATTGCCTATTTCGACTGTTTCGCCGGCATCAGCGGCGACATGACGCTGGGCGCGCTCATCGGCGCCGGCGCGGACCGGGATCGCCTCCGCGGGAGCCTTTCCGGCCTGGGCGTGGAAGGCTTTTCGATCGAGGTCGGTCGCAGGATGACCGGCCCGATCGAGGCAACGGATGTCCGTGTGATCATCGATGTTCACCACCGGCACCATCACCGGCGGCTGGAGGACATCCGGAAGATTCTTCGCGACGCGGACCTCTCCGACCGGGTCAGGCAAACGGCCGAAGCGATCTTCACGAGGCTCGCCGAGGCCGAAGGCAAAGTCCACGGCCATTCCCCGGAAGAGGTCCTTTTCCATGAGGTGGGAGCCCTGGATGCGATCGTCGACATCGTCGGAACAACACTGTGTCTCGAAATGCTCGGCTGGCCGAAGGTCGTCGCAAGCCCGATGCCCACGTTCCACGGCTTTGCCAAAGGCGCCCATGGAACTTTTCCGCTGCCCGCGCCGGCCACCGCGGAACTTCTCCGCGGTGTTCCCTGGCGAAAATTGGACGTTGAAGGGGAACTGGTCACGCCGACCGGCGCCGCGATCGTCCGGGAAATCGCCGCGAGTTTCGGAGATCTTCCCGCGATGACCGTCGAAAGCATCGGCTACGGCGCCGGGAAGAGCGATTTCGGCATCCCGAACGCGCTGCGGGTCATGATCGGCGAGGAAAGATCCTCGTCCGTCGCTCCGGCCGAATCCGTAGCGGTGATCGAGACGAACATCGACGACATGAATCCCCAGTTCTATGATGCCGCGCTGAAGCGGCTGCTGGACGCGGGGGCGCTGGATGTGTTCCTGAGCCCGATCCAGATGAAGAAGAACCGGCCGGGGACACTCTTGACCGTCATCTGCGATCCCGATCAGACGCAGTCGATGGCGGAGATCGTGCTGGCCGAGACCTCGACCTTCGGCATTCGGATCTCCCACCGGGAGCGGATCTGCCTGGAACGCCGCTGGGTGCAGGTTGAAACCAAATTCGGGGCGATCCGGATCAAGATCGGCGAGCGGGACGGCCGGCCGGTCACCGCATCCCCCGAATACGAGGACTGCAAGAAAGCCGCTCTCGAGCACGGCGTGCCGCTGCGGCGCGTCCATGAAATGGCTCTGGCCGTCTACCGGACAGCCCAGGAGACCGCTTTCCACTCCCGACCGTCCCATCCCCGGAGGAAATGACATCAAAGAGGATTCCCCCGGCTGCCCACCCTGCATTCATGAGGACAAATCGTTATGAGCGGATTCTCATCTGCCGTTTCCAATGAAACCAAGCAAAAGCTGCTGGCAATTACACTGGCCATGGAAACCTATACGATCGGCGCTTCCGTTGTCGGCATGGCCACATCCAATTCCATTGTCTTCATCGCGAATTTTGTCATCGCGGTGACGGGTGCATTGGCTTCGGGCCTCTCCCTGTATACGGTCAAACAGATGTCCCGCAGCGCCGATCTGAAGAACACGTATGGATTCGGCCGTCTTGAAACCGCATCCAGCATCGTGGTTGGCTTGACGATGATCATGGCGGTCGCCTTCATCACGTTTGAAGCCTTTAAAAAAATCATCCACCCGGTGGAGCAGGAGGGTGGATTGCTGGGAATTCTCCTCACCTGCGTATCCCTCGCGGTCTCCCTGTGGCTGTGGATCAGAAATTATCGACTGACCAAGACCGAACACTCCCCGATCTTTGAAGCCATGTGGCGAATGGCGCGGATGGGAGCGCTGGAGGATTTTCTGATCATCAATGCCGTCGGCATCTCTCTGATCTTCAGCGGTTACGGATGGGCGCGGTTTCTCGATGTCGGTGCCTCCCTGCTGCTGGCCGTCGTCCTGTTGAAATCCATCAAGGACATCCTGTCCGGATCCATAAGCGATCTTTTTGACCGGAGCCTGGACGAACGCGATCAGATTGTGATCATTCGGGAACTCGTAAACCACTTTGACCGGTATGAACAGATACACGGCTTTCGAACTCGCCGCTCGGGAAGTCAGATTTTTGTTGAATTGTTTCTGGAATTCGATCCGAACCAGAAGATGCAGCAGACCTATGACGCCATCCAACGGCTGGAAACCGCCATCAAAGAGCAGCTTCCCCATGCACAGGTCATGATTGTCCCGAGCCAGGAGGAACCGCATCCCTGAACGCTTTTTCGCCGATTGGAGAATATCCATCGATTATGATATAGACCATCGCACTCCATAGTGGAATCTGGAAAAGAGACCCATGAGATTGATCAGCGAAAAATCGACGCTCCGGGGCGACATCCCGATTCCGACGAGCAAGTCACACACCATCCGGGCCGTGACCATCGCGGGCCTCGCGCAGGGAAAGTCCATCATCCACCATCCCCTGGAGTCGGGGGACGGTCTTGCGGCGGCCAGGGCAGCTGGAATGTTCGGCGCCAGGGTCGATCTGGGAGGCTCCTGGACGGTCGAAGGAGTGGGCGGTCATCCGCATGTGCCCGACAACATCGTGGATGTGGCCAATTCCGGGACCACGATGAATTTCTGCATGGGAACGGCAAGTTTGGTGGAGGGAATGACCGTGATCACCGGCGACCGTCAGATCGTCCGGCGCTCCGTCGGGCCGCTGATCGAGGCCCTGAACGGGCTCGGTGCGGAGGTGGCTTCAACGCGGAACAACGGCCTTCCTCCGATCGTGGTCCGGGGACGTTTGAAGGGAGGGAAAACACGGTTCAGCGGGATCATTTCGCAGTATGCCTCGAGCCTCCTGATCCATTGCCCCTTAATTGAGCATGATTCCGAATTCGAGGTTTACGACGTTCATGAAAAACCGTATATCCGTATGACCCTCCAATGGCTGGATCGCCAGGAGATCCGCTATGAGGCATCGGACGACCTGAGCCGTTTCAAAATCTTCGGAGGGCAGTCCTATCACGGCCGGGACGTAACCATCCCCGGCGATTTTTCATCGGCAAGCTTCTTCCTGATCGCAGGCGTGCTGTGTGATGCGGACATCACATTGCGGGGACTGGACATGAATGATGTCCAGGGGGACAAGAAGATCTTGGATTGTCTGCGGGAAATGGGGGCACCGATCTCGCTTGAAAACGGGGGACTCCGTGTGCGGCAGGGGGTCCTGCGGGGCATCGAGATCGACATGGCCGATATTCCGGACGCGCTTCCGGCGATGGCCGTGGTGGGATGTTTTTCAAGAGGGAAGACGGTTTTACGCAATGTGGCCAATGCGCGACTCAAGGAGACGGACCGGATAGCCGTCATGGCCGCGGAGCTGGGGCGTCTCGGCGCCCGGGTGGAAGAACTGCCCGATGGCATGATCATCCATGAAAGCAGGCTTATGGGCTGCCCCGTTCAAGGGCACGGCGACCACCGGGTGGTGATGTCTCTATCCGTCGCCGGCTTGGCCATCCCCGGCCGGACGGAGGTGGACACGGCGGAGGCGGTCGAGGTCACTGTTCCGAACTTCCTGCAGTTGATTCAGGGGCTCGGGGGAAAGATGAAAAAGGAGTAGGAAGAAGATGCAGGGGAATACCTTCGGAAGAGTTTTTCGCGTTACGGCCGCCGGTGAATCCTACGGCCCGGCCTTACAGATCATCGTCGACGGGGTGCCCCCCGGGGTGCCCATCACCGAGGCGGAGATCCAGTTTGAACTCGACCGTCGTCGTCCGGGCCAAAGCGCTATCAGCTCGCCCCGTCAGGAAAAGGACAGGGTGCAAATCGTGGCTGGTGTTTTCGACGGCCGCACCACGGGCGCCCCGGTCGGCATGATCATCTACAACATCGATACGGAGCCCTTCCATGTGAAGCAGTACGCCAAAGTCATGGAGCGTGTGCGGCCCGGCCACGCGGATTACACCTTTCATATCAAATATGGACGCTTCCGGGACTGGCGGGGCGCCGGCCGTTCCAGCGGCAGGGAAACCGCCTGCCGGGTGGCCGCTGGAACGCTGGCCAAGAAGATTCTCAGCCGGGAAGGGATCGAGGTGCGGGCTTATACGAAAGAGATGGCGGGAATTTCTGCTCGGCCGGACCTGAATTGGAACGACATCGTCGCTCATACGGAAACCAACATCGCCCGTTGCCCCGACGTAGCGGCGAGCGAACGGATGATCGCCAAGACCCTGGAGGCGGCCCAAAAAGGGGACACCGTTGGCGGGGTCATCGAGGTGATCGCCCGCGGGGTCCCGGCAGGTCTGGGCGAGCAGGTCTTCGATAAACTGACAGCCGTCCTGGCCCATGCCGTGACGAGCATCGGTTCCGTCCGGGGGATCGAATTCGGCGATGGTTTCGCCGAAGCGCGCCGGCTGGGCAGCGAGAACAACGACATCCCCTATTACGACGAACGGGGAGAGGTCCGTTTTCGCACCAACCGCTGCGGCGGGATGCTGGGCGGGATCAGCAACGGCGACGATATCGTTTTCCGTATTGCCGTCAAACCGACCTCAACCATCTCCATGGATCAAGTGACGATCAATGTAATCAAGAAGCGGAATGAAAAACTTGCCGCGGAAACCCGCCGGGACCCGACCATCGTTCCGCGGGTGGTGCCGGTGGCCGAGGCGATGACGGCGATGGTACTGGTGGACTTTCTGATGATGTGGAACGGGTATAAATCCCTCCGCCGCGACATGGAGGGTCCGCAGCTCGGGCAGGATATTCTGTCGGCGCCGGACGCATAGCAGAGCGTATAAAACCGAGAAAATCTCATGACGGTAAAGATCAAGGCCAGCGATCTGACCAAAGTCTATTCATGCCGGAACGGACCGACATGCGCCCTGCAAAATTTCTCTCTTGTTGTGGAGGAGGGGGAATTCGTCTGTATCGTAGGACCCTCGGGCTGCGGGAAATCGACGTTTCTCCGGATTCTCGGAGGTCTCATGACGCCGAGTTCCGGACGGGTTGAACTTTTCCCGCGGGATACCAGGGCGCCACTCCAGAACATCGTCTTTCAGGAATATGCCATCTTCCCCTGGAAGACGGTTCTGGACAATGTGGCCTTCGGCCTCGAAATGCGCGGCGTTCCCAGGGTCGAGCGGTGGGAGACGGCCCGCGGCTGGATCAAGATGGTGGGTCTGGCGAATTTTGCCGATGCCTATCCCCATCAACTCTCGGGCGGCATGAAGCAGCGGGTGAGCATCGCCCGGGCCTTCGCGAACGATCCGGAGATCCTGCTCATGGATGAGCCCCTCGGCGCCCTGGATGCCCAGACCCGGGCGATCCTCCAGGGAGAACTGGTCCGCCTTTGGGAGCACTCCCGCAAGACCGTGGTCTACATCACCCACAGCATCGAGGAGTCGGTCCTGCTGGGGGACCGGATCGTTCTGATGACCGCCCATCCCGGCACATACAAGACCGAATTTTCCGTACCCTTTGCGCGTCCCCGCCGTTTCGAATTGACCAGTACACCCGAATTTGCGCGCTTGAGTTACGCCATCTGGCAGGAACTGGAGGTCGAGGTGAAGCGCACCATGGAGAAACAGTCATGAACGGATCTTGCCGGCATATGGATGCCAACACCCGGGACCGTCTTCTTTCCATCGGCTTTCCCCTGGTCCTCTTAGCCCTCTGGGAGGCGGCGGTCCGGCTTGCGTGGCTTGACGGGCGATTCTTCCCCGCGCCCACGGCCGTGGCCGTGGCCCTCTGGGAGCTCACGGTCAAGGGCGAGCTTCTGGGAAAGCTCTGGCTCCTTCCCGGCTTGATCGCTACGGGGGATCTGGTGGGCATCCGGAAGGTGTTCGCTGAGGGGCACCTCTGGGTGAGCCTCTTCCGGATCTTCGCCGGGTTTTTCGTGGGCGCCGTTCCCGGCATCATCCTCGGCGTCGTCATGGGGATGAACCGGACGATCCGAGTCGCTCTCGACCCGGTCGTCTCGGCGGTGTATGTCCTGCCCAAGATTGCTATCCTTCCATTGGTGATGCTGGTTTTCGGTATCGGCGAGGTCAGCAAGATTGTGATCGTCGCCATCGCCTCTTTCTTCCTTGTCCTGATCAACACCACCGTAGGCGTCCGGGACATCGAACCCATCTTCCTCGAGGCGGGCGGAAACTACGGGGCGAACCACCGGCAGATGTTCCGCCACATCATCATCCCGGCGGCCCTCCCGATCATCTTCTCGGGCCTCCGCTTAAGCCTCGGCACCTCGCTGATCGTGATCATTGCGGCCGAATTCGTGGCCGCCAATTATGGCCTGGGCTACCTCATCTGGTTTTCCTGACAGACCCTGCTGACGGAAAACATGTTCGCCGGCCTGGTGGTCATCATGATCCTCGGGGCGCTCTTTACCAGCGGTCTTCAGGCCCTGGAGCGGCGGCTCATGCCTTGGCAGAGGGAGGAGCTCCCGGCCACCGCCGATGTGGCCGATGTGGGAGGAACGGGCACAAAGGCATGACCTTTACTCAGTTCAGGAAGCGGATGGTCAACGTATCCCCTTCCCATCCCCTGACACGGGTTGTCCGCGGGGAAGCCGGCAAAGGGGAAACAAATAAAACAAGGGAGGAAACGATGAAGAAAGGCAAAGTGGTTTTGGGTTGGATCGGCGCCGTTTCGCTGCTGGTGTCCCTGACCTCTCCGGCGTTCGCCGCCGACAAGGTCAAGGTCGCGTACGTCGCCATCATGAATTTTGCGCCCCTCTATCTGGCGATCGAGCGCGGATTCATGAAAGAGCAGAACATCGAGGTGGAGATGCAGAAAGTCGCCTCCGGAACCGAGGCGATGGCGTTTCTCGCCCAGGGATCCCTCGACGCCGGGGGTGTCGGCATCGGGGCGTCGACCTTCAACGCTTTTAACAAGGGATTCGATCTGCGCATCGTCGGGTCGGCTGCGGTCCAGCCCCGCAAGGACGGACCCACCATCATCATCGTCCGGAAAGACCTGAAGGATTCCGGAAAGGTGAAGTCTGTGGCCGATCTCAAGGGGATGAAGGTCGCCCTGGCCGGGGGGCCGGGAACGACGGGCGCCTACTTCGTTGCCCGGGCGCTCAAGGATGCGGGGCTGACGGTGAAGGACATCGAGATCGTGAATCTGGCCAATCCCGACATGCCGCTGGCCATCGAGAAAGCCTCCGTCGATGCGGCCCTCGTGGGGCCTCCCTACTCGGACCAGATCCTCGGCGGCGGCAAAGGGGTGCTCCTGGCCAAGGATACGGCGCCCGGCGCCATGACGACCGTCTTCATGTATTCGGGGAAGTTCATCAAGGAACACCCGGATACGGCCAAGCGGTTCATGGTGGCGTTGATCCAAGGGTCCCGGGCTATGCAGGGAAACAAATACCTTGATCCGGCCAACCTGAAGGGTTATCTAAAATACGTCACCTCCACGGAGGCGGCCATCCGCGCGGGCAAACCCCAGGTGTATGATCCCGACCTCAAGGTGGATATGGACAGCGTCAAGAACATGGAGGAGATCTTCCGCTGGGCCGGCTGGACAAACTATACGACCGAGATTCCCCAGGACAAGATGGCCGATGCCTCTTTTGCGGCCAATGCAGTGAAGATCCTGGGACCATTCAAGCCCTAAGGGACATCGTGTCGCATAGACGCTGACTTTAGAAACGCCTCTCCATGAACAACGGGGAGGCGTCTCTGTATAAAACGGCACCTCCGCTGAAGCGCCGGTCGTCAGCGCCTCTGGACGAGAGCGGCAGCTCCAGATTGTTGGCCTCGAGCAGCTCTCTCCTCGTGAGGATCTCCTCCGACGGTCCATCGGCAACCACCCTCCCCTCCCCGATCACGATGCAGCGCCGGCAGACATCGAGGATCAGGTCGAGGTCGTGGGAGGCGATGATCTTGGAATGGGTGAAACCCTTCAGCAGCGAGATCAGCAACCGCCTCGACCTGGGATCCAGCGTTGCGGCCGGTTCGTCCATTGCGAGAATGTCCGGCTCCATGGCCATCACCGAGGCGATCGCAACGGCGCTCTTCTGTCCGGCCGAGAGATGGTGCGGCGGCTTGTCCCGGAGGGAAAGGCCGTTGACCATGGCCAGGGCTGTGTCGACCCGTTCCCGGACACGCGCCTCGTCCAGTCCGAGATTGAGCGGGCCGAAGGCGACATCGTCGAAAACCGTCGGCATGAAGAGCTGATCGTCGGGGTTCTGAAAAACGACGCCGACCTTTTTGCGGATCTCCTGCCGGGTCCTGGCCGTCAAGGCAAGATCCCCGATCGTCACCGTTCCTTGCGTCGGCAGCAGGCAGCCGTTCAGGTGCTGCAGCAGCGTCGATTTTCCCGCCCCGTTGGCGCCGACGATGCCGACCGACTCCCCGTGGGTGATCCGGAAGCGGATTCCCCGGAGCGCCTCCGTCCCGTCGGGATAACGGAAATGGACGTCCGCAAAATCGATGATGTGATGGCTCATGGCCGCAACCCCTGGGCAAGGCGGCCGATCCCTTCGGTCACCGGATAGAACTTGAATGCCCCCAGCAGGATCGTCGCCGCCGCCAGGAAGGCCATATCCCTGAAGGAAATCCGGAATCTCCGGAGCGTCGGGATGTCGCCCTGAAAACCCCGGGAGAGCATCGCGGCGTAGATCCTCTCGGCGCGATCCACCGTCCGCAGAAAGAGGACTCCGACGATGCGAACAAACACGGCCAATCCCAAACCGCGTTTGCCGAAAGTACGCATGTCGCGCGCCCGGGTCATCCTCATCGCCTCCTCCGCGAGGACAAAGAGATAGCGGTAGAGAAACAGAAGCTGGGAAACGAAAAGGGACGGGAAACCCAGTCGCCTGAGGGCGTGGCAGATGCCGGGAAACGACGTCGTCGCAACCAGCAGCAGCGCCGCGCCGGTCGTGAGCACAAATTTCAACAGAATCGAAAGAAACGACAACCATCCCGCCGATATGGGAAGCCCGGCGAGGACGGTGACGGTCCGCGTGTCCAGAACGGGATTAAAGATGCCGATCATCAGCGCAAAGGGAGAGACGAAGACGATCTTCCGGAGGATAAATCCGGCGGGGATGCCGCCCAGGGTCAACAGCAGCACCGGAAACAGGAAGAAAGGAAGCAGCCCTGCAATCTCGTGGGGCGGAAAGGAGATCACGGTGACCAGAAACAGCAGCGTGGCGACCACCTTGACCCGCGGATCCAGGCGGTGGATCAAGGTCTGCCCATAGGAGAGCCGGTCGAGCCGGCCGACGGCAAAGTAACGTTCGTCGAAAGTCATGGGGCCATTCCGGACTGCCCGACCTCCTCATGAACCGACCTTACAGCCGGCCGCAAGACACAGCGATACGTCGTCGGCGTCCTGTTCATCTTGCGGGATCCCCCCTGCGGAAAAATCGAATCCCCGCACCGATGAATCCGACCATCGCCAGGACGATCACCCCGCCGACAATACCGGCCGTTGAGGTTCCACCGTCGATCCCCGGCCAGTCGGGAGACACCTCTTTTGTCTTCGGTTCCGATTCCGGCGGCCGGAAATTGTAATCGGGAAGGAAGGCGGTTTTCTGCTGAATCCCCTTGAGCACGGCGGCAATGCCCGCCTCCGCCTCCGCGAGTTCGCCCTTGCCGGTTACTTTTTCAATGGACCACTCCAGACCGTCCGGATGGGTCGAGGCAAACCAGGAGAGGAGCCCGCCGGTGACGATCACGCAAACCCCGAAGGTGATCATGATTTTCCGAAATGAAACCCCCGGGCCGAGGGGCCGGGAAGCGGTCATGCTCTCGATGAGTTCGGGTCTGGCCCCGTGAACGTAGGCGATCACCCCGGCCGTCACGACGCCTTCGACAATCCCGATGGCCAGGTGGATCGGCTGCATCAGCAGCACAAAGGCGTTGAACGGCAGCTCGCTTTTCCCGGAGGCCAGCGTCTCCAGAACGACGGAAAAGGCGCCGAGTTGCAATGCCGCGACAACGCTCACAACGGATGCGACAAGGACGCGCCCGGGATTTTTGCTGTCTCCAACCCACGGCTTGTAGATGAACGGATAGGCCAGGAAGCAGGGATAAAAACCCAGGTTCCAGACGTTGCAGCCAAGCGCCAGCAGCCCACCGTCGGCGAAGAAGAGCGCCTGGACGATCAGGACTGAGGCCATGACGAGAAAACCCGCGTGGGACCCCAGCAGGATGGCAAGGATCATCCCGCCCCCCAGGTGTCCGCTCGAACCGGTCCCGGGGATTGTGAAATTGATCATCTGCGACGCGAAAATAAACGCGCCCAGGACTCCCATCAGCGGGATCAGACGATCGTCGATCCGTCTGCTGAGTTTTTTTGAGGCAAAGCCGCCGACCGCCACCGAACCGGCCCACAATGTCGTCCCGACGGCGGGAGAGAGTAGCGCATCCGCCATGTGCATGGTCGTTTTTCCTTTCCCGTCTGGAATCTCATCATGCCATGAATACAACATTCGTGGCACGACAGCGCAAAAAAAATAATACGGCTATCCGATCTCGCTGCCCGTGGTCGACATGCTGAGGGTTCCGTGACGGACGCCTTTGATGGATGTCAGGGCATCGGCCAGTCGCTGCACCTCTTCGGCCTTTCCACGGGCGGCAACGATCTCCAGACAGTTGTGGTGATCCAGATGGATGTGCTGGGTCGAAATGATCACCTTCTGGAATTCATGCTGGGTGTCCGTCACCTTGGCCAGGACATCCCGCTTGTGATGATCGTAGATGAGCGTAACGGCGCCGGCCACCTCGCCGCCTTTCCGCCATGCCCTCTGGACCAGTTCCCGGCGAATCAAGTCCCGCAGCGCTTCCGAGCGGTTGGTGTACTGCCTCTCCCGGATGAGGGCATCGAATCTCTCCAACAGAGGCCTCTCCAGAGAAACACCGAAGCGGACCAGTTCAGACATCTTCCAATCACCGTATCACGTTCTGCCGTTTCATAACACATCGCCGGATCGCGTCAAGGCTTTTATGAAGAACCGCAAATTACCGAGGAAATTTCTGCGATCAGCCTGTCTGTTCTTGATCGAACGGCCTCAATCCCTGAGCTTCTCCAATTCACCCATCAGGATCTCCAGCGACGGACGCCGGTTGATGTCATGGACATCGATATAGCGGATCTTTCCCTTCTTGTCGATTACGAACAGGGCCCGCTCCGCCGTGCCGTCGGAACGCAGCACGCCGAATTGGTTCGCAACCGCGCCGTGCGGCCAAAAATCGGAGAGGACCGGAAACCAGAGTCTCCCCATCTGGTTCGTCCAGGAAAAAAGCGTGGGAAGATTGTCCACGGTAATCCCGAGGAGGATTGCGTCGTTCGCGTCGAACATCTCCTTCACGATATTGTAGCCGGGCCACTGGTCCGAACAGATCGGCGTCCAGGCGGCCGGGACAAAAGAGATCACCACGTTCTTCTTCCCCCGAAACTGCCCGACGGAGACCCGCTCCCCGGAAACGGCCGGCAGTGTGAAATCGGGCGCATTTTCGCCGGCCTTCACCCGTAAAACGCTGTCCGTGGGTTTGATGCCGCCTGGATCGTATATATTGTCCTTGTAGGCGTCGGACAGCGCGAAGGAGCGAACCGCCGGCATGACCAGCAGGACCGCTCCGACCAGGACGGAAACGATCATGAACCTTCTTTTCATTTTCGCATCTCCTGCGGCAGCTCGGATGCCTTGACGATCTCATCCAGAAATTTTTCCACGCTCTCAAACGCCCCCAGGCGGGAGTGGACCACCCGATGCGATCCATCCGGATGGATCGTCACGCCGATGAAATAAGGCGTCCGCACCTCCCCCAGCCGTTTGTGGATGGCGAAATCGCCGTCGGGAAAGAGCGGAAAGGGGATGTTGTACTTCTTTTTGAACACCCCCGCCTCGAAGGCGGAGTTTCCGACCGCGATCCCGATGAGCTTGATCTTCCCCCGGAGAGCCGGGTCGGCCTCGATCTTTTCGTAGACCCTGTTGACGTTTGGCGCCTCCTTCTGGCAGTACGGGCAATACATGCTGAAAATTTCGACGATCACGGTCTTCGCCCGAATCTGCGCGATCGTAAAGGTCCCCGATCCGGAAAGACCGAGGTAGGCCTTTTCGACACCCTCTTTCGGGATACCGAGGGTGAAGTCGGGAAGTTTCCCGCCGACCGGCGGCGGTCCCGCCGACCGGCCGGCCGCCGGCCCGATGAGGACCAATCCCCAAATCAACAACGCAAGCCAAACGATTCGCCTCACCATTCATCTCCTTTCATCGAAACGCCGCTGCTTCAAGAAAACGAAAGATGATTCAAGATTCCCTATTTCCCGCGGTCTGTCAATCGGAAAAAGCGATCCGGATTTTCACCTTGATATCCCTTCGCTGATTCGCTATCATCTCACCGGACGAAAAGCCCGACAGTATTTGCGTTTCTCCGCTGTATTTCTGCAGCCATGACCATGGCATCATAAGCCGAACCGCTCGGAAAGGGAGGAAATATGACCGAAAAAGCATCCAACATGAAGGATCTGGTAACCTATCAGGACGGCGCCATCGTCAGCAAGGAAATCATCAAGAAACCAACCGGGACGGTCACCCTGTTCGCCTTTGACCGGGACCAGGGATTGAGCGAACACACGGCGCCCTTCGACGCTTTGGTCTGCATCCTGGACGGCGAGGCCGAGATCGTCATCTCCGGTGAACCTCATCAGCTCCAGGCGGGGGAAATGATCATCATGCCCGGCGGAAAACCTCACGCATTGAGAGCCGTCCGGCGATTCAAGATGATGCTGGTGATGGTGAGATCCTGAATTCGGAAAATGAATCGAACGATCCTTCCGAAACCGGATACGGACGCTTCCATCAGGATACCGGCGCTTCTGGTCGCAACCCTGGCAAATTTCTTGGTAACGTAGAATTTAGGAGAC